>CAJUSN010000033.1 GCA_910589095.1 uncultured Muribaculaceae bacterium
GCGGTAGCGGCGTCAGCCTCAGGATTGCCAGCATAGGTCTGATCCTCAGTACCTGTTATGGGATTCGCCGTAAGCCAAGAATCACCGGTCCCTGCACCTGTAAACGGCTCGATGGCACCGATCTGATAATAAGCTCCGTAAGGATATTCATCGGACACACCGAGATTTTCCTTAGCCCACAGGACAGAAGTGCCCATGTCAACATATTGTGCGTCAGGGTTCTGTTCCTCCTGTTTACTTACTGTCACCTTGCATTTTGCCGAAATATTACCGGTATCATTGGCAGTAACAGATATTTCACAGACGCCCTCTGCCACTGCAGTAACATATCCGCTTGAAGAAACGGTTGCCACCGATTCATCAGATGACTTCCACGTAACACTTCTGTCTGCGGCATAGGAGGGCAAAACAGAGGCAGTAAGCGATGAGCCCATCCCTTTATAGAGGCTGAGCTGAGAATTGTCAAGTGTTATCGAGGTTACTTTTACTGTCTGACCGGTCAGATACACAGGGCGCAGCCTGTAAGCACGTGACATAAATTCCCACTGGTAGAAAGTGGCTGTACTGGTATAGTCCATGCATGCCATTGCACTTCGACCACCTCCGTAGGATGTTGACGTCTGGAAGTAACGCTGCGGATCAAATGTTGAAGGAGCGTCCTGTCCGTACATCCAATAATATCCGGTGCGAAATTTAATTTGGTTGCCGGTCGTTTTGGAAGTAAACACGTAGACCAATATCGAATTAAGAGCATCAATCTGCTCCACTACGGCCTCCACTGTACATGCGTCGTACAGTTCGCTGAACATGTCGGCCGTTGGTGTTATCCACTTATCGCCGTAGGCCGCCGTTGCAGCGTCATATTCGGCATCGCCGTAGTAATTTCCAGCGGCCGGATATTTTCCGGCGAAATAAGATTCACCGGTTCCCGGACCGGTATATGGTGCAGGCGCACCAAAAAGATAATACTTGCCATCGGGATAGTCGCTGTCAACTCCAAGGTTGTCCTTGGCCCAGATTGCCGAGACGGTGCCCATGTCAACGAGCTCCGGCTCCGCTGCTGAAACAGCCAAACTTCCAAAAGACAATGATAGCAAAGACACAAGTAATGCTTTTTTCATTTGAGAATTGGATTGGTATAAATAATTAATAATGTGTGATTTTTTTAAGGGATAAACACGAAATGATTCCACAAAGGTAACACTATTGTATAAAATTACCCCCCCTAAAGTTAAATTGTGTTAAATACGATAATTGCCTATTAATAAGATTTTTTGTAACTTTGCCGACCAACACACAAAGATAACGTACAGAAATGAAGGTAATGAAATTCGGGGGCACCTCAGTTGGTAGCCCGCAGCGCATAAAGGATGTTGCCGCACTGGTAAATAGCAAAGAGGGTAACATTGTAGTACTCAGCGCCATGTCAGGAACAACGAATCAACTTCTTGAGATAGCCGATTATTTGCAAATGGGCAATCCGGTTGGAGCTGCCGAAACCCTTTCGCGTCTGGAAGATAAATATTCAGGAGTGATCAGCGAACTTTTTGCTGACGCAGAGGAGGAATATCGCTGTGGTGCGACCAAAGCAATCTCGCTCTCAATAGAGGCCATCCGCTCCGAAATAGAGAAACCAATGAGCGGACAGACGGAGAAAAACATAGTGTCACGTGGAGAACTGATGTCCACAGCTTTGATGCTCAACTACATGCTCAGCCAGGGTATTAATGCCAAAATGCTTCCTGCATTGGACTACATGGTTATCGACGCATCAGGCGAGCCCATAGCCTCAACCATAGCTGAACGTTTAAAGAAACTTAAAAAAGAAACCGGCGAGGCCGACCTTTATATAACGCAGGGATTCATTTGCCGCAACTCTGAGGGTGAAGTGGATAATTTGAAGCGCGGAGGAAGCGACTACACAGCCTCTTTGGTGGGCGCGGCACTTGGTGCTGATGAAATCCAGATATGGACCGACATTGACGGTATGCACAACAATGACCCCAGGTATGTGGATAACACAGCTCCGGTGAGAAAACTGCATTTCGAGGAAGCCGCAGAGTTGGCCTACTTCGGAGCAAAGATACTTCACCCTACATGTATTCTTCCGGCTAAGCTTGCCAATATTCCTGTGAGACTTCTCAACACCATGGAGCCGTCGGCCGAGGGCACACTTATATGCAACGCGCGTCCTGACCACAGAATCAAAGCGGTTGCCGCTAAGGATAACATCACGGCAATAAAAATCAAAAGCGGACGAATGCTACTGGCCTATGGGTTTCTAAGCCGCGTATTCGAGATTTTTGAACGTTACCGCACCTCGATCGACATGGTTGTCACCTCAGAGGTTGGCGTATCGGTCACTATTGACAACGAGCAACGTCTGCCAGAGATTCTTGCCGAGCTCAAGACTCTGGGAACCATCACCGTTGACAAGGATATGGTGATAATTTGCGTGGTAGGCGACCTGGAATGGAGCAATCGCGGCTTTGAAGCAGCTGTGGTTAACGCGCTCAAGGACCTCCCCGTCAGAATGATTTCCTACGGGGGCAGCAACTATAACATCTCGCTGCTTGTGCGCAAAGCCGATAAGGTGAAGGCACTCTCTCTCCTTAGCGAATATCTCTTCACTAAGTAAGTCAACAGTTATGACCAAAACACCATACTACCTTTACTCAATGGGGCTGCTCCGCGAAACTATTGAAGCAGCACGCAATGCGGCTTCGGTCGATGACCGGTTCCGAGTACATTACGCAATGAAAGCCAACACTGAGAAGAAAATCCTGGAAGCCATGCGTGATGCCGGCTTCGGGGTGGACACGGTGAGTGGCGGAGAGATAAAACTCGCGCTTGACTGCGGCTTCGATGCTTCTAAAATAGTTTTTGCAGGTGTTGGAAAAAGCGATGAGGAGATTGACTTAGGTATCCTTGCCGGAATAGGGTGTTTCAATGCGGAATCGACAGAGGAAATAGAGGTGATTTCACAGCGCGCCGCACTTTTAGGAAAAAGGGCGCGAGTGGCACTGCGTGTGAATCCTGAAATAGACGCTCACACTCATCACTATATCACCACCGGACTGGCCGAAAACAAGTTCGGGATTCCGATGGTGTCGCTGGAACGGGCAATAGAGATGGTACAATCTGACGACCACCTGGAGCTGCACGGATTGCATTTCCATATAGGTTCACAAATCACCACAATGAAGCCTTACGAGATTCTGTGTGAACGCATCAATGCCCTACAAGAAGAGTATGCACAGCGTGGCGTGACATTTCCAACAATCAACGTTGGTGGCGGCTTAGGTGTTGACTATGACAATCCGTCGGCCAATCCGATTCCAGACTTCAGAGAGTATTTCAATACTTTTTCACGAGGGCTGCAAACCGTCGAGGGCCAGGAGATACACTTTGAACTGGGGCGGTCACTTGTGGCACAGTGCGGTTCGCTCATCACTAAAGTGCTATATGTAAAAAAGGGGTTGGACAAGAAGTTTGTAATTGTGGATGCCGGATTCACCGACCTCATCCGCCCTGCACTCTATGGCGCTCATCACCTCATAGAAAACCTTACATCGCAAAGCGATGAATCAGAACGCTATGACGTTGTTGGGCCGGTGTGTGAGTCATCGGACGTATTCGCTGAGGATGTCATCCTCCCTCTCACCCAAAGAGGTGATCTACTTGCACTGCGCACAGCGGGCGCATACGGTGCAGTGATGGCCATGCAGTACAACTGCCGTCAACTTCCCGGCACGGTATTTGAATGATATAATGAAGTTATTTTAACATCAAGCAGGCCGGTTTCGCTGATACGCAAAACCGGCCTGCTTGCCTGCTTGATGTATTGAAGATTTTCAGTCGAGGAAACGTTTGGTCAATCCGGAGTAGGCGTCAATGCGGCGATCCCGCAGGAAAGGCCACCAGCGACGCACTTGCTCGCTACGCGACAGATCAACGTTGACCAAACGGGAGATTTCACTGTCGGACGGCGCCTCAAAAAGCAACTCGCCTTGTGGACCGGCCACGAAGCTCGTGCCCCAGAAAGTGATTCCGCGAGTGGCACCCGAGGGATCAGGTTCGTGACCCACACGATTTACAGTCACTACAGGGAGCCCGTTGGCCACGGCATGAGCACGCTGCACAGTGACCCAAGCATCCCGCTGGCGCGCCTTTTCATCATCGGTGTCAGACGATTCCCAGCCGATAGCTGTGGGATAGATGAGCAGTTCAGCACCTGCGAGGGCCATAAGTCGTGCAGCTTCAGGATACCACTGGTCCCAGCACACAAGCACTCCGAGACGTCCAACTGATGTGTCAATGGGGTAGAAACCAATGTCGCCGGGTGTGAAATAGAACTTTTCATAATAGGCCGGGTCATCGGGTATGTGCATTTTACGGTACTTTCCTGCTATGGATCCGTCGGCCTCAAAAACCACGGCAGTGTTATGATACAGACCCGGGGCGCGACGCTCAAATAGGGAGGTAACGATAACGGCTCCGGTTTCCTTGGCCAGCGCGGCATAGAAATCGGTTGACTCGGACGGAATTTCCACGGCTAAGTTGCAGAGATCAACATTCTCTGTTTGACAAAAATAAAGAGAGTCGTGTAGTTCCTGGTTCACAATCAATCGGGCGCCCTGAGCGGCGAGCTTACGGATTTCTTCGGCAAGCCGCATGCGATTTTGAACCACATCGGCTGATTTATGTTGCTGGATTATTCCAACGGGTAAAATTCTTGAATTCATTTTTCAGTGAAAGAAACTGTTAAGAATGTCTCAAATAAAAAATGCGCGGCAATTCCGGACTTGGTCATGAATGGCTTAACGCGAGGGACTGAGGATGGCGCCCGGCATCTGCATGGTCATGCAATGGAATGAACCGTGCTGACGTATGAGCGGACGGCAATCGACTTCAATAACCGGAACGTCAAATACGATCTGAAGCATTTGACGGGCCATGAGGTCCTTTCGCGGTTGGCCATACGTGGGGAGAAAAACGGCATTCGGCAATGCAAGGAAATTGGCATAGGTGGCGGGGAGTCGGTCTCCATCCTCATCATAAATCGGGTCAGGAAGCGGGAGGCGAATAAGATTGAATGGCTCGTCATTGAGATTGCGAGCCTCCTTGAGCTCGCTCTCCATGGCCTGAAGCTCGGAAAAATGCTCGTCGGAGGGATCGTCACACCCAACGTAAACAATTGAGTTCCCAGGGGCAAATCGTGCAAGAGTGTCAATGTGGCTGTCGGTATCGTCACCGGCCAAATAGCCGTGATGTAGCCATATCACTTTTTCACCACCGAAATAACGTAGCAAACGTTCGTTAATGCAGGATTTTGTGAGTACAGGATTACGATTCGGAGAGAGCTGACACTCGGCTGTGGTCATGAGAAGTCCGGCCCCGTCACTTTCAATCCCTCCGCCCTCAAGTACGAAATCCTGACAGTTAACGCGCTCGGCCGTCAGTAAGCCCTCCGAGCACATTCGCCCGACGACAAGATTGTCGTGACAAGCAGCAAATTTCAAGCCCCAGCCATTGAACCGGAAGTCGAGAATGCTATATTGTCCTGTGGAGGGATTCTTAACGGAAATGGGCCCATAGTCACGTGTCCAGGTATCGTTAGTGGGTGTTTTGAAAAACGAAAGGGAGCCACACAGGAGTTCACTCAATTCCTCACGGGCGGCATCCGGATCGGGACAAGCCACAATCACCGGCGTCCAAGGGAGCATGGCACGAATCATTTCACGTACACATTGCTGAACTTCGGGGAGCATATAGGCCCAGTCGGTATCGGGGTGTGGCCATGCCACGAGAACGGCTCCGGACATTTCCCACTCTGCAGGGAGAATGGACAGGGAGGTTTCAGTCATCATTATAGTCGCTGAGGGTGTTCCAAATATCGTTTTGAGAGTTGAAGTACTCGTCGCAATAGTCAAAGAAACCACGCTTATCGGAGCTGCCTACCTCATCACACCATTTACGATAGGCGGCTTTGAGGTCGGGGTCCTCATGCAGATTTTTTTTAAATTCAGCCTCGGCAATATCCACGCTCCCGTACTGAGCCAGATAACTGTCAAAGACTTGGGTAATATCCTCCATTTTCAGTGATAAAAGATTTTATGCGTAAGTGAAACAAGGTTTGCAGGGACACTTGGGAAGCGAGCTGGAGAGGATGAGCGGGGACGCTCGCTTGTGTTAAAAATGCAAACATATCATGAATTAGGGGGTAAAATTACATCTATTAGTCGTGACTACAAAATAATTTAAGAAACTTTTGGAAGCGCAAAGACGTTAAATGAATGAAACTCACTTCTTATTATTAAAACGGAAACGATTAAACAAAGATAAATGTCATGAAACACGTACTTATCTCAATGCTGTGTCTGCTGGCTTTGGCAGGATGCAGCCCATACACACTTGTGAATAGCGAGACGTACAACAACGCCAATCTCGCGTCATATTCCACGTTCAGGATCGTAACTCCCGAAGAGGGTAAACTGGCACCGGGTATGGCTGAAGTGACGTATTACAACATAGCAGCCGCCATACGCGAGCAGATGATAGAGCGCGGATACACAGAGAGCCCGACTTCGCCATTGCTCATCAACATCGGAATCACCACCCAGCGCGAAATTCAGACTGAACCGCTTTTAAACAATTATTACCCGTGGTATGGCCCGGCGCCGGCACCGGCTTACTATCCATTCTTCATGTATCCGCGCCAATATTATTGGCCGGCATATAACAATGCACAGGTAATCACCGGCATTTACAAAGAGGGTGTCCTGACAATGGATATGGTGAACATCACCGAAAAAGTGCCACTTTATTCAGCTTCTGTTGCCACAATACTCAACGGCTCGGGCCAGGGCCAGTTCAGGAATCTTGCAGGAATCGCAGAAGCTGTCAACACACTGTTTTCAAAGTTCCCTGTTCCATTGCTGCCCCAATACCGACATAAATGAACGGACTCAGAAGTGAACTTTCGCGACTGAATTATGTTATAAACTATGAAGGGCGGTGCCAAGGCGCCTGCCGAACACCGCCCTTTCCATAAAAACGTTCAATGATCCTTAACCTATAAAAACTTATGAAAACCCAAGTTTATACCCAGCCGAAACTACCCTACGCACCTGATGCTTTAGCTCCGGCAATATCGCAGGAGACCGTCGACTACCATTACGGGCGACATGAGAAAGCATATATAGAAAATCTCAATAAACTCATTGAAGGCACAGAATATGCCGATATGGACATAGAGGATATAATCCGGGAGTCGGATGGAGCATTGTTTAACAACGCATCGCAGGCCTGGAATCATATTTTCTATTTCTTCTCGTTCACACCCAACGGCCCCACAGAACCTGAGGGCGAACTCCGAAAAGCTATTGAACGCGACTTCGGATCGGTTGAGGAATTCAAAAAAGAATTCGTTGCGGCCGGAACAAAAATATTCGGCAGCGGTTGGGTTTGGTTAGCCCGCGACCAGCAGGGCAAGCTGTTTATCATACAGAAGCCCAACGCCGGTAACCCGTTGACCGATGGACTTACGCCACTGCTCACTTTTGACGTGTGGGAACATGCCTACTACCTCGACTATCAGAACCGACGCGCTGATGCGCTCGAGAAGCTCTGGGATATAGTTGACTGGGAGGTAGTGGCCTCAAGATATTGATAACTCCAAGCGAAAGCAAAACCGAAAATACTTACTTTAATAAGCATAATGTGATGAATGGATGCAGGGGTACTCGTGAGAGCGCCTCTGTTTCTTTTTATCTGGTTGAACTTAAGACATGTGCAGTTGTTAAGTAAGTGACAGGCATCAGTATGTTCCTGTAGAAATAATTTATACCCTTAAATGGCACTTTTGCCACTTACTGAAACAGAAAAATAATTATGGAAAAGAAGAAACGCACTCGTACACGTGACTCGCATGAACTATCGGGATCGGAAATGAAAAATATCGGTGTTAAACCCGCATCAACTCAGGTTGACGAAGGGGCAGCTTGTGACATACGCAAGCCAGAAGACTGTGACTGAGCGGGCGGTAACCTGCCTTACGGGGCTGCGCTCTCCCCTACCCTCGCGTAATTTTAAATCCTAACTGCTTTTTAGCACACTCTATTTAGAAACTCTACCCGACATGCAATCGATTCTGAACCTTTACCTATCTTGTCTTAACGTGCCCCACACACGCCGCGGGTGCCGGGCCGTATATGAAAGCAATCCGTACAAGAACACGATGTACGGGCTGGCAGAGATGCTGCGCGAATATGGCATTCCGGCCGAGGCCGAAAAATATGACCTGAAAAATCCCGAAATAGTCAGAGTGCCGGCGCCCTGTGTGGCTATTATAGACAACAAGTTTGCTGTAATACGCAGTGTAGCCGCCGATACAGTAACGTATCAGACCGATTCAAAAGTGAGGGAGATGACCTATGGCGACTTTCTTAAGCAGTGGGACGGTGTGGCCCTGAAGGGAACGCCCGATGCTGCCTCCCGAGAGCCTGATTATCTGACCAACCATAGCCAAGAACTGGCCTCAAGAGTTAAGGGATTGCTTTTTGCAGTGGCGCTCGTTGTGCTCGCGTTGGCCGTGGGAATATCCAACACATACTTAATGACCTGGTGGGGATTGGCGGTGCTGGCGGTGAATATTGCCGGCCTCTATGTGGGTTATCTATTGGTTCTTAAGCAGCTTCACATTGGGAACACTATGGCTGAACGGTTGTGTGGACTCATCAAAGAGAGCCGGTGTGACAGTCCTAAACTGACGGAAGCCTCCCATATATTGGGAATGGTGACGTTGAGCGAAGTGGGTGTTGGATTCTTTTTCGTTAACACAATCATACTTCTTTTCGTGACCGACCTGCTTCCGGCCATGGCATTGCTTAGTGCTGTGGGGCTACTGTTTTCATTCTGGAGCATCTGGTATCAGAAAACGAAGGCCAAGACATGGTGCACACTATGTCTGATTATTCTGAGCCTGATGTGGGCGCAGGTTATTCTGCTGCTCATTGGGGGAGTGTACGGCATGGGCAATTTGTGGAGTATGCGACTTATTACTACCGGTGCTTTTTATGGGGCCGCCATAATTGCGGTGAGCTACATCGATTCATTTGCGCGCAAATTACTTGACTATCGCGATGCTGCTAACGCATACGCCGAAATGAAGGCCATACCTGAGGTGATGCACCTGATGATACGCCGTCAGCCTGAAATTGATAAAGATAAGGATCTACAATCAAGCATGGTTTTTGGAAACGCTCATTCAGGGAAAACCAATATCACGGTGTTTGCCAATCCGTATTGCATCCCTTGCGCCGAAATGCACAAACACATGGCCCTGTTTCTGGCCGCTCACCCGGATGCGTCGGTTCGCTACACCATGACATACTTCTCGGATGCCAAAAGTGTGATCAACCGATATTTCATTGCCGCTTATCAAACACTTGGCGCATCACGCACATGGCAGCTGTTGACAGAATGGTACGCGGGAGGAAAATTGAAAAACGAAGAGTTTTTCAACGGATTGAATCTTGACATAACCGCCGACTCGGTAACGGCCGAATTTGAAAAGCAACAAAAATGGCGCGAGGAAACGGGATTGACTGCTACACCGGTGATACTTATCAACGGTCATAAACTTCCGGCAGAATACTCTGTGGACGATCTGGAATATCTGTCATAAGGTGATTGTATGACAGAGTATCAGCGCACAGCTATTTTTGTAACCTTGCGGCCCACACGGCGAAGATAGAGTCCGGGGGAAAGATTGTGAGAATCAACCTTGATGCCTTGCAGAGTGAAATACTCCGGGAGCTGCTCATCGGCGTCTATTTCCGGGAGCGCAGCCTCACCCTCACCTTCACCTTCACCTTCCCGTACGAATGAAACAGTGATGGTGTGGACGGCATAGGTGCCTTCCCCTTCATAGCTGAGGCAGATTTCCTCTACACCATCGGCTGCCGAGGTTGAGGCCGCCGTCCATACATTGGATAACATGCTGCCCGAGGATACCGAAACAGGATCAAGAGAAAAGTCTGCTCCGGTATCGCCCTCAATAGCCACGCGCTCTAAAATGGCTCCGGGCGCAGAAACATAAATGCGGGCCGATGAATTACGATAAAAGCGCAAACCGTCGGTCCAAAGTTTAAACCCGGTCTTTCCAATCACTTTGCTGAAATAGATTTCTACACCGTCGAGCGCACAGACGGTGCCAGAAGAAATATATGAACCGGCATCGGAAGAGTAGCGGGTGAGGCCGTAAGATTCATTAACGAAATCAAAGGTAACCTCGCCTGCATGTGAGACCATTGCGAAGGTTACTGCTGCGACAAGCGATGTGAGGAGTCTTTTCATGATAATTGATTGACAGATGGATAACTGTCAGCAAAGATAACTACTTTTCTAAATAAAACAATCGCCTCCGGTGAAAAAAAGTGTTTTTGCAGGATTTAAAAGCGATTGCAGTGAAAAGGAATGACACTGAAAACAATACGCCATCGGCTGCGATTTGGGAAACCGTTGGCCGATGGCGTAGATATTAAAGATGTGGAGAGATAAAAGTCAGGAGCGTTTGGCAAATTCAGCCATCCAATGCTCGAGTTGCTGTTTGGAATCGTTGTAAGATGTGGAGGTGAAGAGAAACTGATAGGTTAGATCGGGACGTACAAGATAGTAGTCAAGGTTGTAGTCTACTATAATTATATTGCCGTTGCTGAGCTCATTCACCAGGTAATATTCGCGCAAATCTGTTTGAAACAGAACCACAAAGGCAAAACTGACTTCGCGCGTGCCACCAAGCTGCGCTCCGGGAATGAAAGTTTTAGTAGCTATGGGGCAAATACCATAGGTCTTGAAGTAAAAGCCGTTCCAGGTTGACTTTCCGGTGGGGAGTTTGTCGTAGTCAACAACACGGTCGAAAATGCGTCGCCACATTTTCCGTCCGTCATCAATGAACTCCATTGGACCGTACTTCTCTATGGCCGGACGGTGTTTGAACTGCAACTTGGTAACAAGGTCAATGTAACAGATTCCGCTTCCTGTAACGACGCGCACTATTTTGTCGTTAAAGATTTCGAAGTCAGAGCAGTCTGAAGGGAGAGAAATCTCCAAACCTGAATCGAAAAGGAGACAGCACGAACGATCAGCAAGACGCAGAGCCACCGCATTGTCCCGATGTGCTATCACATTCATAACACGTTTTTGGGCAACTTCCTTACCATTGAGGATTATCCCCACAAGGTTGCTTGAGGAATAATATCTTAGAAGTTCTTGATGGCGAATTGCTTGCATCATCTCGGTATGGTCAATGACTTTTTCCATGGGCTCATCGGCCAGCTTTCCGGGATAGCCCAGATGCGTTATCAGTTCACGTCGTTCACCCATATCAATCCTGAGGTTGTCGGCACAGCCATGGAACATCTTTTCCCAGTCCCATTGTCGTATCGGAGTGCCGAACGTCCTGCTTAGTCCTACATTATCGAGAATCACACAATATTTTTTGCCCTTTGCCCTACGCAGACCACGGCCTATCTGCTGAAGATAAACCGCAAGCGAAAGTGTGGGTCGTGCAAGTTGGATGAATTCTACATCGGGACAATCAAATCCCTCGGAAAAGATATCTACATTGACCATCACGTCAATGTCGCCATGACGAAAGGAGGCAATCATTTCATCACGTTCTTTTGCGGGGGTATTGCAATCAATGGCACAGCATCGCAACCCTTTAGCGGAATAGTGTTGGGCTATTGCTCGTGCATGGGGGATGCTTATGGCATAGACTATTCCTCTACGACCACGGGCATAACGAATCAGAGAATTGTAAAGATATTCAATGTTGCGTGGCGTGTTTAGCGACAGTTCCATTTCCCGTGTCAGATAATCGCCATTGGCTCCACGTTTTTTTAGCAACGCCAACTGACGGCGGACTTTGCTGTTTTGCGGCACAACATAATAGTCAAACAGCGACAACCGCTTCATCATTATGAATTCTGGAAGGCTCCGTGATTCCAAAAGGACACCGAATAAATCAGCGAACCCCTTGCCGTTCAAGCGGTAAGGGGTTGCGGTCATGCCAAGTTTCTTTGCTTCGGGGTAACGCCTGAAAAGTTCCTGATAGGACTCGGCAAGCGCGTGATGGGCCTCATCAATCACTATCAGGGAAGGACGGTCATGCGTAACCTTTTCCCAATTGCGCGAAAGCCACTGAATTGAAACTATCCGTACATCAGGAGCGTTTTTCCTGTCTTTATAGTAGGTGTCCCACGTTCGTTTTATCTGATCGGTCAGTTCTCGACGGTGAGCCACCACCCACACCAACTTGCCTTTGGCAAAATCACTTACCACAGCGGCAAGCAAATGAGTCTTACCGGTACCGGTGGGCATCTGGCACATCACCGCATCATGAGTACAGAAAGCCTCCAATACGGAGGCCTTCATTTCACGCTGATAATCGAAAAGCCGAATAGCCATTGGTGGTGTAAAACAACCGGGAACGATGGTGAGTCATAATTCGTTTGACACACCGCCGTTGCATCCTCTTATTTTAGAATGGAAGCCTTGATGCTGTCCACAATGTAGCGGACGTCGTCGTCAGTCACGTAGGGACCGGCCGGGAGGCAGATACCGGTGGCGAAAAGTGCTTCGCTCACTCCGTTCACGTAGGCCGGGGCATTTTTATAAACGGGCTGTTTGTGCATCGGTTTCCACAGCGGGCGGGCCTCGATGTTGGCCTTGTCAAGACACACTCGCAGGGCCTCGACGTTGTCGTTGGGCTGACAGTCGGTAGTGGCAGTTGACGCCGCATGAATCACGCCGGCGGCACCGCCAACCGCTCCCGTGATGATGGTCTTGTAGGCATTTTCCTGACCCTTGATTTTGAGGTCGGGGTCGAGAGTGGCCGTGCACAGCCAGAAATTTGAGTCATATTCCGGCGTAGGATTGCAGTGCATGGTGATGCCCTTGACATCCTTCAGCAACTCGCAATAAAGCTCCTGCACATGACGGTGGTGGGCAAGATGTTCGCCAAGGACTGTAAGCTGTGCCCGGCCAATACAGGCCGATATGTTTGAAAGGCGATAGTTGTAGCCAACCTCCTCATGCTGATAGTAGGGATAACCTTCTCGGGCCTGGGTGGCATACCATTTGGCCTTGTCCGCAGTTTCCTTGTCAGGACAGATCAATGCTCCGCCACCTGAGGTGGTGATCATTTTGTTGCCATTGAAACTCAGAATACCAAATCGGCCAAATGTTCCAAGTACTTTACCGTCGTATCGCGAACAAAAGCCTTCGGCTGAATCCTCAATCACAGGAATCGCATATAGGTTAGCTATTTCCAATATTCTTTCAATCTGATACGGCATCCCATATAGTGCGACCGGAATAATGGCTTTGGGCTTCTTGCCGGTCTTGGCAATGCGGTCCTTGATGGCCTCTTCAAGAAGAGACGGATCCATGTTCCATGACTCTCTTTCAGAGTCAACAAACACAGGTGTCGCACCCAGATAGGCAACCGGGTTGGTCGAAGCGCAGAAAGTCATGGACTGGACCAGAACCTCATCTCCCGGCTTAACTCCGCAAAGTATCAACGCCAGATGAATTGCCGACGTCCCTGATTCAAGTGCAACGACGTGTTCCGCTCCTATAACCGTACCGAGTTCCTTCTCGAAAGCATTGACATCAGGCCCCATCGGCACGGCCCAATCCTCAGCAAGCGCCGGCTTGATAAAATCAAGCTCCCGCCCGCTCATCCTCGGCTTGCACAGCAATATCCGCTCCCTCATATTAGTCTTCCTCATATTAGTCACGGCGGAATATGTCGCGGGTGTAGACTTTTGATTCAACGTCATCAAGACAAGGATCGTAGCGATTAGCCACAATAGCATGGGAGAGTTCCTTGAAGCGAGCAAGATCATTGACCACAAGTGAGCCAAAAAATGTTGTGCCGTCCTCAAGGGTTGGCTCATAGATAATTACCTGAGCGCCTTTGGCTTTGATACGTTTCATCACGCCTTGGATCGATGACTGGCGGAAGTTATCGGAGTTTGACTTCATTGTCAAACGGTACACCCCGATTGTGCACGGGACCTCTCCTGTTCGATATTGTGCATTTTCTCCGTACCACCCGGCCATGTTTAGAATTTGATCTGCTATGAAGTCTTTGCGAGTACGGTTGGACTCTACTATGGCCGACATCATATTCTGCGGCACTTCAGCATAATTAGCCAAAAGTTGCTTGGTATCTTTTGGCAAGCAATATCCGCCATAACCGAACGACGGATTGTTGTAGTGCGTGCCGATACGCGGGTCAAGACCTACACCTTCAATGATAGCCCGCGAATCCAGTCCTTTAACTTCTGCATAAGTATCAAGCTCGTTGAAATAGCTCACACGTAACGCAAGATATGTGTTAGCGAAGAGTTTGACAGCCTCAGCTTCCTTCATGCCCATGTATAGTGTATCAATGTCCGGCTTAAGAGCTCCCTGTTGAAGAAGTGCGGCAAACTTATGTGCAGCATTATTAAGTTTATCAAGATCGGTTACTTTTCGTATAGCCTCATTTTCTTCTGCAAATCTTGCATGATCGATTATTTTAGGTATACCAGCTATTATGCGTGAGGGATAGAGGTTGTCGTAAAGAGCTTTGCTTTCACGAAGGAATTCCGGGAAGAAAAGCAAATTGAACTGCTTGACTCCTTTTGCTGCATACTTCACATAGAGGTTTCGGCAATACCCAACCGGAATTGTTGACTTGATTACCATCACGGCACCGGGATTGACACTGAGAACAAGGTCAATCACATCTTCTATGCAATGAGTATCGAAAAAATTCTTTACCGGGTCATAGTTAGTCGGGGCTGCTATCACCACAAAGTCAGCATTTCTATAGGCAGCTTCTCCGTCAAGCGTCGCAGTTAAATCAAGCTGCTTTTCTGCAAGATACTTTTCAATATATTCATCCTGAATAGGCGAAATCCGGTGATTGATTTTTTCAACTTTATCAGGGATTACATCTACTGCTGTTACGCGGTTATGCTGAGCTAACAAGGTGGCTATACTCAAACCCACGTATCCGGTTCCTGCAACTGCTATATTATATTTTTCCATATATATTTATAAACTATAATAATCCTTGAACCATGCTACCGTGCGATCTATACCTGCCTGTAGCGGAGTGTCCGGTTTGAAGCCTGTTGCTTCGCCAAGAGCTGATGAATCTGCATATGTCTGATATACATCGCCCGGTTGCATTGGTAAAAAATCTTTTTTAGCTTCACGCCCTATAGCATTTTCAATACATGCAATATAATCCATCAACTTGGTAGGATGCTGATTCCCGATATTGTAGACACGATACGGAGCGGTTGAAGTAGCTGGATCCGGATGCGTTTCGTCCCAATCACTATTGCCACCGGGAATAACATCTAGGATTCTAATCACACCCTCGACGATATCATCTATATAGGTGAAATCACGAAGCATGTCACCGTTGTTAAACACCTTGATTTCTCGGTCATGAAGAATAGCATCAATGAACAGGAACGGCGACATATCCGGTCTTCCCCAAGGTCCATAGACAGTGAAGAATCGCAAACCGGTGGTCGGAAGTCCATAGAGTTTGGAATATGCATGAGCCATCAGTTCGTTGCTCTTCTTGGTGGCCGCATAAAGACTGACTGGATGGGCAATGCCGTCATGTTCGGAGAACGGCACTTTCCCATTGAGGCCATACACACTTGACGATGAAGCATACACAAGATGCTTGACCTTATTGTGACGGCAACCTTCCAGGACGTTGATAAATCCATCTACATTACTCTCAATGTAAGCATCGGGATTGGTAATTGAATAACGTACCCCAGCTTGCGCTCCGAGATTGATAACTGCATCAAAATCACCGTTGGCAAAAAGCATCTGCATTGCCTGCTTGTCTTCCAAGTTCATGCGAACAAACTCAAAGTTCGGTTCTGTGGAACTCTTGGCAAACTTATACCACGAAACATCTTCTTTGATTATGCCAAGTTTGGCAAGACGACCATATTTCAACTCTGGGTCATAGTAATCATTGATATTATCCAATCCTACGACAACATCGCCACGATCAAGCAATCGTTTACACACTGCACTCCCAATAAATCCTGCAGCGCCTGTTACTAATATTTTCATTTTTTCCCAATTATTTTATCTAATAACCTTTTTGAACAAATTGGACAAAATACTAAACCGCGTTCTGGTTTAGCAGGGTGTATTTTGTTGTCCAAGAGTCCTTCGTCCCCACCAAAATCATGATAATTTTGGCATTCTTTATAATAAGCTTCTTGAGGACTGCTTGCTACACTCACTTTAAAATATGGATACTGACCAAGTCCGTGACAAACTCGCTCCTTCAAATTTGTATCCGATCTACCAACATATTGTACCACAAAAGTTTTATCGGATGCGTCGATGTAACCATAGGCATAGTTTCCGATTATTTCATCGGGGATGATTCTATCTATGACCTCTTGCTTCAATTCAAAAGGTCCATCCATATTAAGTGTCTTCATTTTGTAATAATTTCTTTGAATGTTGAGAATATGAGTCTAATGTCATTCAAGAGAGTCGCTTGCTTGACATACTCAAGGTCAATGGCGAGTTTGTCTGGCATAACCTGCTCAATGTAGCATTTATCCGGATCTTCGGCAGCAGCGAGAATGTCATTTTCGTTACGGTAGCGGATTGAGGCCAATGAGGTTATCCCCGGGCGCACGGATAACACTTTCATTTGCTCAGGGGTATACATTTCCACGTACTTGCGCACTTCGGGACGCGGACCCACAAGGCTCATATCCCCAAGAAATACGTTGATGAGCTGGGGAAATTCATCAAGTTTGTACTTTCGGATATAATAGCCTGAGCGTGTAACACGAGGGTCACGCCCCCCTACGGTGATAAGCCCTAACTTATCACTGTCGGGACGCATGGAGCGGAATTTGAAAAGACTAAAGTCTTTATTTCCGCGTCCTACACGTACCTGGCGATAGAATACAGGTCCTTGACTGTCGCATTTAATCCATATTGCCAAAACGGCAAAAAGCGGACTGAGGCATATGAGGCCCATCCCACTCGCTATAATATCGAATAAACGTTTCAAAGCTCTTTGATTATATCAATGAAATTTGCGAGAATATAGTCAACATCCTCGTCCGTCAGACGTGTGTGGAGCGGCAGTGTTATTTCATTCTCAAACTGGGCGTAGGCATTTGGGAAATCCTTTATGTCATAACCGAGAGCCTTATATGCTGTCATCATGGGCAGAGGTTTATAATGCACATTAGTGGCGATACCTCGCTCGGCCATCTTGACAATCACATCATTCCGCTGTTCAATCGTTGCTCCGGGAAGACGAACGAGATAAAGATGACCGCTTGAAGAATGGTCGTTGCTGTAGTGGTTCAGCACCTGCAAATTGTAAGGTTCGAGAGCCACATTATAGCGTTCAATAAGTTGGCGCCGGCGACGAAGCATCTCGGGATAGCGTTTCAACTGAGCCAGACCGATTCCGGCCATCACATCAGTCATATTGCACTTGTACCATGTGCCTATGATGTCGTATTCCCATGCTCCTAGCCTCGTTTTAGCAAGAGCATCTTTGTTCTGACCATGTAGAGAGAGTAATTGCAACTGCTTATAGATAGTCTCATTATCCATCCCCTCACGACTGCGCCATGTCAGCGCGCCACCTTCAGCAGTTGTCAGGTTCTTGACAGCGTGGAAAGAGAACGAAGTGAAGTCGGCTATCTCGCCACACATTTTGCCGTGCCACATGGCCCCGAAGGCATGGGCTGCATCAGCAATGACTATGCAACGGCCAAAATTTCGCTGTATCTCATTCGTGGGACGGAACAGATGTTTCTTGGATTCAACAGCTGCAAAGACCTTATCGTAATCGGCAACAATCCCGCCCAAATCAACAGGCATTATGGCTTTGGTTTTCTCATTAATTGCCGCAGCCATCTTTTCATAGTCCATTTCATATGAACCGAGAGCGCAGTCAATCAAGACTGGCCGAGCACCCACATGGCAAACCGAGCTTGCTGTAGCCGTATAAGTATAGGCAGGAACGATAACCTCGTCCCCCTCACCGATGCCCAGCACACTAAGCGCCAGCTCCATGCAAGCCGTTGCTGAATTAAGACAGCATGCCGTATGCTCCGGATGCCCAGCAGCATCATACTTTATGGTCTGGCAACACATTGAAATAAGATTTTCAAACTCTTTGGTCTTAGGCCCGGTAGTTATCCAACCCGATTTGAGAGCCTCTGCCACCTCCATAACCTCCGCCTCCGACATGTCGGGCGGTGAAAACGGTATATTACGTTTTGTATTCATTTATCTTTGAATTATAAATATATTGTTCTTATTTTCGCCAGACCATTTTGTTGACTACGCCGGTGTAGCTCTGGATGAGCTTGACGATCTTGGTGGAGACGCATTCGTCGACGTAGTTGGGCACGGGGAGACCGAGGTGGCCGTTGCGGTTCA
>CAJUSN010000034.1 GCA_910589095.1 uncultured Muribaculaceae bacterium
GAAATTTCATACAAGTCAACGAACTCCTCG
Source organism: uncultured Muribaculaceae bacterium (assembly GCA_910589095.1). Lineage (GTDB taxonomy): Bacteria > Bacteroidota > Bacteroidia > Bacteroidales > Muribaculaceae > Paramuribaculum. The sequence goes on from CAJUSN010000034.1 coordinate 31, forward strand.
GCATTGACCACGATGCACGCACGGGAGCACTACACGCACTTCGCTCAGTGTTTCCAAACCGTCAATTCACGGTGCTTGCTCCTGCCGACGATTCAACGCGCCGACATCTACACTCCCGAGGGATGGGCAGGATTGTCAATGCGCTCAAAGCTCTTGACATTATTGCAGGGGCAAATCCAAAATACAGCGCAACAATCCGCATAACCGACCCACTGCTTGAAGTTAACTCACACACCTACCGGCTGGAAAACGGTAGATGTAACATTGTTGACCATCCCTGTGAGAAACTTAACTTTGACGTAAGCATCGATGTGTTCACACGCATACTGTTCAGCGCACCATCAACCGGATCCATGCTCTCATTCCCCTCTGAGCGAACCCATATAGCGCTAATGCCCCACTAAGCCAAAGTTTCCATCTCCGGCACCCTCTCATGATTCTTTTTCCGAACCTCGGTCCGAATATTCGCCTAATATATTGTAGCTGTCAATCCGGCAACAGTGCTCAACTGCCCAGTTATTTAATCCAATGATTTGGACTCCCTTGCAAGTCGTTGTTCCCGCAATTTCTTGAATTGCGCGCGATATTCTTCCGGCTTCAGCGGCTGCTGCCTCCAAGAGGCTATTGAAGCCTTCTTTTTCGCTATTGTTTCCTGATGATATCTTGTCATGTTCCATGCTTTTTATATGTAACAACTGAAGGCGGTGAATTTCTTCACCGCCTTCAAAGCTTGTTGTTTGTTATGGAGTGATCCGGATGCGACTCGAACGCATGACCGTCTGCTTAGAAGGCAGATGCTCTATCCAGCTGAGCTACCGGACCAATATTACCAGAAACTTCCGCACGGACATCTCCGCGCAACGCGTTTCAACTGCAAAGTTACGCTTTTTCGCGCACTCCGCCAAATGTTCATACTGTTTATGAGCGCAAATCTGCGCGATGCAAGTCCGAAGAGAGTCTCCCTTACCCCTTATTAGCTGAGTGATTGGAGGAAATGCCGTATCTTCTCATCTGTGGCGAGACGAGTGGGCACCAGAGGCAACCGGAGTTCATTTTCAATCATCCCCATGTAATGAAGCACGCACTTCACCCCAGCGGGATTGCCATCAACGAAGAGCAAACGGAACAGGTCAGTGAAACGGTGATGGATGGTGCGAGCCCTATCATAATCTCCGTCAATAGCCAAGCGGACCATGCGCGAAAATTCGCGCGGGAAAGCATTACCTATCACCGAAATAACACCAACCGCGCCCAAGGTGATGAGCGGGAAAGTTATCGCATCGTCGCCTGAGATCACTTGGAAATCCGTGCTCTTATGGTGGATAATGTCATCGACCTGCTGCATGTTGCCGGAAGCTTCCTTTATAGCGACAATGTTGGGGAAATCGGCCGCAAGCCTCAAGGTGGTCTCGGCAGTCATGTTCACTCCTGTGCGTCCCGGCACGTTATAAAGCACAATGGGCAGCGGCGAAGCTTTAGCAATGGCTTCATAGTGGCGATATATGCCCTCTTGGGAAGGTTTGTTGTAATAAGGCACCACTGACAGAATGGCCGAATAAGCTGACAGATCGGTTGTTTGAAGCTCACGCACCACAGCAGCCGTGTTATTTCCTCCCACGCCACGCACCAACGGAACACGTCCTGCAACCTTGCGGGCTATGTACGAGCTCAGCTCCTCACGTTCATCAGGTTCAAGCGCGGGATTCTCCGATGTGGTTCCGAGGACCACCATGTAGGCCACCTCGTTGTCTATCTGATAGTCGATCAGCCGCGCAAGGGCGTCGTAATCAATTGATTTATCGTGTCGGAAAGGAGTAACCAAAGCCACTCCCATGCCGCTAAGGTCTATATGGGACATAATTCCAATGCTTTTTACTGCAAAATTAAGTGTTACGAACGAAATATGCAAACCATTTTGGCATGCGGTTTGTTATCTTCACGTAAAGAAATCATTAATTAAACAACATATTATCATGAGCGAATTTTCAGACATCATCAGAGATAAGAAACCCACATTGGTTGACTTCTACGCCACTTGGTGCGGACCTTGCAAAATGCAGGCCCCAATCCTTGATCAGGTGAAACAAACTGTTGGCGATGAAGCCAATATTTTGAAAATAGATGTTGACCGCAATCCCGAACTCGCGCAGCAGTATCGCGTACAGTCCATCCCCACCCTCATCATGTTCGTTGAGGGCGAAGCCGTATGGCGTGGCTACGGTCTCCATCAAGCCGACCAGCTTGTGGCCAAAGTGAAAGAATTCCAAACATTAAAAAGCGATATAGGAAAATTGTAGTGGCGCACTCCCGGATACGGGACACGCCACAAAAACAGCGAGCGGAGGCTTCATTATCGGGATGAAGCCTCCGCTTGCGTTTATCTATGTTACAGTTTGATCAGAGGAATGCCAGCACCAGGCCCTGCGCAGCAACCACACGTAGGAACATGGTAAGAGGATAGACCGTAGAGTAAGCCACGGCAGGCGCGTCGCTTCCTGTTGATCCGCCAGCGTAGGCCAAAGCGGGGGGATCGGTGTAGCCTCCGGAGAAGAGACCCATGATTGACAGGAAATTGATTTTGTAGATTCCACGGGCCACGCATCCCACGATCACCAGGGGAACAAATGTGATGATGAAACCCCAGATGACCCACCACATACCGGTGGAGTTGAACACTGTTTCGGCAAATCCGCCGCCTGAACTGATACCTACCGAAGCAAGGAACAGGCAGATGCCAAGCTCACGCATGAGGAGTGATGCGGATGAGGATGTGTAGGTGACAAGCTTGAATTTATAACCGAAGCGGCTCAGAAGGATAGCCACAACAAGAGGTCCACCGGCCAATCCGAGCTTCATGCCGAAGCCAACGTTGATTGAACCAAGGATGATACCGAACAGGATTCCCACGAAAATGGTGATGAGATTGGGCTCGTTGAGACGCTTCATGGAGTTTCCGAGGCGTGAGGCCAAACGGTCGATATCGTTAAGGTCGCCCACCACAGTGATACGGTCACCCATCTGAAGACGCAGCTGCGGCGATGCAAGCAGATCTACACCCGCACGGTTCACTCGGGTGCAGTTCAGCTGATAGGCCTGATGGAGGCGAAGCGAACCGAGGGCAACCCCGTTATACTCGGTCTTGGTTATGACAATTCGACGGGACACCACCTGGCTGGGCGTGGCTTCATCCCAGTCCATCTCAACCTCAGGACCGACAAGTGATTCGAAACGTGAGGCGTCACCTTCGGAAATCACGGTAAAGAGTTTGTCGCCCGCATGCACCTCGGTGGCCGAAGTAGGTATAATGATCTTCTGCTCCTTCAAAGAGTAAAGACGCGAAATGACAAAGTCACACTGGATAATGTCGTGAAGTTCACGCAAGGTTTTTCCCTCGATGAGAGGATTGGTCACCTCAACGGTTTCCATGTGAGGTGCTGAGTGAGTTGCAGCATATTCATCCTCAATGGCTTTGATTTCATCGGAAGTATTGATACGGAACACAGCTTTGATCAGAAACATGGCGCCGATAATACCGCACACACCCAGAGGATATGCTGCGGCATAACCCATTGCCATGGTGTTGATTGCATCGACTGAATCGGCTGTTTGCTGAGCGGCCGCCAAACCGGGAGTATTGGTAACGGCACCCGACATGATACCCACCAGAGCCTCCATGGGAGCATGCTCAATATAGAAAATTGCCAGTACTATCACAACGTTGAGCGCTATGCCAAGCACAGCCAGTCCGTTGAGCAAAACGCCCCCCTTCTTGAATGAAGAAAAGAAACCGGGACCAACCTGCAAACCTATGGAGAAGATAAACAGAATGAGACCGAACTCACGAACGAACTTGAGCACCTCGGCATTGACCACATAACCGAAGTGGCCCATAAGGATACCCACGAAGAGCACGAAAGTGACTCCCAGCGACACGCCCGCCACTTTCAGTTTCCCAAGATAGACACCCGCTGCAATCACAAACGAATAAAGCACCAAAGTGCTCGCAAGTGACTCATTTCCGGGTCCTACCAGATTTGTTAACCATGAAAAATCCATGAATGAAACGATGAAAAATTATGTAATATTTATGTAAATAACCTGAATATCAGCATTATAATAACTCTCTCGCGAATTATTTTGCAAAGTTACGGCTTTTTCCCCACATATCCACTCATCCTTTTTGATTTTTCTTAACATTTTGCCATTTATGCGTGGCGCTTCATCCGAATGGCCACTTTTCGCTTATGTTTATCCAAACAGCCCATCCACCCCACCTATTATATAAACGTTTTGGGCGGAGGGGCTTTGATATTCGGCATTTCAGAGCTATCTTTGCAGTCTGAAATGGAAATGAAAGCCTCGGCCATGCGCATATTGTCGGCGTTGTTGGTCCTCATCGTTGCGTGGGGATGCAGCTCCACACGTCATGTCCCCGACGGCAGTCTTCTTCTCGACGAGGTAAAGGTTACCATCACGGACACTGCCGATGTGCGCTCGGCCGAGCTGGTCAACTATCTCCGTCAGATGCCTAACCACAAGGTGCTCGGCTTCACAAAACTGCAATTGGGCACCTACAACCTCTCGGGTAAGGACACCACAAAATGGTACAACCGCTGGCTGCGCCGCATGGGTCAGCCACCGGTTATTTTCAGCGAAGAGCTCACTGATGCGTCACTGCGGCAGCTGCAACTTGCCATGATCAACAAGGGATACATGGATGCCCGTGTCGAAGTTGACTCCGCCGTCCGTCGCGACAAGAAGAAGATAAGCCTTGATTACCGGATACATGCTGGTGAACCCCACCGGATAGCGTCAATGACTTACGATATCGCTGACAGCGCCGTGCGCCGTGCCGTGATGCGCGACAGTGCATTGCTCGCACTCACCCCCGGAAGTCCATTCGACCGCAATCTCCTTGACCAGGAGCGCTCCCTCATTGCCGACCGTCTTCGCAACCGAGGCTACTTTGCCTTTGCCAAAGATTTCATAACCTTTATCGCCGACACAGCAGAGAACTCGCTCGACGTTGACCTGACCATGGTGATAAACGCACCCGCCGCTCCGCACCCAACCGGCAATCCGGACACCATCTCGCTGCACAAACGCTACTACATAAACCGAGTTATTTTCGTGGCTGAAGGAACGCAAGCCGGAGCCACACCATTGGACCGTATCACCGAGCCACTGGACACTGTGGCATACAAGGACATCACAGTGATCTATGCCGGCGACGACCACTATATCGCCCCATCCATTCTCCACGAAAAGTGCTTTCTCCAGCCGGGAATGCTTTACGCCGCCCGCACCGTTGACCGCACCTACGAAGCGCTCGCCCAGTTAGGCATTCTCAAGAGTATCAACGTGGAACTTGAGCCGCTTCCCGAAATTGACGGCAAGAACTATATCAACGCATATATCTATCTGACCCGAAACAAGAAACAGAATGTAAGTCTCGAAGTGGAGGGCACCAACTCCGAAGGCGACCTTGGATTCGGCGTCGGGCTAAATTACCAACACCGCAACCTTGGCAACCGAAGCAACCTGCTCAGTACCAAGCTGCGAGTGAACTACGAGAGTCTTTCGGGCAATCTTTCCGACCTTATCAACGACCGTTACACGGAATATGCAGGGGAAGTGGGCATAACCTTCCCCAAATTCATGTTCCCGTTCCTTTCACGCCGCTTCAAGCTGCGACAGAAGGCATCGACCGAGTTCGCCCTCTCGTTCAACTATCAGGAGCGTCCTGAATACACCCGAATCATAGCCGGCGCAGCATGGAAATACAAATGGAACTCGCGCGACAACCGCGAGCGCCGCACTCTTGACCTCATTGACGTGAACTACGTGTATCTCCCCGAAAGCACCATAAATTTCATTGACTCCATAGCCCCCACCAATCCTCTGCTGCGCTATAGCTACGAGGACCACTTCATCATGCGCATTGGCTACTCCTATCAGCGCACCAACCGACGCATTGCCACCCCAACCGGCATGGACCGCTATTCCATCCAGCGCCGAGTCTACAATCTGCGCGCATCAGTCGAGACAGCCGGAAACCTACTCTACGCCATATCATCACTCTCCGGACAACACAGAAGCGACGGGGTGTACAAGGTGTTCGGAATCCAATATTCGCAATATGCCAAGGCCGAGTTCGACTATTCCGAAGTGCACAACTTCACCAACCGCCACTCCCTGGCCTTCCATGTGGGCGCAGGCATCGGTGTTCCATACGGCAATTCACGGGTTCTGCCTTTTGAAAAGCGCTTTTATGCCGGAGGCGCCAACGGCGTGCGAGGCTGGAGCGTGCGCACCCTCGGTCCAGGATCGTTCAACTCGCAGAATTCCGTGACAAGCTTCATTAACCAGTGTGGTGACATCCGCCTTGACCTGTCGCTTGAATACCGGGCAAAACTATTCTGGGTGTTCGAGGGCGCAGCCTTCGTTGATGCCGGCAACATCTGGACCATTCACAATTACGAAAACCAACCCGGAGGTATGTTCCGGTTCAACACCTTCTGGAAGCAGATAGCTCTGGCCTACGGCATTGGGCTCCGCATGGATTTCACCTACTTTCTGCTCCGTTTCGACCTTGGCGTGAAAGCCTACAATCCTGCCCAAGACCAAACCCGATGGCCCCTCTTCCACCCGCGCTGGGGACGCGACACCGCATTCCATTTCGCCGTGGGCTATCCTTTCTGACATCCCGATTGTTATTATAGACATCATTACAACATCTCATAACATCTTCAACCCACCATGCTCGTTATCTTCGACCTCGACGGAACACTCCTCAACACCATAGCCGACCTGGCGGCTGCAGCCAATTACGCGCTTGAAATGACCGGCTACCCCACGCATGCCCCCGAAGCTTATCCATACTTCGTTGGCAACGGTGTGCGACGGCTGCTCGAGCGTGTGCTTCCGGAGGACGCACGCACCCCTGAAACAGTGGATGTGATGATGGGACATTTCCGCCACTATTACGAAAACCACATGACCGACCTCACCACACCCTATCCCGGAATTGAAAAACTGCTTCATGACCTGCGGCAGGAGGATGTGAAAGTGGCAGTGGCATCAAATAAATACCAACTTGCAGTTGAACGTCTTATCCATCACTTTTTCCCCTCGGTGGAATGGGCGGCTATAGAAGGACAGAAAGAGGGAGTACCGGTGAAACCTGACCCCTCAATTGTGTTCGAAATCCTTTCGAAGTGTCCCACACCCAAAGCCGAGGTGCTCTACGTGGGCGATTCAGGTGTGGACATGGACACAGCCCATCGCGCCGGAATCACTTCGGTGGGCGTCACCTGGGGATTCCGCCCCGTTCATGAACTTACAGAACACTATGCCGACACTATAGCGCATAAACCTGAACGCATTCTGGAAGTGCTTCACGAGCAGCGGGACATAATCGGTCCACGCTGAACTCACTGCCGTAACTCTGCCCTCACCCATGTAATTGCACATTTCACAAAAAATGTGCAGAAAAATTGCAGATTTAACCATTTTCTCCAAAAAAATATTTAAATTTGCAGTCTGCAATGGCGAATGCTGTCAGAGAGAGCGTGCCCATTGCGGATAGTTATAGATTACATGTGTTTTTTAACTATGAAGCTACTCCAACAAAAGCTATCTGCCTATACCGAACCACAGAAAGCCATGGCTGCCGGAATCTACCCCTATTTCCGCGCCATTGAAAGCGAACAGGATTCCGAAGTAAAAATGAATGGAAAGAAGGTGCTGATGTTCGGCTCCAACTGCTATTCCGGACTTGTCAACGACCCCCGCATCCATGAAGCGGCCATTGAGGCCACCCGAAAATACGGAACCGGCTGCGCCGGATCACCCTTCCTCAACGGAACGCTTGACCTCCACAAACGCCTTGAAGCGCGCATTGCCGAATATATGGGCAAGGAGGACGCTATGGTTTATTCCACCGGCTTCGGTGTGAATCTGGGCGTTGTCTCAACCCTCACAGGCCGCGAAGACTACATACTTTGGGATGAGCAGGATCATGCCTCTATCATCGAGGGACGCCGCCTTTCATTCAGTCAGTCGCTGAAATACAAGCACAACGACATGGAATCGCTTGAGAAACAGCTTCAGCGTTGCGACCCCGACAAGGTCAAACTCATTGTAACTGACAGCGTGTTCTCAATGGAGGGCGATGTGGCCAATGTGAAACGCATCACAGAGCTTGCAAAGCAGTATAACGCAGCCGTAATGGTGGACGAAGCTCACGGTGTGGGTGTGTTTGGCGAAGGTGGCCGCGGAGTATGTTTCGATCAAGGCGTGGCTGATGATGTTGACCTCATCATGGGCACATTCTCCAAATCACTTGCCTCGCTCGGCGGATTCATCGCAACAGATAAAACCATCACCAACTTCCTCCGTCACCACTCACGCTCCTATATCTTCACCGCAAGCATCACCCCGGCTTCCACTGCGGCTGCATTGAAAGCCATCGATATCCTGGAGCAGGAGCCCGAACATCAACAGGCTCTTTGGGACGTGACAAACTTCGCCCTCGACGGTTTCCGCAAAATGGGCGTAGAGATTGGCCACACATCCACTCCGATCATCCCGCTCTTCATCCGCGATAATTTCAAGACTTTCGCCGTGACACATGATTTGCTGGAAGAGGGCATCTTCGTCAATCCGGTGGTTTCACCCGCCGTGGCACCGCAGGACACCCTGATCCGCTTCTCGCTCATGGCTTCCCACACTAAGGAACAAGTGGCTTACGCTCTTGAAAAAATCGAAAAAGTGTTCAAAAAATACGGCATCATCTGATTCCGGAACAATAACCACCCGACACCCTAACAACACACGGGATGATACCTTCCACGCGAGAAGGTATTATCCCGTGCGGTGTTTATCATAAAGGGTGCCAAAACAACCTACGCTCACAGAAGTATAACTTATCAAAAACGATGGATTACACAAAACTCAAATTCCAGACACGCCAAATTCATGCCGGACTGAATCGCACGGACTCGACCGGTTCACGCGGTGTGGCAATATATCCCACGGCCGCCTATCGCTTCAGCAGCTGCGATAAGGCTGCGGCCCTGTTTGATCTCTCGGAAGGGGGAAATATCTACACCCGACTCCAAAACCCCACCACCTCGGCCTATGAAGAGCGTGTGGCAGCGCTTTATGGCGGTGTTGGCGCACTCGCCGTATCTTCGGGCATGGCCGCCATTCTCATCACAGTGACAGCCCTGGCCGGCCAGGGCGACAACATAGTGGCATCGCCTTACCTCTACGGCGGAACCTACAACCAGTTCCGCCACACTTTGCGACGACTGGGAATAGACTTCCGCATAGCCCCCGATGACAAACCCTCCACCTATGCCTTGCTCATTGATGACCGCACCAAAGGCATCTATGTGGAGAGTATGGGCAACCCCACATGCGCCGTGGCCGACATGGAAGCGATAGCCGCGATAGCCCACAAAGCCGGAATCCCGTTCATTGTCGACAACACATTCGGCGCGGGAGGCTACCTGTGTAACCCGTTCGACTGGGGCGCCGATATAATTGTAGATTCAGCCACAAAATGGATTGGCGGCCATGGCACAACCATGGGTGGCGTGATAATTGACAGCGGACGCTTCGACTGGACCACCGATGGCAAATTCCCCGCCATAGCGGGCCCCTCGGAAGGCTATCACGGGCTTGACATGCACAAGGCATTCGGAAACCAGGCTTTTATAGTGAAATGCCGCGTGGACGGGCTCCGCGACTTCGGAACATGCCCTTCGCCGTTCGATTCCTACCTCATGCTTCTTGGTCTTGAAACTCTCTCGCTCCGGGTGAAGCATCAAGCTGAGAGCACACGCCGCGTGGCTGAAGCCCTGGAGAGTCACCCCAAAGTGAAGAACGTGAGCTTTGTAGGATTCCCCACCCACCCATATCATGAGCTCGCCATGAAATACTTCAATGGACGCGGATGCGTGCTCACCGTTGAACTAAAAGGATCGCTTGACAGCACGATGCGCTTCGTTGAGTCACTTCAGCTGGCAGCCCACATGACGATGATAGGCGATTCCATCACCGTGGTGACACACCCTGCATCAACAACCCACAAGCAGCTCTCGGAAGCCGACCTTGAAGCGGCCGGAGTCACCCCTACCCTGTTGCGCATATCCGTGGGTCTGGAGGATCCTGACGACATTATAGCGGACTTTACCCAAGCTCTTGACCAGATTGAAATATGACACAGGCACCGGCTCCAAAACTATATCGCCACGCTCATCCCTTGAAGCTTGAACTGGGAGGGGAGCTCCCGCGCCTAGAAATAGCCTACCACACCTACGGAAAGCTCAACTCCGCGAAAAGCAATGTTGTGTGGGTGTGCCACGCGCTCACAGCCAACAGCGATGTGGCCGACTGGTGGCCCCACACTGTTGAAACCGGATGCTTCCTTGACCCGGAGCGATGGTTTGTGGTGTGTGCCAACATCCTCGGTTCTCATTACGGCACCACAGGGCCACTGAGCGTCAATCCCTCCACAGGCATACCCTATTACGGCACTTTCCCGGCCTTGACCATTCGCGACATGGTGGCCGCTCACCGCCTACTTGCCTCACACCTCGGCATTGACCGTATCCATGCCCTTGTGGGTAGCTCAGTTGGAGGCTTTCAAACCATTGAATGGGCCGTGACAGAACCGGAACGCTTCAACCGCCTTGTACTCATTGCCACCGCGGCCAAAGCCTCACCATGGACCATAGCCATTGATGAGACACAGCGTATGGCCATAGAGGCCGATGCAACCTACGGACAACCGCGCGCCGATGCCGGAATGGCCGGCCTTGCGGCTGCTCGCGCCATTGGGCTCCTCACTTATCGCGGAGGAGCAGGCTACAACATCACGCAACAAGACCTTCCCGAGCAGGAAAACAGCATTATTGACCGCTCCGCCCGACGCGCTTGCACTTACCAGCAATATCAAGGCGAAAAGCTGTGCCGGAGATATAATGCCTACTCCTACGTGACAATACTCAACGCATTCGACACCCACGACGTGGGGCGCAATCGCGGCGGTCTTTCAGCCGCACTCGCCCGGCTGAGTATGCCTGTGATGACAATAGGACTCACCACCGACATGATATTCACCACTTCCGAGATGCGCGCGTTGGCTGAGATGATTCCCGGCGCCACGTATGATGAAATCGACTCCGAGTTCGGACATGACGGTTTTCTTGTGGAGCACCGAAAACTCAACCGGTTACTCACCTCTTTTATTTGAAACTGAAGTTATAATTTGAAATTGAAATGGGAAACACTCTTAACATAGGATTATTCGGCTTTGGCGTGGTTGGTCAGGGTATCTATCAAGTTATCAACCGAGCCACAAACGCTCATGCCCGCATAAAGCGCATCTGTGTGCGCAACATCAACAAACCACGCGCCATTGAGCCTGCTCCGGGCCTGCTCACCGACAGCGCCGACGACATTCTCACCGACCCTGAAATTGACCTCATTGTGGAAGTGGTTGATGACGCGTCGGCCTCCTATAGCATTGTCACGTCGGCTATCCGCCGGGGCATACCCGTGGTGTCAGGGAGCAAAGCCATGATTGCGCGACATCTGCCCGAACTCATAGCACTCCAGCACGAATTCAACACAGCATTACTTTACGATGCCTCTTCATGTGGCTCCATTCCGGTGATCCGAAATTTGGAAGAGTATTATGACAATGATCTCCTGCTTGAAGTGAAAGGTATTCTCAACGGCTCTTCAAACTACATCCTTTCACGGGTGTTTGATCACGGCGAGCCTTATGACGAGGCCCTGGCACGAGCGCAGAAACTTGGATTTGCCGAAAGCGACCCATCATTCGACATAGAAGGCTACGACTCCCTCTTCAAGCTCATCATCATCACGGTCCACGCGCTCGGCGTGTATGTCAATCCGGAAGATGTGTTCACCTATGGCATATCATCCATCTCTGACCACGACATTCGCTATGCACGCGAAAAACGCATGAAGATCAAACTTGTGGCGCAGGTGGTGAAAGTAGCGCCGGATCGTTTCACCATGTTCGTAATGCCTGAATTTGTGAGTCCGTCGAAGTATATCTACAGCGTTGACGACGAATACAACGGCGTTGTCATCCGCGGCGAGTGCTACGACCGTCAGTTCATGTTTGGCAAAGGCGCCGGCAGTCTGCCCACCGCCTCGTCCATTCTCAGCGACGTAATGGCGCGGCGCCACGGTTACCGCTACGAATACAAGAAAATGGACTATATGGAGCTGCCGGTCTACGACACTGACGTGCTCCTCAAAATATACCTCCGTTTCGCGGACCGAGACCTCCCCTCGCGCCTCCCCTTTGCCAACATCACAGAGATGTACAGTTCCGAGACCTACAACTATGTGATAGGCGAGATACGCTTGGCCGACCTCATTTCATGCCGCGCACTCCTTTCAGGTCCCGAAGTGTTCGTGGCCAACATCCCCCGCTTTTTTCTCGACAAAGACTGATTCCCGCCACATTTACATAGCAAAGGCGCGCTGCCCTGTACGGGAGCGCGCCTTTGGTATTTAGAAGGGATGTGATTACTTATAAAGCACAACGTAACCGCGGTTCAGACGCTGGTTCTGAGTATCTACTTGGTTGAAGATAACAACAGTGCGGGTCTCATTATCCTCAAGCAGGGTGACGGTACCGTCGTAAGTGTAGCAGCTGTACCATGCAATATTGCTGTACTGGAAATAGAGCTTACCGCTCACCTCTTTATTCACAGCGGTTCCAACAGGGTACTCTATCTTCAAACCGCCGAGATCGCTTCCGTAGCTTTCGCACCACCAGCCAAGGAACTGTTTGCCATCTTCGGTTGTATTCACCCAAGCGCCATAGCCCCAATCACGCCAGCCGTAGTAGTAGGGGGTATTGCCATCCGAGGGATCCTTGCAGTCGCCCCATACAGCGGATTCGTCAAGAGCCAGAATATTCTGAATCTGCTCGGGTGTGAACGGATCGAAAGTAGCCTCGACTGTCACTGCAATTGTAGCTGAAAGGCCGGAAGCATCCTTCACAGTAAGAATAGCGGTGAAGGGATCGACACGTGAGGTTGCAGTAATGGCAATGGCACCGGTTTCTTCATCAATTGTTGCGCGAACGGCAGCATTGTCGGAAGAAATAGTGTAACCACCGTTACCGAGGGTTACTGAAGCCTCATTGTTTGTGGAGCTTCCACCAAGCGGGGTTGTGAAGGTGAAAGAAGTGTGGCTCACTTCCATTACGTCGGTGGTATAGACGCTTACGGTAAGTTTCTTGTAGTTATTGTCTGCGTCAGAAACCATAACACCTGCCAGACCATTCTTGAAGCCTTCCACCATGGGAACACCATCAACCATCACAACCTCAGCAACATCAGGATTGAGAGAAAATGCTTGGACGGTACCGGTGCTGCTTTCCACAGGGATAGCTGCGCGGTTGGCTTCTCCGATTTTAACACGGATAGTATCGGCAGATAATTTAATATCACTGTCGGACTTATCGCCACCAATGACATATACCGGTTCATCTACCGGATCATCGTCATCGCATGCAGTGAAGCTCACAGAAGCAACGGCCATAAGGGCCATGCTCATAAAATAATATCGAATTTTCATATTCACGATCTAATTAATTGGAAAGGGTTTCTGATGTAAGATTACCAATCCTTTTTATACATAACAGGATCAACAACAGCTTCATCGTTATAGAATGCACGGGCAAGTTTACGCATTGCATCGTCCTGACCGGCAGAAGTCGGGCGGAAAGGATCCATAGCGAATACCATCATGGCGCCGAAGCCTTCGTTGCGCATATCGCGGAGCCTGTCTTCCGGGGCAGCCCAACTGCCTTGAGCAAACTGCATAGAGCAGCCGCCCAGCTGGCTTAAAGTCATGCCGGGATAGCTGTCGAGCCAGCTTGTATCATAGTAAGAGGAATAGTCGGGAAGACAATAGCTGATGTAAGTTCCGGGCTGAACTCCGTCAACTACCTGAGCGGCACCGGTCATAGAGTATCCATAGGCTATATTCCAACGCTCAGGCTGGATTTTCCACAACTCATAGGCCAAACGAGACCATGCGGCATTGCTGCGGCTCTCAAAACCCGGAGGAGCGGGATAGATGGGAGAGCAGTACTCATCGTCCCAGAATATACCGTCAAGGTCGTATGCATCGCAAAGGTCTTTGAGCTTCTTGGCAAAGATCTTGGCCGATTCAGCGTTGAGGTTGGAGATACAAGCGCGGTCATGGTTACACATCACACCCATTATCACCTTCATGCCGCGGTCCTTGAGAGGTTTGAGATACTTTTCGCGGTTGTTAAGTATGGCTGTGATATTCTCGTTGGGGAAGAATATAACTTCGTTGTTCTCTTGATCATAGTTGATGTTACCCGAGAACATGACGAGAGCGTCAACCATGTACTTGCCTGACTCCTTAAGAGTATAACGAAGGTTGTTGAGCGGGTTAGTATCATTCACCTCCATTACGGAGAAGATCTTGATACCGGGATGCACATCGCCATTCTCGTCGGTCCAAGTCTTGTTGCAGTTGGGCAGCGCGGTCATGTCATTGATAAGGAAAATGTAGCAATCATCCTGATATCCGAGCTGAGCGGCACCTTCAGCAGCCACACGGATGGGAAGTGCATAAGATTTACCCTGTTCAAGTGGTGCGTCGGGCGTGATGGTCACAGGGTAGCTCACACTGAGTTGACCGGCTTCAAGAGTGGCGACTCCACCGTTCTGAAACGATACAATAGCCTCGGGGAGTGCTGTAAACTCTGTATCGTGGGCCTTGTTATATTCATCCAAAAGGCTTGCGTCATATTTGAAAGTAAGCTTCACATCGGATTCAATAGCTTTTACAGTCTTAACTACGAGCTGTGCATCCACAGGTTGAGCATGCAGGTCAATCTGACCGAAGTTACGCTTACCCGCAGCATCGGTAACATAAACCACATCGCCACCGGGGACTTCCAGCTTGCCGGTATCAACTCCGCCGATATTGGCGTCATCATCGCATGCAGCAGCCAATAGAGCGATCGAAGCCACGAGGCATGATTTAAAAAAGAGTCTTTTTTTCATTGATTCTAAGGTTTGTTTATGAGTGAGAGATTTCAGTTAGAAAATTTCATAATCGCTTACCGTAAGGTTGTTCTCAATCTTCCAATAGTCAAGCGAATTAATATGAGATTTATTTTCAGTCCTATCTATTTCATGAATCTCACCGTAATCAACGGGGAATTCATGAAATATCTTAGGAAAGCACTGTTTATTCGGGGAGTGAAACTTCAGTCCACTTGGGATCGGAGGCCAAATTCAAGTCGTAGCCATTGGCATAATCCTTGATGAGCGTTCCGGCACCCTCATTGAACTTCCAGTATGCTACGAGTCCGTCGGCAGGAACCTTAATAAAGTAAGGCTGATCGGCATTGGCAATTTCAGCATCCGAAAGGATACGATTCCAAACGCGAGCCTCGCTGATCATACCGTTGAGCCAACGATTGTCATTCCATGACTTACCTACGTAGAAGCTGTCATTACCCCAATTAACTGTAAGGTTAGAAGGGGCCTTGGCCGTTCCCTTTTTCACTCCATTGAGGTACATGGTAACGTTACCGGTTGCGCCTTCATAAGTGAAAGTGATGGCTGACCACTTCTTGGCAGGGAATGTCCAGGATGCATCAGTAGCATTGCTTGAGCAAGCAAGCTGTATCTGATCGGCGGGTAGCCCGGAGTCTGAGATACGGAACAAGAAAGTACCCTCTATACCCATTATTGACTGGATATTAGAGTCAGAACCGCCAAACTCCTCAACGTAAAGCAGGCACTGAATGGTAAGATCCTTGATGCCGTTAAGACCGGATGCATTGTCAGGGCTTACAAGAGAAGCATAATTGTTGGCAATATTGGGCGCCACGTTAATGAGAGCGGCACCGCGCACAACGATGTAACGGGTCTTCTGACTTTCAATCACAGGTACGGTTGAGTTCACAACCGTTAGGGGAAGCACATATACCAAATTACGATCAAGACTGAGAAGATCGGTTATTTTCACTTCCACATTGCTGGATGTCACAGCTCCTGCAAGAAATGTTGCCGTTGGCTGAACAAGCTCATAGTTTTCAGCAGGCAGGGCTACGGCATTTGCGCCATAAATCAAGTTATAAGCCTCGACAAGAGAATTGTCTACCTGATATGTTACGCTTACGTCTTCTGTCATTTTATTGGCCATGTTGACAGTGAAGGTCTGGGTGGATTCATTGGCCATACCGTCAATGAGCACAGTTGCTGGATAATGCGAGGACGTGTCATAGACACGGTTTTCCACGTTTTCCAGATCATCCGAGCAGGCAGCCAAAGCTGACACCGCCAAGAGGGCCACGGGGATATATGATGAAAGTTTCATTATTGTAGTTCAAATTAAAAATTTGTGTACTAAATGTTTATTTAGCTGCCGGATTGACGATCTGGATAAACTGACGGAGGTTGGTGTAATCGCCAGAAGTAATATAGTAGTCATTCTGAGCATTGTAGAATCCTACCGCTCCAACTTCGTGGGCAGCGGTCCACTCTGCGAGACCGGCAGCAGCCCATTCGCCATTGGCGAAGAAGCCCGTCTTGCTGTCCTCCGTCTGGTCAATTGCGGGGATACTTGCAACGAGACCGAGACGAGAGTCGGCAACAGCGCCTTCAGAATTCAGGTAAACCTGAGATAGCATTTGCTCGCTGATGGCAGTGAGTGATCCTGAAAGGAAAACATAGCGAAAATCATTAAGGATGGCATGATCAGTTATGTGTTGAGGTTTACCCATGAAGTCGATGGGATACTCGGGATTTCTGGCATGCCAGGAGCTGAAGCAACCAAGGAATGCTAAGGTTTGAGCTTCGTACTCAGCTTTCTCAGCCGGAGTCATGTAGTTTGTTGTCTTACCATCATAGGCTGCCATAAGACCGTCAAAACCAAGGGCATTGAAATACGACAACTGTTCAGTCCAGGCTTCTGAAATGAAGTCAATCAATTCAGGATCCTGAAGTTCAGCAGGTATAGGGGCGTCCTCTCCTTCAGTGGCTTGAAACTCAAGACGCTTTGCTGCGAGCTCCTCACATTTTGCAGTCCAGTCTGCCTTTATTGACGCAAAGCTGATGCAGTAGATGAACTGCATGCCCTTGTTAACGCGCATGGAGCGCATTTCCTCAAGCATCTGATTGGTTACATGTTTCACATTCTGAAGCACAACAACGTCAACAGAGTCGGGCAGAGCGGACACACGCTCTCCCTGTGAGCCAAACGCACTTTCACTGTTATTGAACCACACAAACACATCCTTATGTTTCTTGTGGCGATAAGCGCGAAGGTTTTCCAGATAATCTGCATAGGCCTCGGCAGATGAGATGTCGCCATAGTTCTGGTCTATGCTTTCCGGCTCGGTCCAGTCATCGCAGGCAGTCATTGAAATGCCAAGCGCGGCTACGGCGAGAGCCGAGGAAATATATTTGAAAATACTTTTCATATTCAATCAATAATTATTGTGTAATAAAGATGGAAAGAGTATTAGAGACCAGGCTTGCATGCCCACCAAAGCTTGGTGCCCATGTTGTCGGGGCCTCCGAGCATAGAAACTGCCACCTTCATGTTGGCCGCATTGTTGACATACTCGCTTGCGGGATAGCAAAGACGTTCGGGACCGCGATCGGAACTCCACACGCCCGCAGAATTGTTATAAGCCACCGGAATGAGCTTAGGATAGCCTGTTCGGCGTAGTTCTGCCCAAGCCTCATGTCCATTCTTGTAGTTTGCAATCCATTTCTGAACAATGATGCGTTCCTGCTTCTGTTCGGTAGTGGCGCTTTCATCCCACGCAATGGTAACTTTAGGGAGTGAACCTGACCAGGGATTGAGGCCGGTGGGATCATTATAGGCTTCGGGCATGGATACATTGTCGGCAAGGTATTCCTCCGCACCGCTCACACCGTACTGTTCAAACGAAAGCTTGACACCTGTTTCGTAGAAATCCTTGGCGGTTCCGCCCATGTTCCATCCGAACACGGCAGCACCTTCGGCACGAAGGAAAGCCACCTCGGCAGCATTCATCCATACGAGGGGATCGTTGGGCGACATTTTGATTGAGCTGAAGTTGACGCTCCAGTCATTTGACAAAGTTATCCAACCACGACGGAGTCCGATGTAATCTACGCCGGCATAAGGAGTGGCGTTTGAGGTATAATAGAAGTATTCAGCGCGGCGAGGGTCATTGTAACCGTTCATGTAGCAAACGATATCTGCGGCAGGACGAGAGTCGCCGGTTCCCTGAGCCGAGTTATAGTTAACAGCTATATAGTATGGATTAGTCGAACCGGTGAAATAATTCCAGGCAGCGCTTTCGCTGTTGTTTTCAAT
>CAJUSN010000035.1:0-5756 GCA_910589095.1 uncultured Muribaculaceae bacterium
CTACTGCTCAGTTCTCACTGCGGAGCCCACACCTTCCCTTATATCGACGCGCTCAATGACACTGCAGTTATCGAACATGAAGCCACCACTTCGAAAATATCGGAGGACCAGCTGTTCTACTGCAATCAACGAGGCATACCCACCGAGGAGGCCGTAGGACTCATTGTCAATGGCTATGCCAAAGAGGTCATGAACAAACTCCCCATGGAATTTGCCGTAGAGGCCCAGCGACTCCTTGCCGTAACGCTCGAAGGCTCCGTAGGATAATCTTTTACAACTAAGTAACTTCACTTTACCACATATATGAACGATCAATTGCTGAAAGTCGAAAACCTCCATGCCGGCATCGAAGGCAAGGAGATATTGAAAGGCATAAACCTCACCGTAAACCGCGGAGAAGTGCATGCCATTATGGGGCCTAACGGTTCAGGTAAAAGCACGCTCTCCGAAGTGCTCGCCGGC
Source organism: uncultured Muribaculaceae bacterium (assembly GCA_910589095.1). Lineage (GTDB taxonomy): Bacteria > Bacteroidota > Bacteroidia > Bacteroidales > Muribaculaceae > Paramuribaculum. The sequence continues at coordinate 463 of CAJUSN010000035.1, forward strand.
AATCCGGCCTTCAACGTCACCGAGGGCAAAGCCATTTTCCACGGTGTGGACCTGCTTGAACTTTCCCCCGAGGACAGAAGCCATGAAGGTCTGTTCCTCTCTTTCCAATATCCTGTGGAGATTCCGGGCGTGTCTATGGTCAATTTCATGCGCGCCGCCGTCAACGCGAAGCGCAAATATTTCAATGAGGACCCCCTCTCTGCCACTGAATTCCTAAAGATGATGCGTCAGAAGCGAGCCATTGTGGAACTTGACAATAAACTCGCTTCCCGTTCGGTCAATGAAGGCTTCTCCGGTGGTGAGAAGAAGCGTAATGAGATTTTCCAGATGGCTGTGCTTGAACCTCAGCTATCCATACTCGACGAAACCGACAGCGGCCTGGACATCGATGCCCTCCGAATTGTGGCCGGTGGTGTCAACAAGCTTAAAACCGAGCGCAACGCCACCATTGTCATTACCCACTATCAGCGCCTGCTTGACTATATCAAGCCCGATTTCGTGCATGTGCTCTACAAAGGTCGCATCGTGCGCACCGGTGGCCCCGAGCTCGCCCTTGAGCTTGAGGAACGTGGCTATGACTGGATCAAAGAGGAAGTGGACGCCAAGCTTAAATAACCTATGGACAGCATAAAACAATATATTGACCTGTATCGCGACAACCGGAAGGCCGTCGATCTCGGGAGCGCACCTGCCATGAACAGGCTGCGCGACAAAGCAGCCGAGGTCCTCGCCAACACCTCTCTGCCGCGCAAAGGCGATGAAGGATACGCGCGCACCGATGTGAACAACATGTTTGCACCTGACTTCGGTGTCAACCTGAACCGACTGTCACTCCCTGCCGACCCCGCCGCATCATGGCGCTGCGACGTCCCCAACATGTCCACACTCCTCGGAATTGTTTCAGGCGACGCTTTCATCCCCTCCACTGATCTTGCCAACCGCCTTCCTGAAGGGGTGACTTTCGGTTCGCTGCGCGCAGCAGCTCTTGACAATCCTCAGCTGATAGAGAAATATTATGGATCAGTTGCCCCGGTCTCTGACCCGGCGGTAGCCCTCAACACCATGCTGGCCCAGGATGGTGTGTTCATCCACATTGCTCGCGGCGTGAAACTGGCCAAGCCACTCCAGCTCATCAACATCTTTTCCGCGCCTGCACCCATGCTCTCACCACGCCGTGTGCTCGTGGTGATGGAAGAGGGTGCCGAAGCGCAGGTGCTGGTTTGTGACCATACTCAGAATCAGTCCGTCAGCTATCTCTCTTCCGAGGTGATAGAGATAATCTTGAATGAGCGCTCCCGACTTGACTATTACAACATCGAAGAGTCCTCTGCCGCCACAAGCCGCCACTCGCAAATGTTTGTGCGCCAGCTCGAAGGATCAGCCCTCACCGTCAACTCTTCCACCCTCACCTGCGGACGCACTCGAAACTCGTTTGCCATCTCAACCGAGGGCTCCGGTTGCGAAACCCATCTTGCCGGAATGGCTATTGCTTCGGCTGAAATGTGCATTGACAACTCAGTGAATCTCATGCACCTCGCACCTCACTGCACCAGCTCCCAGCTGTTCAAGTATGTGGCCGATGACCGCGCCTCATGCGCATTCCAAGGACGCATACTCGTGGACGGACAGGCTCCCTTCACCGACGCCCGCCAGACTTGTCGCAGTGTCCTCGCCTCACCCGATGCCAGAATGCACTCCGAGCCTCAGTTGGAAATCTACAACGACGAGGTGAAGTGCTCCCACGGAGCCACAACCGGTCAGCTTGATCAAGAAGCCCTCTTCTACATGCGCACCCGTGGCATACCCGAATCGGAGGCCCGAACCATGCTCATGCAGGCTTTCATGGCCGATGTCATAGACACCGTAAGAATGGAAGGATTGCGCGACCGCCTGCGTCATCTCGTTGAAAAACGTTTTTCAGGGGCAGCCACATCTTGCGCCGACTGCCATTCGGCATGCAAAGAACGCTCAGCAATAACCACCTCCGATAATGAAGCACTCTGATTTCCCGGTTGCCGACCTGCGGCGCGCCTATCCTATTCTCTCACGTGAGGTTTATGGCAAGCCACTCGTATATCTTGACAATGCCGCCTCAACCCAGACTCCGCGCGAGGTTGTGGAAACCATAGACAACATGTACTTCAACCACAAGGCCAATGTGCACCGTGGCGTACACGCCCTCTCGCAGGAAGCCACCGCCATGCAGGAGGCCACACGCGAAACGGTGCGCGCCTTCATCGGGGCCTCATCCGTAGAGGAGATCGTATTTACCCGCGGCACCACAGAAGCCATCAATCTCGTGGCCTCGAGCTACGGTTCGCTTCTGTCGCCGGGCGATGAAGTGATTCTGACCGTAATGGAACACCACGCCAACATCGTCCCATGGCAACTGCTCCGCGAGCGCAAAGGGATAGTCATCAAGGTGGCACCCATGCTCCCCGATGGCGCTCTTGACATGGACTCATTCCGCAACCTTATTTCCGAGCGCACCCGCATTGTGGCTGTGACGCAGGTTTCAAACGTACTCGGCACCGTCAACCCCGTGGCCGAGATTATCCGTTTGGCCCATGACGCCGGAGCCGTAGCCCTCATCGATGGTGCTCAGGCAGCTCCACATATACCCGTCAACGTCACTTCACTCGGAGCTGACTTCTACGTATTCTCTTCCCATAAGATGTATGGGCCCACCGGCATAGGTGTGCTCTACGGTCGTCGTGAGCTTCTTGAAAAAATGCCCCCTTACCAAGGCGGTGGAGAGATGATCAGTCATGTTACTTTCGCCCACACCACATGGGCCGACCTCCCCTTCAAATTCGAGGCGGGCACACCCGACTATGTTGGCATAGCCGCATTCAAAACCGCGCTGGACTATATATCGGCCATCGGGCTCGAACGCATTGCCGCCCACGAGGAGGCGCTGCTCCATTACACCACCCCACGCATGATGGAAATCCCGGGCATGAAAATCTTTGGCAACGCTCCGGGAAAAAGTGCCATCATCTCTTTCCTCATCGGCAACGCCCACCATTACGATACCGGGATGCTGCTCGACAAGCTCGGTATCGCTGTACGAACGGGTCACCACTGTGCCCAACCGCTCATGCAAGCGCTCGGCATAGAGGGTACTGTCCGAGCCTCATTCGCTCTATATAACACCCTGGAGGATTGCGACCGATTTATTGCAGCACTTAACCGTATTGCCCCAATGTTAAGCTGATTTCACCATGCCAAAAACTCTATCTGACGACCAGCTATCCCGTTATGCACGCCATATTGCCCTCCCCGACTTCGGAGTGGAGGGACAGACCCGTCTTGCTGAAGCAAAAGTATTAATTATCGGAGCAGGCGGTTTGGGATCGCCCATAGCCATGTATCTCGCGGCAGCAGGTGTGGGACATATCGCCATTGCCGACGGCGACTGCGTGGAGCTCTCAAACCTGCAACGCCAGATTGTCCACTCCACAGCCGATGTAGGACGCCCTAAAGCTCTCTCGGCAGCCGAAACAATGCGGGCCTTGAACCCCACCATCGAGGTGATCCCCATGGAGAGGTTCATACCCGCCGATGAAATGGCCGATCTGTTTGCGCCCTTTGACTTCATCATAGAAGCCACCGATTCACTTGACACAAAATTTGCGGTGGACCGCGCCTGCCGACTAATAGGCAAGCCATACAACCATGGCGCCATATTCCGCTACGAAGGTCAGACCATGACCGTACTCCCCGGTACCACATCCTTCGCCGATCTGTTTCCCGACGGACCCGAAGCCGTAAGCCGAGGACCCATAGCCGGGCCCCTCGGTGTTGTGCCCGGTGTGCTCGGCTGCCTCCAGGCCACCGAGGCCATAAAGTACATCACCCGCACCGGCACCCTCCTGACCGACCGCCTCCTACGCTTCAACCTCCTCACCATGGACTTCACCACCATCCGCCTCCGCTGACTCTCCCCATCATCCACCCCTCTTATTATTTGAGAATTTTCAGGCGCAAGCGGGGAAATGTGGTCAAAAATGAGTAAATTTGCAGTTGCCTATGAAACATCGCGTTTTTGTGTCACTGCTTTTGCTCACTGCTTCGGCTTTCGCCATATCGGCCGCCCGCAATTGGGAGGCCACTGACCGTATGCCTTCACAAGCTCTCGAGCAGCTTACACAAGCCGACGATGTAACAACCGCCGTGGCCGACGGCTTTCTCTACCTCACGCTCCGGCAGCGGGCCACAGTAAGACTTTTCACCATTCTCGGCCAACCGGTGGTGCAAGGCACGCTCTCACCCGGCACTTACCGCTTTCAACTCCCCTCCCGCGGCATCTACCTCCTTAAAATCGCCTCCTCCACCCGCCGAATAACCCTATGAAGTTACTCAAAATGAACCTGCTTAGAAAAAAGATATTTCCGCTGGCTGTGGCGCTGGTGGTGTTCGTCGGACTCGGCGGCTGCATCCCCAGCTTCACCCTCAACGGCGCCCCGATAGACTACAACGTGTATCGCACGGTCCACGTGTCCAATTTCCCCATACGCGCGGCTTTGGTGTATCCACCCCTTGAGCAGACATTTGAAAACGAGCTTCTCAATTATATAACCCGAAACACGCGCCTGCAAACAACCGACGGAGCCTCGGACCTTAACATTGAAGGTGAAATCACACAATATTACCTCACCCCTCAGGCCGTGACCGAAGATGCATACGCCTCACGCACTCGACTCACCATAGGCGTACGAGTCAAATACACCGACAACAAGGCCGAAGGTAAGGATGTGGACCAAACATTCACCGCCTACCGCGATTTCGACAGCTCGCAGATGCTAACCGACGTGCAGGACCAACTCTGCCAGGAGATCAGCGAGGAACTTGTGCAACTCATTTTCAACGCCACTCTTGGAAACTGGTGACAAATGACTGATACCATCATGACAAACGATTCAGCAATGCCAAAGGATACCGCCGAGGCTTATAAAGCCTTGCTTGAGTCCATTGACACAGACTCACCGCTCGCCCCATCACAAGCCGAGATTTTGCTGAAAGCCTATCCCTACTTCTCTCTTGCGGCTTCACGAGCTCTTCTATCCGAGGATCTTGATGAGGAGCAACGCAGCCGCTTTCTTGCTTGCGTGGCACTGAACGCGCCTGACACCGACACCCTTGTCACTCTCATCGACCCTGATGGCGCCCGTTTTATGAATTTCTACCCCGACAAGCAGAAAGCCACTCCTGACACAGACAAGGCCATAGACACATTCCTGGACACATACGGCAACGGAATTGACCCGCGCGAGGAAGCCCTGCTTGAACGT
>CAJUSN010000035.1:5766-18187 GCA_910589095.1 uncultured Muribaculaceae bacterium
ATTCAATCCCACCCCTGACTATAGTGAGGTTCTTGCGCGGGAAGCTGCCGAACAAACAGACACCGACCCGGCCCCCGACGCGCCTGTATCTGAGCAGGACGCGCTGCTTGATGCATTTCTCTCCTCGCAAAGCGCCACCCAGCCCTCCTCCACAGAGGAGCAAGCCGAACAGCCAACCGCTCCGGTTGAACCTGAACCTCCGCGCCAGGAACACCATGCAAAACCCGATCCCGGATCGCCGCTAAGCGAAAGTCTCGCGAAAATTTTCATAAAACGTGGCCGATATGACAAAGCATATGAGATTATCCGCCAATTAAGTTTGAATTTTCCAGAAAAAAGTGTTTACTTTGCAGACCAATTGCGTTTTTTGCGCAAACTGATAATAAACCAGCAGTATGCGCCCGCAAAAAACAAGTAACTTATCAATTACCAACTAACGAATATGTCAGTACTATTCATTGTGCTTACCCTCCTGGTAGCCATCCTGTTAATCGGTGTTGTCCTCATCCAGAAATCCAAAGGCGGTGGCTTGTCGTCAAGCTTTGCCGGATCAAATCAGATCATGGGTGTGCGTCGCACCAACAACTTTATCGAAAAGGTGACCTGGTCACTCGCAGGTGCCATCGCGTTGCTTTCAGTGTGCTGCACCTTCACTATGCCGGACGCAATCACTTCTGAATCACGCGTTCAAGCCACTGCTCCCCAGCAGACCACCGGCGGCAACTACGACACCAACGCTCCTGCTGCCGCTCATGCACCTGCTGAAGCTGCTGCTCCTGCTGCCGCTGAAACACAGGCTCCCGCCGCACCTGCCGCTGAAGCTCCTGCTGCTGAAGCTCCTGCAAAATAAATCAAAGCTTCGCCACTTATTTTCGATAAGCCAACACATACGGCCGTGACCACCCGCATGGTGAGTCGCGGCCTTCGGTGCATGTAGCGCATTGTCCTCCGCGATAAGTCCCGGATCTGACATTGGGTGTCAAACACGCTCTTGCTTTTTGCCATTTAGAGGATTCTGATTAACTTTGTGTAATGGAAAAATCAACCGATACACTCTTCATCATCCCCGCTCGCGGAGGTAGCAAAGGCATCCCCGGCAAAAACATAAAGCCGCTTGGTGGACGCCCGCTAATCCACTATTCTATCGACATTGCCCGACAGCTTGCCCCGGACAGCCACGTGATTGTATCGACCGACTCTGATGAAATAGCCCATGTGGCGGAGCAAACAGGGCTCAAGGTGACTTACCGGAGGCCGGCAGAATTGGCCACAGACACCGCCGGGAGCCAAGATGTGATGCTCGACGCAATGCGATGGGCCGATGAACACGAAATCATCTACAAGCGTATTTGCCTGCTACAGCCAACCTCTCCGTTGCGCACACTGTCGGACGTGGAAGAGTGCCTCGCGGCTTACACTCCGGAGCTCGACATGGTGGTGAGTGTGGTTGAAGCCGCTTCAAATCCATACTACAACTGTTTTGAGGCCGATCCTTCATCAGGCCTGCTCCACATTTCCAAAGGTGACGGCACGCTGGTGCGACGCCAGGATGCCCCGAAGGCTTGGGAATACAGCGGAGCGGTATATGTGATCAATCCTCAATCACTTCGCGCAATGCCGATGGGTGCCTTCCCCCGCAGGATGGGCGTGGAGATGGACCGCTCACGTGCCATTGATCTTGACACCCCGCTCGACTGGCTTGTCGCCGAAACGATAATAAAACATACCTCCACCGCTCTCTAACATCCCCACGCCATGGACCGACACATAATCTCCGAAAACGCCCAGCTCATTGATGCCATTGCAAAGCTGAATCAGCTCTCCGGCAAAGTAATGACCCTCTTTGTCATTGACCACAACCACCGCGTGACCGGTTCGCTCACCGATGGCGATGTGCGTCGCGCCCTCCTGAGCGGAGTCTCCGTCACCGATCCCGTGAGCCGGGCAGCCAATATCCGTTTCAAAGCTCTCCGCGGCGACAGTATTGACCTGCGCCTGCTGCGTCAATACCGCAAAGCCGGGCTTAGATTGGTGCCTCGCCTTGACGGAAAAGGTGTGATCACTGACATAATCGACACCACCCGCACCGCTACACGGCTTCCCGTTACAGCCATACTAATGGCGGGCGGAAAAGGCGAACGTTTGCGCCCCCTGACTCTCACCACCCCCAAGCCGCTGCTCAAAATTGGACAGCAGCCAATCATAGATTACAACATCAAAGCGCTTGCCCGTGCCGGCGTTACCGACATATACGTGACTGTCAATTACATGGCCGACAAGATTGAAGAGCATTTCGCCTCTCCTGTGGCCGGAGTCAATGTGAAATGTGTGAGGGAGGACATGCCGCTCGGCACCATCGGCTCGGCTGCTCTCGTTGACCTCCCCAAACAGGGGGCCACTATTGTGATGAACTCCGATCTGCTCACCACCCTCTCATTCGAGGACATGTATCTGCATCACATCAACGAGGCTGCCGACATAACCATTGCCGCCGTACCTTACAACGTGTCCGTACCCTATGCAATCCTCACCACCGACGGCAACTCTGTAACAAACCTTCAGGAGAAGCCCTCCTACTCATATTATGCCAATGCAGGCATATACATCATAGCCAACCCGCTGCTGAGAGCGCTGAAAACCGACAAGCGCACGGATGCAACTGACCTGATAGAGGCCGCCATTGCCCGACGCCTCAAAGTGACCTATTTCCCCATATCCGGCACTTGGATCGACATAGGCTCGCCAACCGATTTTGCCCATGCCAAGGAGCTGATGCGTCACCATCTTGACTCCGGGTCCTGCTGATTGCCACCTACAAAAAGCAAACATCACATAAATAGCCCGACGGCAAAACTCTCGGCCCTCACCTTTCGTTATTATCTTGAACATTAGAAACCCACTGACTGATTATGGCTGACAGCAACTTCATAGATTACGTAAAAATACATTGCCGTTCCGGTAAAGGCGGAGCAGGCTCACGTCACTTCTACCGTGCGAAATATGTGCCCAAGGGTGGACCCGATGGTGGCGACGGTGGCCGCGGCGGACACATTATCCTGCGTGGCGACGCGCAGATGTGGACACTCCTTCCACTGAAATATAACCGCCACATGTTTGCCGGCAACGGTCAAAGCGGCACCGGAGGCCGAAGCACCGGAAAAGATGGCGAAGATGTGATCATAAACGTGCCTTGCGGCACGGTAGTGTTCGATGCCGAAACCGGACAATTCCTCGCCGAGGTAAACGAACCCGGCGAAGAGGTGAAACTCCTTCGCGGTGGCCGAGGCGGCCTGGGTAACTGGCATTTCAAAAGCGCCACCAACCGCACTCCACGCTATGCACAGCCCGGAGAACCCGCCATTGAGCGCACCGTGATTCTTGAACTCAAGCTTCTGGCCGATGTAGGTCTTGTTGGGTTCCCCAACGCAGGCAAGTCAACGCTTCTCTCAGCCATATCTGCGGCACGCCCTAAGATTGCCGACTATCCTTTCACCACCATGGAGCCACAACTTGGAATTGTGGCCTACCGCGACAACCGCTCCTTCGTCATGGCCGACATACCCGGTATCATTGAAGGCGCCAGCGAAGGCAAAGGCCTCGGTCTGCGCTTTCTGCGTCACATCGAGCGCAACGCTGTGCTACTCTTCATGGTGCCGGCCGATGCCGATGACATAACCGAGCAGTACCATATTCTGCTGCGCGAGCTCGAGCAGTTCAACCCTCAACTCATGGACAAACACCGCATCCTGGCCATATCCAAGAGCGACATGCTTGATGACGAACTGCGTGAGGCCATTGAAGCCACCCTCCCCACCGACATCCCCCATGTGTTCATTTCAGCTGTCACCGGACAAGGTATAGACGAGCTAAAGGATGTGCTATGGGCTGCTGTGACCGATGTGGATAATCAGATTGCAACCCCCGCCATCACACACCGTCCGCTCGACGGCCACCACCGCGTGCGCGAGGAGGATGAATTCATTTTCGACACCCCCGACACTCCGGCTGAACCCGATGAGGATTTGGACGAGGACTTCGGCGATGAAGGCGAATGGGACGACGACTTCTTCGATCCCGGCTTCGACCCTGACAAGTTCGTGCCCGATGCCGATGATTGATTCCGTTGTCCTCCCCCTACCGGAACCCGCCGTTGCCTTTTCCACCTGCCGAGGTGAAGAGGCCACACCATCTGATCCATACTCCGGGTTCAGCGTGTGCCATTACACAGGCGACCATCCCCTCCATTTCCAAGCATGCCGACTGGAACTCATAGCGAACCGCGGCATCCGGCAGGAGGGCTTAATCATCCCTCGCCAGACCCACTCCGACCGCGTGGCCACTATTGACCATATCCCCTTCCCCGAAGCCAAACTTGAAGGAGTGGATGCGCTTGTCACCTCCATGCGCAACGTCATGCTCTGCATCAACACTGCCGATTGCGTTCCTGTGGCGCTCTCCGACCCAACAGCGGGCGTAATAGCTGTTGCCCACTGCGGTTGGCGCGGTACGGTCAACGACCTACTGTCAAACACCCTCGCTGCCATGCACCGGCTGGGTGCCGACCCTTCCCGCATCCACGCTGCCATGGGGCCTTCCATCTGCCCTTCATGTTTTGAAGTGGGCGAAGATGTAGCCGAGGTGTTCCGCAGCGCCTTCCCGAATGATGCCGCCGTGGTGTTGGAGCCAGTTACGAACCAAGTCAAACCTCACATCAACCTTGCGGCCGCCATAACGGCACGCCTCGCCTCATTGGGTCTTCCTACAAACCAAATCATCCCCCCTCGGGCCTGCTCCCGCTGCAACCCCATGCGCTTCTACTCAGCCCGCGCCCTCTCCATTGCCTCAGGACGCACCCTCACCGCCATCACTCTCCCCTCAGCCCATTAATCCCCCACCACGCAAGTACGCAAGTACACAAGGAAGCAAAACGTCGCCACGGATCCCTCTTCGGCGGCGTTTTTAACAATCCGATTTCAAGCAAAGTGTTGTGGGATTGAAATAAATACTATAACTTTGTGCAGCAGACCGCTTTGCAGAGCCCGGTCCCGGGCTATGTGGGTGGGTCGGCAATAATCGGCTTGCCGCATGGCTTGCCAAGACATTTTGAAAAAGCGTTTACTTTACGCTCTTTCTTGGCTTGTTGAAACTTCGCAACTTTCTAATCGTAGTCAAGACCGCAGCAAACAGTAGATGCCTTTGTGGATATGTATATTACGTCCTAATCCGGCGCGTGAGCGTTGGATGAGGACGCATAGCATATTTCCGCGTGAGGCTCTGCGCGTTTGCTCGTTCAACTACGATGGGCAATGCGAAGGCCTCAACAAGCATGAACGGGCAAACAGTACGGCTCTCACGCTTTTTCTTTATAAACCAATCAACATGCCGACGAGGTGAGCCCAGAGGCGCCGAACGACAATGAATAGAACACTTAATTGGCTCTTTTTCACCTTCATTCTCCTATTGTTACCGTCGTGTGGTAATGAAGATGGACTCAGCAACGATTCTATTATCGGTTCTTGGTACGGAACAAGAACCTATTACAATCCGGCTGCCGGAACTAAGTATCAGTATTTAACGATCAGGTTTGAGTCCAACGGAACCGGCTCGTTAGAATATGAATCGCCGGTGTCCTTTTCTGCAGCAAAGTTCATGTACACGATCAATGGAAAAAACATCGAGTGTAGAGGAGCGTATGCCAACACTTACGGTGAGGTCGATGGTGATTTTCAAATGACACTTAAGATTGATGGCAATAGACTCTTGCCCGACGACCAATTCGGTTTTTTCATCCTCACCAAGGACAATTCTGTAATGACCGACGGCAATGGCAATGAAATTATCAATCAATCAGAGGCTTTGCAACAGGTATGGATTGATTCTGACGGTAAAACGGTCGTTAAATTCAATTCGTCCACCTATGATGAATGGGTACTGACAACGGCTTTTGCAGGAACTTACTCAGCGCATTACGAAGGGACATATTCTTATGACCCGGCCAGACGGATTATCAACCTCAATGGCTCAAACTTTGAGATTATAGTACTCAGCTCTTCGGTGTTAAGCATGCAACACGTAAATAGCGGGAAGGTGTTTAATTATAATCGTGGAACAGAAAAAGATATTCCCGTCAAGTCAGGCAACAATGACACTCCTACGGTCGACGAATATGACTATGGCGACAAGTACAATGGTCCAAAATCCATAAAGCGTGATGGTTCGGTAATTTTTAATAATGTCGTGTTGGACAAATTTTCACGAATTAAAAATTATACGACTAATGGGACTACCATGTACTACGAATACGGTAATCTGAAATCCAAAGATATTGGTTGGACGATAACGGCAATAAGGCAGGCGTAAAATTTGCTTTAGAGAATGGTAGGATAACGAAAATAATCGACATTGACCTTCCCTCGCTTGTGTACACTGTCACCTATGACACTAATGGATATGTTAATAGTATAACACGCAATGGAAGTGCCGAGTTTAAAAGTGATTACCGACCTAATTGGTGGACATATCAAATTTTGGATACATACATAGGTGTGATAGAGCGTAGTGAGAGAATCATCAATTGGTCTCTGATCGATAGCGGTGTTAGAATCTACACATTTAGTCCGATTTGGGCGGCTGACACAGATATTGATATTTTTCTTTATGAACAGGGATTATTTGGTTCAAAACACCCAAACAAGGAGATAGTCAGAATGACACTCAATAAAGATGGAGAACCTGTCAGTATCATCAATTATACCACAACCCTTAACAGTAGCAATAAACCCATTAAAAGTACGGTTGATGAAGAATACTATCAAAATTATGGTAACAACAATTCTCATGTTTATGAATACTCTTGGTGAATAGGCCTACATAGAATCAGTAGAATCCTATTGAAAGACAACTGGCGGTGTGTCAAAACGCGTTTGACACACCGCTGTTGTATCCAGATGAGAGGATGCTGTCAGAATGGTTAAGATATTCAACCAAACTTTCCTGCCACACGGAATGTTGAAATTGACGGAGACTTTGCTAAACAACCATCTGCCGTCTCCGGCAACTTCACACACTTTTCCCGCATGAGCAATCAAAGCATCCCCACAACCCAGGCCCAAGCCACCGCAACCGACGCTCCGCTCAACCGCCGCGACTATATCATATTTATTATTTTCATAGCCATCCTCGGCTCGTTCAGCTCGTTGGTCAACGACATGTATCTGCCGGCCATACCCCGCATGATGCGCCAGTACCACACCACCCCCTCCATGACACAGCTCGGCATATCGGCTGCAATGCTATGCGCTTCTACTCAGCCCGCGCCCTCTCCATTGCCTCAGGCCGCACCCTAATGGCCATCATCCTCCCCTGAAAAGTTACTGCATAAGTGCCAATAGAAATTCGTCTTGATGCAGTCAATTCAGATAATATCCGCGAAATTGGCGACCCATACAGCCAACATTAGCGCCTGCGTCAATTCGCGTATTGGTCAGGGTGAAATGCTGTCCACCCGAGAAGATCTGTGGTGTTTCCAATAGGCAACTTAGAATATTTCCATAGATTACCCTCGCGGATTAATATACCACCTCGCAAGTTAAGATGCTTGTTTGTTTCGCTCGCCATATATTTGATAAGAGCATTGTGCTTTTTCGGAGCATCATACTTTTCGCTACCCACACTTTTCGTATCAAAAAGGAATATTTGGCCGTTTTTCATGCGGATAACGTAATCTGGATAGAAAAGATCTTTGCTAGTCTCACTCTTTTCGTACACAATAGAATAGTGTTGCTTTCCTCTGTCGCCGTTCTTGTACCACCAATCAATAAATTCTGCGTTTTCTTCAAGGAAACGCTCAAATTCCTTTTCGGGTGATGAAGCGTCGTTAAAGCGGATAAACGGCAATAACGCATGGTCTTTTACCTGCGATATCTCATCGTGGTTCTCGCTGTTGTAGTATCGTTCAGATGGCACCTCCCACTGATACTCAATAAAGGAGCGCTCACATTTTTCTTGTTTCTTGCCAAGTATGTGACGCTTATAGATGTCGAGGGCGCGACAAATCACTTCTTCGAATTTGTCCTTATTGCTATGGTAGAGAATAACCTTTATTGCATCGTTATCAATCAATCCGAAAGTGCGCTCCATACATTCAAGAAGATATGTGGTAAGTACTTTCAGCGAATGGGCAGGCTCGAAACCGCTTATGTGTGCCATGCAGAAATTCTCGAATATGCGCATAAGTTCATCCATGCTTTGTGCATAGCCAACTTTCTTATCGTGTATATAAATGATGTCGTGGCCGTTCTCCGGCTCGAAGTACACATTTTTTGGCAATTCAACCTTGATACTGCGCACATTGAAATTTATGCCCTGCTCCTCGGCCTTTTTGCGGTTGTTGGCGATAACACCGCCAAGCTCGCCAAATTCTTCGATAACTTCGCTATCTTCTTCCTCTTCACCAAAAGGCGAAAAACCGAGTGACATCTGCACATGGGGTTTAAGCCACATTTCGTTAAAGGCAGCCTCGAGAAATTCGCGGAAGTCGGGGCCGAGACGGTTACGGTCTGCACTCTTGTATTCCCTATATACTGATGCGAGAGATACATTACACAATTTTTCGCGGCGCACGGCTCGCAAGTCGCGCCAAATATAGTTGATGTCGGCTTGCACAATCTCAATCATATCCTTAGAGAGATTGGTGTAGACGTAGCCTTTGTTGAGTAGCGGATTAGTGTAATGCTTTTGTTCAGGCATACGGAGTATGCGTCCTACCGTCTGCATTGAGAATTGGAAACTGCCAACTTTTCGGAAGATGAGCAGAACTGCGGCGCGAGGGCAATCCCATCCCAATGCAATTGCTTGCTTGAAAAGAAGAGCTTCAGCGAGGTTGTCGGGTTTCTCCAAATCATCCACGTTTTCTTTTTCACCACTGAGCCAAACGGCAAGTTTGCCGTTGTCGGTGGTTATTCCGTGCATATTTTCAAGGTATAAAAGCACCTCCTCTTTCACGGTCTGATCATCGCCCTCCAACGACTCGTTGTAATCGTCGGGGAGCTGAATGAGAAGAAGCGGATTGATGTTTACACCAAGAGCCTTGTATGCGTCGGCTATCTCTTGCCTCTTTTCAAGGGCGTGTTTCAAAAGGAGTTGTGTGAGTGATGCGACGTTTGCTTTGACGTCGATCCGCGGATTAAGGACAATTCCCTCCTTAATCATTTCTTCCTTGATAACGTCCTCGCGTTTCACATTCACCAATTCGTCGCCCATTGTGTTAGGAGTAGCTGAAATGCGTATCTCAACTTTAGGCCTGATACGCGCAAGCACCTTTTCGCTCTGCTTAGCCATTTTGGTAGCGTACCTATGCTCTTCGTCGATGATTACTACAATGCGCAAGCCATGCTCCTGAGTGCGACGACAAACATCGTAGAGTGAACATTCGTTTTCATTCTCGCGCACCATAAGGTTTTTATCCTTATTGATGCTTTCCCAGTTGATGAACAATATCTCGCCGGGGCGCACATAGCCGTCGGCAGAGTGATCAAGTTCGTCATACATTACTGGCCGGAGCACTCGTGTTTCGGTGAAGTAGTTCTGCATTTTCATATAGCTCTGCTCATGCAGTTTATTGGGGGCTATCCAAATAAATGCACAATCTTTAACGTGGCCCGTTGCCGAGTCCCGTATGTCGGTTATAAGGCGGTTGAGCATTTCGGATGTCATGACGGTTTTTCCACTTCCTGTGGGTGCCTTGAAAACAAGGCGTTTGCGATAACCGCTGCAGTTGAGCAGGTCTATAGTCTTGGCAACAAGATCGTTGACAGCCTTCCGTTGATATTTGAGTGACTTAATCATACCTCACCACCTTTCTCTGTTTCATTGCCGTATAGGCCGCAGTGCGGAAGCTCTTCCGAGTCGGTGCCGAGTTCGGTGCTTTTTCGTTCTGCGTCTTGGTGGATAAGTTGACATTTCTGCTTTGGCAATACACGCTTGTAAGCGTCGTAGATTGCTGCGGGCAGAGCGCAGGTCGTAACGCGGTCTGCCACGTCCTCAAAATCATCGTCGAAGGCGTAGCGGTTAGGCGAGAACATATAAACCTTTATGGGATTCTCAGGCTTTGGCATTGCAGCAAGCACTTCCACAACCGGGGCAATGCTACGTTCATCATAGATCACGAGCATTTGCTCGTTGCCGTCGGAGAAATAGCGCAGAGCCGACGGTTTCAGCTTGTTACCTCCAAGATGCGTTCGCTCGGTGTAGATGCCATTTTTGATGCAGAGCAGGTCGGTAGCGGCTTTGATTAACTTACGCATATTCGACGCGGTTGCGCGACGTGGAA
Organism: uncultured Muribaculaceae bacterium; assembly: GCA_910589095.1. Taxonomy (GTDB): domain Bacteria; phylum Bacteroidota; class Bacteroidia; order Bacteroidales; family Muribaculaceae; genus Paramuribaculum. The sequence goes on from CAJUSN010000035.1 coordinate 16,097, forward strand.
CAAATTCTGTGCGGTAATAACGCAAAGTGTTGTCCTTTAAGCCTTCTATGTTTTCGGATTTATCTAATATACCCAAAAGGGTAATAAACCCGTCCTTGACCTCAAACTTAAAAGAATCATATGCATCCTTATTTGAATTTTTTATGTCTTCAATTTTCTTTAGCAGTGCCGCGCTTTTCTTAAGTTTAGAAATCGTCAATTTCTCAGATAGCAAAACGACTCCATTTTTGCCTCGACTCGTGTACCCAGTTATAATATTCCTGTTGCGGGGGTATGTAACTGTCTCACATATTTGATTTTCGTTATTGGTCACAAGTATGCATGTACGTTTACCTCCGTCAAGGAAATTAGACCGCATTACAGCGTTTAATGTTGTTCCACTGCCCGCAAAAAAATCTAGCACCGTACAATCTTTGTTGGGAAAGAGCGATAAAAAGTATGAGATAAGTTTAGAGGGCTTTGGATTGTCAAAATCGTTTGGACCAACTATTGAAAATAATTCAGTCTTTCCACTTCTAGTACGACCAAATCTCTCCTCGAAAAGAATATTTCGAGGCATCGCTCCTTCAGATTCGTAATTTTTGGTATAAACGCACCCGTTCTCGAATACAAGTTCATCGTATCTTTCAGCAACAGTATCTTTACTCCATCTCCAACGCGCCACTTTATGTTCAAGATCTGCGTGATGAACGCTATATATCACTCCGTCTGGGCCCTCTATGGGGAAGTCAAGTGAGGCATGATATCCCAAACTTTGCTTGTCTAAGCGGTCTAAAGAATACCTACCATTTTCATCTTCCCGATTGTACGAGGTAGTAACTGTCCGTCCTTCATCGTCAGCCAGTTGTAGAAAATCTGAGCTTTTTGCGTATGCTAAAATGTACTCGGAATCGGTAGCCACAAATTTTGCGTCATTTGCCCCCCCACTCTTACTTTTCCATATAAAGGAAGCAACAAGATTGTTACGCCCGAAAATTTCATCGCAGAGAAGTTTTAGAGCAGCGTACTCGTTTTCATCAATGGAGATAAATATAATCCCCTTTGGGTTAAGCAGTCTCTTTGCTATTACTAATCGTTTATGAATAAATGAAAGCCATTTAGAGTGCCGGAATGCATCGGTTTTATCAACATAACTGTCATTGTACTTGAAGTCCTTATTGCCGGTGTTATAAGGCGGGTCAATGTAGATTACATCTATTTTGCCTTCGTGGGTGTAGGTAAGCGCGGTGAGTGCGTGCAGGTTGTCGCCCTCAATGAGGATATGATTGGGCGCATCGTCAGCATCGCTGATTATTGCACGATCTTTTACCTCGGTAAGAACAGGCAACTCGGTTTCGAGTTGCGCTTCTACCGCTTCGGGCTTGTTCTCCCACACCAACCCGTATTTGGGGGTGGTGCGCAGCAGTTCGAGGAGACTGCTCCTCTCGTCAGCGGAAAGTCCTTCAATCTCCCGTATGCGCTCAATAAGTTGTGAACGGTCTATCGCTTTCATGGCGAATCTATGAATCGCGGATTCACCTCGCGACAAATTTGGTCGGTTTTTCAAAAAAAGAGCGTGAGAATCTGTACTTCGCATATTCTCAAAGCTCGGAAAAACCGACCAAAGTTAAACCGATTCAGCAGACTATGCTTTTCGAGAAACTCACGCCGGTATATAAAGCTACCCAAACTCACTCCATGCCGCAAAGGCATAGAATGAGCCGGATAGGTAAATACATACCCGTGAGCATCTACTATTGCATTATTCTTGGCTGAATTAAACTGGTCGGTTTTTTGCTTTGCAAGAATAAAGCGAGTAAACGCCTTTTATTATGTCCTCCCGCCCCGCCTCCTCGCTTGGATGGCATGCGGCGTGAGTCTTGCAGCAAAATTAATAAAATATCATTGAACAACAAAGTTTTTATATCAAGTATCCGAATAACAACATGAAACTTTATCGCCCCCGTCTGTGTTGAAACTACCGAGGGTTATCCGCCCCCGACATCTTCCACATGAACACTCCACAGCACCCCTCCCCCACTCCGACCACCGACGCCCCGCTCAACCGCCGCGACTATATCATATTTATTATTTTCATAGCCATCCTCGGCT
>CAJUSN010000036.1:0-7327 GCA_910589095.1 uncultured Muribaculaceae bacterium
CGCTCACCTCGACACTGCCAGTGTCGCGCTCTAGCCAGATGAGCTAATACCCCATGTTGCTGGTTTGCGGTGGCAAAGTTATGGCTTTTTTTTGAATTAAGCAAGGATGTATAGCGAAATTTTGCTATTTTTGTGCAATTTCCCGCTTGTGCGGTTGAATATTACCCCTAATGTACCTCCGCCATGTCCGCCGTGCCTTGCCGGACGTCACTTGTATCATCATTAACCATCGTAGCCATGAAACGAAATTCAACACTTATCACACTCTCAGTACTGCTCTTTTTCATAATCTGTGCATGTGGAAACGCACGCACAGGGGAGGGGAGTACGGACTCAACCGTCGTTTCAGACAAGTCTATTGATTCTGCGGCAATCCGAACTGCTATGCTCGACACCATGAAGATTAGTTTTGCTTTCATGGGCGATATTATGATGGGTACCACATATCCGGATTCCGTTCACGGAACGGCACTCCCGGCCGATGGCGGACGTCATCTGTTTGATGATGCACGCACTGTCACCGAGCGCGTGGATGTGGCCGGTGGCAATCTCGAAGGAAGCTTCCTGAACGGCCCCGGCCGACGCAGGCCTATGGGTAATCCGCGCACTTATTTCATATTCCGTATGCCACCCGAGTATGTCGGTAATCTCGTGGATGCAGGCTTTGACTTCATGGGCATAGCCAATAACCATATCAATGATTTTGGACAGCCGGGGCGCTCTTCCACAATGGCCACTCTCCGCGGAGCTGATTTGCCGGTTGTGGGACTGAAGGACAGTTGTGAAACGGCAATAATCACTCGCAAGGGGCTGCGCATAGGCGTGACGCAGTTCGGTCATGGGGCCAATAATCTCGACGTAACGAACCTTGACGAGCTTCGACGTGTGGTGCGTAAGCTTCGTGCAGAGTGCGATTTGGTGGTGGTTTCGTTTCACGGCGGTGCCGAGGGCACGGCCTATCTGCACGTACCCCGGAAAAGCGAAACCTATGTGGGCGAGAACCGTGGCGACGTGATGCGTTTTGCCCGTACAGCTGTGGATGAAGGAGCCGACATAGTGTTCGGCCACGGGCCTCATGTGCCTCGCGCCGCCGAGCTTTATAAGGACCACATCATTTTCTACTCGCTCGGTAATTTTTGCACACCTTATCGCATGGGGATTTCCGGAGCCACCGGCTATGCTCCCATTGCCGAGGTGACGGTGGATGGCCACGGCCGATTCACCTCCGGAAAAATCCACTCGCTGCTTCAACATCGCGGCATAGGCCCACGTTTCGATTCAGCCAATTCGGCTGCCGGACTCATTCGCCGCCTCTCGCAGGAGGATTTCCCCGAATCTCCACTGGTCATTGCGCCCGATGGTACTCTGTCCCGCTCCGACAAAAAGTGACTTGGCCCTCATTTTTTTGCGTTTAGGCGATAAATATCGTAACTTTGCAATCGGAAAGTGCAGCGTGGACTCCATTCATGCCGGCATTTTTGCGCAATATACTTTTTTAACTGACGCACCTGACACATCTTCACTCAAATATGAGCATAGCCGAATCAATGCAGTCCATTCTGACTGCTGAAAGCCGCGCCATAGCAGCCATCCCTTACTCCGATGATTATGACCGGGCTGTTGAACTTATTGTGGAGCACGTCCATCGCCGTGGTGGCAAGCTTGTCACCTCCGGAATGGGCAAAGCAGGGCAGATTGCCCTCAACATTGCCACCACATTTTCTTCAACCGGCATTCCAGCCGTGAATCTTCATCCCTCCGAGGCCCAGCATGGCGACCTGGGAGTGTTGCAGCCCAACGATGTGATGCTGCTTGTTTCAAATTCAGGCCGTACTCGCGAAATCCTCGATCTTGTGGTTTTGGCTCGGAATCTTTATGAGGCAGTGCCCATAATTGTGATTAGCGGCAATGCCGACAGTCCGCTTGCCCGGATGGCCGACGCCTCTCTCGTAACGGCCGACGCCGAAGAAGTGTGCCCGCTTGGCCTCACGCCTACCACATCCACCACAATGATGACAGTCATTGGCGATATTCTTGTGGTCAACGTGATGAGACTCACCGGATTCACACGTGCCGATTATGCAAAGCGCCACCACGGCGGCTATCTCGGCACTGTGTCACGAACTTGATTCGTTCCCCCTCTCTTCAATCATTACATTCTTACGATGAAACGCATTATCATCATAGATGCTTGCTCGGCAAACATCATTTTCTCCGCTCCGGCCAACACATTCCCGGCTCCGGCAAACGCCACCCTTCACGGTAGGCTGCTTCAGTCGGCAGTGCTTCTTGCCGAGGCCGCCCGCAACGTGTATGTTATGGGTGAGGCCGGTCGCGATGCTTTGGGATCGCGTCTGGTGGCCCGATTGCAGCGAGCGGGTGCCGATGTGAGCGGGATCGATCGCTATTCCGATGGCGCTTCCACCCCCTCCACTCTGATTTTTCCTTCCGAAGAGCCCGACTCCGCGGCACCGGAAGCCATCCCTTACCGCTGTTCACTAACTGAGGATTGGGATTGCTGTCAGCCTCGGGTGGACAGTTCGGACATCATAGTGTTTGGAGGTTACTTCTCCCTCCAAGCCCGCGTAAGGCCTCGCCTGTGCGAATTTCTCGCCGAGGCTCGCAACCGAGGTGCGCTCCTTGTCTATCTCCCCGGCTACAATCTGCAACTTGAGCCTGTGGTTACGCGCGTGATGCCCTATATCCTTGAAAATCTTGAGCTCGCCCACGCCGTGATTACCACCACCGACGATCTGCGCAATCTTTTCGGTACCGCCGATCCCCGTGCATGTTTCGACTCCAAGATAAGTTTCTATGCACCGCTCATGGTTAATGCCGATCCGGCGGTAGGAACGCTCACGCTGATGCAAGGCGCGCGCACCATCACCCGTCCAATTACCGACACTCCCGCCCACTCGCTCCCCTCGGCGTTACAGCCGGCTCTCTTTGTGGACGCCCTGCTGGGGAACGATGTGTCAGCGGCAACCTGCGGCGCACTGCCGCTGCCAACCCTTGATGCTATAGCCACAGCAACCGCGCAACCATCGCTTCCGTCATGCATAATTCTCTGAAAAACAAATTGTGCCAACGACGCGTTAGTCACTAAGAATTTGAATCACTGATTACCTATGAATCATCTGTCACTCGACCCCATATTTCTACCCGCCGGCGATACTTCGGCCGTGAAACCCGACATGCTCCGGGGCGATATTAATTCTACCGAACTGCGTCACACCATTGACGGACTCCCTTTCAACGCAGTCTATGACTTTCTCCGCACCGCTGCCTACACTCTCGTCACCGAGGGCCGCACCGATGAGGCCATAGCACTTATCCGCGACTTTGATACCGTGGTGACGCGTATGAACGGCGAGGAGACCGGTCCACTGCTCAATATCCATGCGGCCTTGATGCAGATTTTGACCGCTCTCTATATCCACGATGGCAATATGGCCGATGCCATGCTTACGGCAGCCTCGGTGCTCAATCTCCTTGCACAGAGCCCCAAACGAAAGGATGAGCCGTTTCTGTCGGTGCTTGCGGCACTGCTCTACGACATCTCCTTTATCCACGCCTCCCGCGATGAAAACAAGCAGGCTGAGCGCGAAATAGAGAAGTCAATGAAGCTTTTCGAACGTCTGGCCCGACAGAACCCCGACCGCTATGGCGCGGCTCATCTGCTGGCGCTCAACGCATCCACCACAGTATATAAGTCGCGGGTGAAACAAGCCAACACGCTGGCCCATTATCAGGCCGCCACGTCGACCTACCTGCAGATGCTCAATGAAGGAACCGAAGATGCAGGCATGCGCCTCATTGAATCGCTTGCCACAGAAGGTCGCACTCTGGTGAAGATGAACCGCCAGCGTGAGGCAGTGCAATATTTCACACGTGCTCTCAAATATCTCACCAAACTCTCACCTGACTTTGACCTCCTTCATCTTCAGCTCTCAATTGATCTCGGGCATGCGCTCCTCTCCGTAAAAGGCACGCGCGAGAAAGGTATTCATCTCCTCAACACAATGCTCTATAAGGCTTCAAAGTTGAATGCCGATGAGGAGCACCGTCGCATCGTGGATATTCTTGTAGCCGCTAAAAATCCCTCGCTTGACATTTTTACTTTCTGGCACAAGCTTTTCCCCCGTTCATAATAAAGATAACACGATATGTCAACCCACGCACCTCAAAATCCTCTCCCCAAAGTTGAAAATGCCCGCGTAGGCATAGTAGTTGCCAATTGGAATTCCCACATCACTTATCCTTTGCGCGACGGTGCTCTCGCTGTGCTGCGTGAGCAGGGCTTCGCCGAGGAGGATGTGGAAGTGTTCTACGTGCCCGGTGCCGTGGAACTCACCTTTGCCGCGTCGCACCTTATTGAAGCATCGCAATTTGATGCCGTGATTGTGTTTGGATGCGTTGTCCGTGGCGACACTCCCCATTTCGATTATGTGTGTCAGAGTGTTACCCAAGGTGTCACCGCGTTAAATGCTGACTGTGACACACCCGTCATCTTCGGGCTTCTCACCGTTGAGAATGAGCAGCAAGCCTTTGAACGCATTGGAGGCCCTCACGGACACAAAGGCCGTGAAGCTGCCGAAGCTGCAATCCACATGATTGACTTCGCCCGTTCCATCTGAAACACTCACCCTACAAGACCGAGCGTTACTGTACTGAGAAAAGTACGGTAACGCTCGTTTTTTTATGCAGAAAATACAATTCCCTGCATTGCAGTCACTGCAGTTTGCTTATTGAGGTGATTGGTGTTTATTTGGAAGAATTTTGTGATTATAATAGCAAACTATAAGCCGATTTACTTGTTTGTGCAATAAAAAGCATATAACTTTGCAATATTAATGATAGCACTATGGAATTATCTGCAAATAGAAAATCAACAATGTTTCGCTTGCGTACTGAATTGGTAGACCGCCTTAAGCAATTGGCTGCCAATGATAACCGCAGCCTCAATAATTATGTTGAGACCATTCTTATGGATGTGGCCTACAACACTCCCAACTCAGAAACTTTAGCTGCCATGAAAGAAGCGGCAGATGAATCTAAGTTAACTTCCGTAAATATGGAAAGTTATGATTCTTTCATAAAATCCTTGACGGCTGAATGAAAGAAGTAAAGAGTAGTGGTCGGTTCAAAAAAGATTTGAAGCGCTATCTAAACCAGCCGTCGAAACTGAAAAAGTTATATGATTTGGTGGATAAGTTGCGAAAAGGTATCCCTATCCCGGCTGAGAATAAGCCTCATCTACTTCGCGGTGATTACGCGGGTTGTTTTGAATGTCATATTGAGGGCGACTTTCTCTTGATATGGATTGATGAAAACTCTAATCTTGTCAAATTGATCCGATTGGGGAGTCACTCGGAGTTGTTCGGGTAGATTATGGGCCTCCCGATTTTTATGAGTAAAGAAATGTATATACAAAAAAAGTGTCGCAACAATTGGCTGCGACACTTTTAATATGTAGGGAGGAGTCTGTCAGCGCAGAGCTGAATCAAGAAAAGCCTTGAATTCATCGCGTGTCATCATGCCCATGTGGGTTACAGGATCTTTGCCTTGACGCATCACCACCACGTAGGGTATGGAGCGCACCGAGAAAGAACGCGCAAGATCACCGTTGTTGTCCACATCTACAGACACGAACACGGCTTTCTTTGAATAATCCTTCGCTGCCTGCTCGAATATAGGTGCAAAAGTGCGGCACGGGCCACACCATGTGGCGTTGAAGTCTATTACAAGAGCCTTGTCCTTGCCGGGGTTGGGGAGCGCTTGGCCTTCGTGAAGCCGGATAACCGACGGTTCGGCTGCCCAAACATGGCCGATTCCTGCGGTGAGCAGTGCGAAAAACAGGAGGAAGAGAATTCGTTTCATATTAAGTAACTGTTTTACTGTTTGGATTGCTCCTCGGGGAGGATTTCAAGTAGTTCTACATCAAAAACCAGTGTTGCGCCTGGCTCTATTTTGCCACCGGCACCCTGATCACCGTAGCCGATGGAGGCAGGGATGTAGAAAGTGTATTTTGAGCCCGGGTTCATCAATTGCAGGCCTTCAGTGAATCCGGGTATGAGTTGGGCAACACTGAAGGTGGCCGGTTCGCCACGTTCCACTGATGAATCGAACACAGTGCCGTCAATAAGTTTGCCGGTGTAGTGAACCTTTACCTTGTCGGTTGATTTGGCTGTTGCGCCTTTGCCTTTTTTCACGGCTTTGTAGGAAAGGCCGGAAGTGGTGGTGGCGATTTTCTTGTCTTTTTTCTTCAAGGCGTCAACATAGGCTTTGCCGGCGGCTTCATTTTCAGCTGATTTAGCTTTTATTTCAGCTTCACGGCGTGCTTTAGCTTGTTCTTGGGCTTGCTTCATCAAACCTTGGGTCATGTCCACTTGTGCACGGATTTGGTCCATGCTCATATTGGTGTTGTTAAGACCCTCCTTGAATGCTGCAAGAAACATAGCGGGATCCATGTCAAGTCCCTGTTGCTCCTGCATCTGACGGACCATTGTGCGTAGTTCTACGGCGCGTTTCAGTGCGGCCAGATAGTTGTCGGCTGAGTCAGGAAGAGTGAACACATACTCCATCGCTGCCACGCAGTCATTATAGAATTTGGGGTCTGCGCTGGTGTTGTTACGGATAGATGTTCCGGTGTAGGCTCCTTCAGTGTTGCCTATGTAATAAGAGAGAGAGTCGGCCAGGTTGTTGAGGGCCGGCTTTTGAGCGCTGGCGCTTAAAGCGGCTATGCCGAGCGCTATGATAAGAAATATTTTTTTCATGAATGTAGTTTTCAAGGGGTTAATAATTCGGTGAGCCTGCGGAGACCTTCCGTAGCGGTGGCCCGTATCACGGTGATATGGTCAGGTACCGGTGCCGGATTCGGGTCAATGTAATAAACCGGGATACCCCGGCGCGCATAACCTGCAAGTCCGGCGGCAGGGTACACGGCCATGGATGTGCCTATGATCACCAGGACATCGGCCTCCTCCACAATCTCTATCGCAGGTTCGATATTTGGCACAGCTTCCTGGAAAAAGACAATGTGGGGACGGACCGGATCGCCATATTCATCGCGGGTGTCCGTTGAGGTCTCGAGATTCTCGGGTGTGAGAGTGTAGATTCGCTCGGGATGAGTCATGGAGCGCACCTTCATGAGCTCGCCATGAAGATGGAGCACTCGTGTAGAACCGGCACGTTCATGAAGGTCATCCACGTTTTGGGTGATAATATCCACGTCATACCATTTCTCAAGCTCCACCAATGCTGAGTGACCGGCATTGGGCTGTGCTTTTATAAGCTCGCGTCGGCGGGTGTTGTAAAACTCGTGTAC
>CAJUSN010000036.1:7337-13638 GCA_910589095.1 uncultured Muribaculaceae bacterium
GAATCCGTCGTGGCTCGCCACATCCATCACGGGGTATTTGTCCCAAAGGCCGCCGCTGTCGCGGAAAGTGGCTATTCCGCTTTCCGCACTCATGCCGGCTCCGGTGAGCACTGTAAGTTTGGGTTTCTTCATTGTCGGATTTGTTTGGGAAACTGTTATTAAGAATGATGCCACCTCCCTGGCCTTCCTCAGGTGAGGCCAGGGAGGTGGCACCGTTAGATCTATAGCCCTGTTTCAGGCTCTGGTTTCAATTTACTTCTTGGCTGCTTCGATAGCTGCGGCTGCAGCGGGCTTAGCGGCCGGTTTGGTAACTGCGGGTTCGACAGCTGCGAGTTCAAGCTCGAACACAAGGGTTTCACCCGGCTTGATGTTTTCGCCTGCGCCACGTACACCGTAGCCGAGTTCAGAGGGGATATATACCACGTACTTGGCGCCGGGAGCCATCAGCTGGAGTGCTTCGGCAAATCCGGGTACAACTCCTGCCATTGAGAATTCGGTGGGCTGGCCGTTGGATGAGTCGAATACTGAACCGTCTATGTGCTTACCGGTGTAGATCACTTTAACACGGTCGCTGCGGGTAGGCTTGGTGCCGGTTCCTTCTTTGATCACTTTATAGCTGAGACCTGATTCTGTTGTTTTGATCGAGGGGTCGGCTTTTTTCTGGCTTTCAACATATTCCTTGCCCGCCTTGATGTTGGGTTCGGCGGCAGCGTTCTGCTCTTCAAGGGCGCGCTGCTGGTCGGCCTCACGTTTTTTCATGATGAGGTTCTGCACCTCGGTCATCTGAATGGTGAGTTTGTCAGTGGAAGCCTGGAGCGAAGCGTTGTCAACAGAGTCTTTCTTGAACACTTCTGCAAATTTTGAAATGTAGAGCGAGGTGTTGAAATTCACACCGGCATCTTCCATCTGAGCTATATTGTTCATGAGCTGCATGGCGGTGCTGGCACCCATGAGGTAAGCCTGGTCTTTCTTGGAGTCTTTCTCCATGATAGACTTGAAGCCGGCAATGAAATCATCTTTGCTCAGTTTCTGCTTCATGGAGTCGGGAAGCTGGTTCCAGAGGTTGTTGTAGTTGGCAGCCTGAACTTCGCCAAGGAGTATGGCGAGAGAGTCGTTGCTTGCTCCTGCATTTTCGGAGGAGCCGCTGTTGTTACAGCTTGAGAAGCCGAGAGCCACGGCTGTAACGCCTAAGGCTACAATGAACTTTTTCATAATCGGTTGTTACGTTTTTTTACTGTGTTTTTTATTTGATTTTATGATATTTCGTGACTTGTGGTGGGTTCCTGTCAAGATTTATTCTTGATGGGAATTGTTGTGGATATCCACCAGCTCGATGTCGATTACCAGTGCCGCTCCGGGAGGGATTTTGCCGGCACCGCGGTCGCCGTAGGCGAGCGATGGGGGCACGGTGATGCGGCTGCGGCTTCCCGCGCTCATGAGCATCAGGCCATCTCGCAATCCCGGAATGATTGACTCCATCTGCAGCAGCGCCGGATATCCGGGCTCAGTACGGTCCATCAGCGTGCCGTCAGTGAGAGTGATCACATAGTTTACTCTCACGTAGGATTGGGCTCCGGGCTTTTCACCTTGTGTCTCAACAACTGGCTCGTAGGTGATGGCGCTCTTCGCCTCCTCGGCCCACGAGCTGACGGATGTTAGAGCCAGAATAAGACTTGATGCTATATGGCGCAGTGAAGTCAATGCAGGTAAATCGGATTATTTCTCAATCTTGATGAGCTCAACGTCAAAGATAAGTGTGGCGTTCGGGCCAATCACGCCGCCGGCACCGTTGGGACCATACGCGAGAGCTGATGGGATGTACAGACGCCATTTTGCTCCGGTCTTCATCATCTGAAGAGCTTCAACCCATCCGGGGATAACCTGGGTGACGCCGAAAGTGGCGGGTTCGCCACGCTCTACTGATGAGTCGAATACGGTACCGTCAATGAGCTTGCCGGTATAATGCACGGTCACGCGGTCACCTTTGGTGGGAGTTTCTCCTTCGCCCTCTTCGATCACTTCATACTGAAGGCCGGTGGCGGTAACCTTTACTTCGGGGCGAGTGGCATTTTTGGCCAGGAATTCTTCCCCTGCCTTTGCGTTTACTTCGCCTATTTTGGCTGCTTCAGCCTGCTGACGCTGTTCCATGGCGGTGAAGAATGTGCGGATCTCCTCCTTGGCTTCATCGTAGGTCATCTTGGGCTGTTCGCCGGAGAACACGGCGGCAACGCCGTCGGCAAAGTCCTGTACGTTGATTTTTTCAATACCGCTGCTGCGGAAGTTATTACCCATGCTGAGCCCGAGGGCATAGCTTATTCGGTCAAGTTCTTTATTTTCCATAATTTATTTGTATTTCCTTTTCGGATATATATACGTTTAGCAATCTGCAAAGTTAGAGTAAATATCCGTGTAAGCTACACAATTTTGTAAAAAAAATATTAATTCCCGTGAAAAGTGGTGTGTTTAGGGTCTCTCCGGCTCCAAATCGGATTGGAAATGCTCAGGCTTTCTGCCGGGTAGCGCGCATGAAAAAGTAGAGGAAGAGGGAGCCTGCCATGAAGAGTGACACTGAGAAGCTGAGTATTATGCCGTAAAGCCCCAGGTCGGTGCGTATGCCGAGCATGTATGTGGCAGGAATACCGACTATGACATAGCTTGTCAGCGAAATCCACATCATAGGCATCACTCGCGATGTTCCGCGCAGGGCGTTGGCGAATGCAATTTGAGTGGCGTCGCCTAACTGATAGATCACCAAAGGCACTATGAGCGTAAGACTCAGTGAAATCACTGCAGAGTCAGATGTGAACAGCCCTAATATGTGGCGTGCCCCGAAAATGAAAATGAGCGACGAGCATGTGGCGAGTATCAGGGTGATGCGATAGCCGGCAAAGGCGGTGCGCCGCATGAGTGGAACATCGTGCGCCCCCGATGCGTTGGCCACAAGCACGGATGTGGCTGCCCCTACACTGTAATAGATGCAGAAGCCGAGTGTGCCCAATATGACGGTTACTTGATAAGAAGCCAGTTCAAGGGCTCCAAGCCATCCGGCCATTACAGCTGCAACCGTGAATGAACCGGATTCAAATCCCATCTGCAGGGCAACCGGCCAGGACGTGCCACTGACCTTGAAGGCGTTGCTCCATGAAAGCATCCCTTGTCGCAACCCTTTGCGGAAGGGCGCATAGGATGGCGATAGGAAAAATACCGTCGCAATGGCCACCGCACAGAGTGTGCGGGCTATGAGTGTGGAAAGACCGGCTCCGTTGAGCCCCATCTCCGGAGCGCCGAGGTGTCCGTAGATGAAAATATAATTGCCGGCTATGTTCACCACGTTGGATGATAGGATTATCCACATTGGCATCCCGGTGCGGTTTATTGCGTAGGCCCATTGGGCAAAGGCGTTGAAGATGGCCAATGGCAACAGTCCGCAAAGATATATCAGAAAGTAGGGGCGGATGAGCGGAAGAAGTTCTTCCGGTTGGCCCATACGGTCAATGTTGAAATATACTCCCAGCATCACCGCGCCTGTCAGCAATCCGAATAAGATGTTGACCGGTAGGGCAGTGGTCATCAAGCGACCGGTGCCTTCGCGGTCACCTTTGCCGAAGATTGCTCCTATGAGTGGCGTGAGGCCATAGGAGAAGCCGAGCATGGTGAATATGGCAACGTTGAAGATATTGTTCACAAACGATGCCGAAGCCAACTCCGGTGTGCCGTGATGCCCCACCATGGCGGTGTCGGCGAATCCAACAATGATAGTCCCGAGTTGCCCTATGAGTATGGGCAGCCCGAGACGTATGATTTTAGAGTCGATGGTATTTGAAAATGCCATTGCTCCTCAAGAATTTAGAGTATGTTTGGATTTAAATGGGTTTAACACAAAGCGGAAATTTTGAGTGATTTTCGCAAGTTGAAGAAGGAGCATAGCGAGCTATGCGACTGATGAGACTTGGCGGAAAGCGCCAAAATTTGCATTTGTGGTGAAACCAAGAATTATTCAAAACCTCCATAAGTTAAATTCGGTTTACATCCAAACATTCTCTTAATAGTGCTCTGTGTCGGAGGGGAAAGTCACTGCTTTTACTTCCTGCACATAGTTGCCTACTGCTGAAGCTACTGCATCGCCAATCTGGCCGAACAAACGCATGAATTTGGGCTTGAAACCGGGATTCATTCCAAGCATGTCCTGAAGCACAAGTATCTGGCCATCGGTAACCGATCCGGCGCCTATGCCTATGGTGGGGATGGCGAGTGTCTCGGTGACGCGGGCGGCAAGTTCCTGAGGTATTTTTTCAAGTACAACGGCAAAGCACCCCAGCTCTTGCAGAAGAAGAGCGTCGTCAATGAGGCGCTGCGCCTCAGCGTCGCCTTTGGCGCGTACACCGTAGCCGCCGAATTTATTCACTGACTGGGGGGTGAGTCCAAGGTGGGCACAAACCGGAATGCCTGCGCTGAGCACACGGCGCACCGACTCGGCTATTTCTGCTCCGCCCTCCATTTTCACACCCGCTGCGCCGGTTTCCTTCATGATGCGCACTGCTGAGTGGAGCGCTTCCTCGGGACAACCCTGGTAAGTGCCGAAGGGGAGGTCGACGATAACCATGGCGCTGCTTACACCACGCACTGTGCCCTTGGCAAAGGTAATCATGTCGTCGAGCGTTATGGGCAGTGTGGTGTCATAGCCCATCATGACGTTTGCTGCCGAGTCGCCTACAAGGATAAGGTCAATTCCGGCAGCGTCAACCAGACGTGCCATTGAATAATCATAAGCTGTGATGCAGGCTATTTTTTCGCCTGACTGCTTCATGGCTTGGATGCGGGAGGTGGTCACCCGCGGACGAGCCTGTTCGTTGTAAGTTGACATAACAAATTTTGGTAAGTTATACTTTAGGCCTGTAATGGCAGACCCATTGGGCTGCAAAGGTAACATTTTTTTCTCAATTGACCCTTCTTGGACCTTTCACGGGATTTGGAAATGTGATGAAAAGGTTGTACATTTGTGGTGAAACCTGGCCGGGCTCGTCCACGGTCCAGTTCACGTTGCCATCTCTCTTTTTGCAAAATCGTAATTTATGGAAAAATACCTTGTTTCGGCCCGAAAATACCGTCCTGCGACATTCGCTTCGGTAGTGGGGCAGAAGGCGCTGACCACAACGCTGAAAAATGCGGTGGCCACAAATCGCCTCGCCCACAGCTACCTGTTTTGCGGATCGCGCGGTGTGGGTAAGACATCGTGTGCCCGCATTTTTGCCAAAACAATCAACTGCGAGCACCCAACAGCCGACGGCGAGGCATGTAACGAATGTGAGTCTTGCCGCGAGTTCAACCGTGGCACCTCCATGAACATAGTGGAGCTTGACGCCGCTTCCAATAATGGTGTGGATGACATGCGCAAACTCATCGAGCAGGTGCAGGTGGCACCTTCGCGCGGAAATTATCGCGTGTTCATTGTAGATGAGGTCCACATGCTCAGCCAAGCCGCATTCAATGCCTTTCTGAAAACGCTTGAGGAACCACCGTCCTATGTGGTGTTCATCCTTGCCACTACCGAAAAACAGAAAATCATACCCACCATTCTCTCGCGATGCCAGATCTATGATTTCCACCGCATAACCATTCAGGATATCATCGATCACCTCACCTATGTGGCCTCACAGGAGGGGATTACCGTGGAGCCTGCCGGTCTTGATGTCATTGCCAAGAAAGCCGACGGCGCCATGCGCGATGCCCTGTCCATCTTTGATCAGGTTGCTGCATCGTCGGCCGGAAATATCACTTACAAATCGGCTCTCGAGAGTCTGAATGTGCTCGACTATGAGTACTACAACCGCTTGCTCGATTGCTTCCTCCGCAATGATGTGCTCGCTTCGTGGACCATCTATAAGGAGATACGTGACAATGGTTTCGACTCGCTTTTCTTCATCAACGGACTCGGGTCGTATCTGAGAGACCTCATGGTGGCGCGCGATCCGGCCACTCTTCCGCTCATTGAAGCCGGAAATGAAACCCGCCAAGCCATGGCCGCTGCGGCTGCCAAATGCAC
Source organism: uncultured Muribaculaceae bacterium (assembly GCA_910589095.1). Lineage (GTDB taxonomy): Bacteria > Bacteroidota > Bacteroidia > Bacteroidales > Muribaculaceae > Paramuribaculum. Next base: position 13,381 of record CAJUSN010000036.1, read on the forward strand.
CCCTGACTTCCTTTACAGGGCCATGTGTCTCTGCAACGATGCAGATCTCAACTACCGCAACGCGTCCAACAAGCAGTTTCTCATAGAGCTGACACTTGCCAAGATATGCCAACCGGCAAGCCCCTCCCCAAATGACGGCAGCGCCGGAGAGGGGCAGTTACAACCCATAGCTGCCAATGATGCGCCTGCACGCTACGGTGCTCCGGCTCCCGCAGCCCCGAGACAGGCCGCAAACACCGCCCCCCCCCCTGCTCCCCC
>CAJUSN010000036.1:13648-14537 GCA_910589095.1 uncultured Muribaculaceae bacterium
ATCGCATAACTTTACGCGACGGTGCAGCTCAGCTCAACACGGAGCGTGCCACCGCTCCCGCGAGAGCAGCATCGACTGCGCGCACTTCGCCGTTTGACGACGACAAGCTCCTGGAAGCGTGGAACGCCTATATTTCCGCCAATCCCAAGGAAGTGGTACTGGTCAACACCATGCGCGCTTCTTTGCCGAAACTTGTGGAACGCACGCGCTTCACAATCACAGTGCAGAGCGATATGCAACGCACCCTCGTGGAAGAGTTTCGACAGGATATCCTCAAGTCGCTGCGCGACAGCGTTGACAATGACTTGCTTGATTTCGATATACTCGTGAACACTGCCGCTTCGCCTCGCCATACTCTCACCGATCCCGAGCTGCTTGAGAAGATGAAAGAGGAGGCCCCTGCTCTGGTTCACCTGATAAATGACTTCAAACTCAGACTCGCCTGACACAATCATTAGCATAACATACTCTAAATCATACTCAAAATGAGATTTGCAAATCGTACATATTGGACACTTCCATTCGCGTTCACGCTGCTCGCTCTGTTTTCAGGCTGCAGCGGTCTGTCAAGTCGCGCCAAAGAAATGGTAGGGGTGTATTACCAACCCACTGTGTCTGAAAATGAACCCGTAATGGAACTGGAGGACAACGGTTCCTGTGTGTTACATGCAATCAAGCCGGGAGTACTCAGTTACACCGTACGTGGTGAATGGAATGTAGAGGGCGACTCCCTTATCATCACCACTGACGGCACCGTTGATCGGGTGAAAGGCGACACAACGGTGGTGCGTATCGGAACCATCCCTTCAAATATCAGCTATGCCATAGCTGACTACAACGGACTCTCGCTCACTCTCACACGTGACGGAAATGACTATGTCTACGTGCG
>CAJUSN010000036.1:14547-18135 GCA_910589095.1 uncultured Muribaculaceae bacterium
GACATAACTCCGAGCTGGACGGTTCTTCCGAAACTTCATCTGAAAATCCTTGAAAACTTACCGGTGGCGTGATTCTTCCTCGCCACTCTCACTCATCATCCCTCCCATGAAAAGATCCTTGTTAATTTATCTGCTGCCTGTTTTGGCATTGCTGATCCTTCCGTTGCTCACCGCATGTGGAGGTTCAGCCTCCGGCTCCGCCATTGATGATATCCGCGAAGCCGAGGATGCCACGGCGCTGGGCGACATGGAAGTGGCCAAAAGCGTTGCGTCGCGCGTGCTCAGTTCCAAGAACCTCAGCGATATGCCGGCCTCTCAGCTTGCGCGTTTGTCGCTGGTATACATGCAGATTGCTGACAGTACTGACCGAGAGAGCAGTATAGCTCAGGCCACCGACCTCTATCGCAAGGCTTTTGCGGAAAATCCTGACAGCGCGGCAGCTTACTATGCCGACGTGCACCCCGATATGTACCCTTATGTGGCTATGTTGAAGGCGCTGGTGGGACGCATTGACAATCCCTATAATCCTGAAGCCGACAGTATTGATGAAGATGCTCACATGCATCTGCCCGAACCGACCGATTCAATAACATCAGCTATGCAACCATGATGAACTGGCAAGATCAACTCCGTCAATTCCGCGATGAGAATCCGGACCTTCCCGAAGGTCCCGCTGACCTTCCTGAAGAACAATCCGAAAAGCCTGCGCAGAAAGGGCGGGTGGATATAATAATGGAACGCAAGGGACGAGCCGGAAAAACCGCTACTCTCATCGCCGGTTGGGAGCTGCCTGACGCTGACCTCCTTGATGTGGCCGCCACGCTGAAGAAGAAACTTGGCACCGGTGGCTCTGCTCGTGGCGGTGATATCCTCATTCAGGGCGACCGCCGTCAGGATGTGCTCCGGGCTCTTACCGAAATGGGCATAAAGGCCCGTATTATCTGACTCTTTTACAGCCATGCTCACCATTTATAAAGCCTCGGCAGGTTCAGGTAAAACCTTCACTCTCACGTATCGCTACATCAAACTTCTGTTGAGCTATAAGGATGAATCCGGGCGGTGTCGGCTGCAGAAGCATCCTCGTTCGGCCCACAGGTCCATTCTGGCGGTGACCTTCACAAACAAGGCCACGGATGAGATGAAGCGACGCATAATCCATGAACTGGCCGTGCTGGGACGCATGGAACCCAATTGGACGAAGCCAAGCCCTTACGCAGGGATGCTCACCAAGGAGCTTGGATGCACCGTCCAAGCTTTGGAAGAAGCGTCGCGTATGGCGCTGCGCGACCTGCTTTTCGATTTCAACTTCTTTCAGGTAAGCACCATCGATTCCTTTTTCCAGATGATTCTACGCACCTTTGCCCGTGAGGCTGAACTCACAGGCAATTATGAAGTGGATCTGGAGAACGATCGCGCCATGGAAACGAGTCTGCGCTCGCTTTTTGATTCGTTGCGCACCGATACTGCTTCCCACGATAATGCCCGCACTGTGGACTGGATTACCCAATTTCTTCTTGCCGAGATTAGAGAAGGGCGTGGGGTGGCTATTTTCAACAGACGCAGCGGTGCTTTCTCGGAGCTTATGTCATTTGTCAAAGGAACTGATACCGAAGAATTCAAGGCTCGTTATGATGAGATGGCTGAATATCTCGCCGCCCCCGAAAAGCTTGAGCGTTTTCGCCGGCAGCTTGCCGAAGCTTTCAAGTCACATGCCAAGCTGACGGCCGAGGCTTGTAACGAGGCTCTGGCAGCAGTGGAGCGCATGGGATTCGATGACGGGAAAATGAAAATCACCTCCGCATTGAAAACACGCCTCACCGACGGCGCTCTCAATGGCTATGACACATCAGTAAAGGAGGGTACCACCATAGGCAAAATCCTTGCCGACATTTCCCAAGGTTACAATAAAGCTCTGCGGACACACCTTGCCTCAAACCCATGCAGCGAGCTGGACGACGCCATTCTCACTGCACTCACGCATCTACATGAGGGGCGGAATCTGCGCGCCATGTGGAGCGCGCTTGCCAAACAGCTTTACAACTTAGGAATGCTTCAAGGTGTGTTCCGTTTTATAGAAGAGTTCCGCCAGCAAAACAATACGTTCCTCCTCTCCGACACCAATTCCATCCTGAAACAGATTATAGGCGACGGCGATACTCCGTTCGTGTTCGAGCGGATTGGGGTGTGGCTCAATCATTTCCTCATTGATGAGTTTCAGGACACATCACGGATGCAATGGGAAATCATGCGCCCGTTGGTTATGGAGGGTCAGGCCATTGATGCCGACTCCCTGATTATCGGCGATGAGAAGCAGTGCATATACCGTTTTCGCTCCTCTGATCCTACTCTCTTGCAGCATACCGTAGCTTCCGATTTCGGTGAGAAAGCAATTATCGAGGGTGATACCCCGCAGGGAAACACCAACTGGCGCAGCTCGTCGCACGTGGTGCGCTTCAACAATGCTCTTTTCTCCACGCTGTCGGGCAAGCTCGGTATGCAGGACGTGTATGCCAACGTGGAGCAGAGTGTGGCTCCCCGCAATCTTGACCATGGAGGCTATGTTGAAATAACATCCGTGAAAGCATCTGTAATGTCATGTTTCGTCGAGGTGGCACTTGAGAATATGACCCGCGCCATGCGCCGGCAGTTGAGAGCCGGTTATCGCGGAAAGGATATATGTGTGCTTGTCCGTGGCCGCGACCACGGTTGCAAAGTCATTGAGCATATTACATCGCTCACCGCCTCCGATACTGATTTCAGAGGATTGCGCGTAATTTCCGATGATGCCATGATGCTGGGACGCTCTTCAGCAGTACGTACTATTATCAGTGTGCTCCGGTATGTGGCGTCACTCTCGGCCGATTGTGTTCCCTCGCTCCCCGTGGAAGAAGATGGGGACGCTGCACGCAAGGATTTCAAAAAGCGTCTCCGGTCCATGCTCAACCGGTTTGAATATTCACGCAGTCTCGGAGTGCCCCCTTCCGAAGCTCTCCGACAAGCTCTTGATGATCCTGAAGGTACCATTGATATAAAAAGCGATATAGCATCAATGGACTGCTTCAGCATCACTTCGCTGATAGAGCGTATAATCCATCGCATGTTCTCCCCTGAGGAGTGTGCGGCTCAATGCATGTATCTGTCAGCGCTTCAAGATGCAGTGGGCGATTATACATCTACCTACGGAGGAGACTTGCCCACATTCCTCGACTGGTGGGATTCCAAGGGGAGCCGCCTTACGGTCAGCGCTCCCGATGATGATAATGCCATTCGTGTCATGACAATACATAAATCCAAGGGTTTGGAATTCCCGTGCGTGCATGTGCCGCTTCTTGGCTACGACATGGTTTCTTTCAAAGGGCGAGAATGGTTCGGAAAGGTGGAGGTGCCTTTCGTGGACTCCGATGTGGTTCCGCCGCTTCTCTCGCTCGTACCGTCACGTTTTATGGAATCGACTCCTTTGGCCGGTCAGTACCGCCGCCGCTGCAGTGAGCAACTCCTGGATGAGATAAACATCCTTTATGTGGCTCTCACACGAGCCTCGGAGGAGTTGATTGTGTGTTACCGCCAGGCTGCTTCGCTGTCCGATAC
>CAJUSN010000037.1:0-6224 GCA_910589095.1 uncultured Muribaculaceae bacterium
GGTTGCCGGGGGTGGCTTTGACATCATAGGCCACTTTGATAAGATTGCGCATAATGCCTCTCATTTTAAAGAGGGTACGGATCAAGAACCGTGGTTTGTGGATAGGGTGAATGAACTGATTGGTGCCATTATCGGTGCCGGTATAGCTGTAGAAATCAATACTAAAGCTCGGAGAGAGCATCACCGTTTTTTCCCCGACCCGCGCTATTGGAAACGTCTTGTGGAGGCGGGAGTGACGATACTGGTCAACAGCGATGCACATCACATAGATCTTATAGATGCTTCCCGTCCCGAAGCGCTCTCTATGCTTGCCTCTTTCGGTTGAATTCGCTTGTCGGATACCCCGATACATATTAAGAAAATACGCTATGTTTTTATTTAAAAGTAAAACATTTTTTGTATATTTGCGGTTATAAAAATAAACTTATTCTCCATGAGCGAAGCGGAACTTATACAACTAAATCACGACCGAAATTGCACTCTTTATACCATTCAGTTTATAACTGAAGATAAGGGAGAGTATCTGCGCTTTTACAATAGGTTTAAGGAAAACACAATTTATAATAGAGATTTGGCTCGGATAGTAAAATTTGTTGAACGCATAGCTGATCTTGGAGCTCTTGAACGATTCTTTCGGCCGGAAGGAAAAATGAGTGATAGGGTTTGTGCGCTTCCAGTGGTTAAATCGAAGCTCCGACTATATTGTTTGAGGTTGTCAGATAGCATTCTGATTCTTGGTAACGGTGGTGTAAAGAAAACCCGTACTTATGATGAGGATGATGAATTGCGCGGGTTTGTGGTTACGCTTCAGAATTTTGACAAACTCATAAAACAGGGTGTAAAGGATGGTACTATAACCATTACGGAAAAAGAGATTGACACTGATAATACATTTGATATATGAAAACAGCATTTGAAGAATATAATCAGATTGTTGCATCTATTCCTAAAGATATTCATAAGGAAGTAGAGATGGAGATAGCTGTATCAAACCGTATTTATGAATTGATGACGCAAAAAGGCCTCTCGAAGGCGGAATTTGCAAGAGCTATCGGAAAGCGACCTTGCGAAATAACTAAATGGCTAAGCGGTCAGCATAATTTCACTCTTGCAACGCTTGGAATGTTGTCGGCGTTTTTCGGAGAGCCGATTATTTCAGTTGGATGAGAGTAAAGAGTATGATTACTTTTAATTTTATGAAAAGTGGTGATGAGCAATGGATGTTGTAGCTGAGAGCCGGTGTGTGTAGGATGTTTTTCTTATCATGGGTAAAACAAAAGGTAGTTTGCCGGAGGATGGGTAGAATTGTGTGGGATTAAGGCGGGGATGTGGCAAAAAATGGCTAACTTTGCAAGTTGGTAGCTCCTGTTCAAATATGAACCGGCGTGACCATCTGAGAAGATGAAAAAATACATGAAATGGCCATATAAGATTTTGCGTACACTGCTGATGGTGGTAGTGGTGCTGGCGTTCCTTTTGCCGGCTACGCTCTATGTGGCACTTTCATTGCCTTCAGTGCAGCGAGCTATATGTGACGCAGCTCAGACAGAACTATCTAAACTGCTCACTGTCAAGGTGGAAATAGACGAACTTTCAATAGTTCCTTTCAATAGAGTTGCACTTAAAGGAGTTGCCATTCAGGATGCGGAGGGAAAAGATGCCATAACTGTGAGCCGTCTTTCGGCTGGTGTGAGCATATGGGACTATCTTGCGCGTGGCAACATTCTCATTACCTACGCCGAGCTGTCAGGTCTTGACGCCAAACTTTCCAAGGCCAATCCACAGGCACCGCTTAATATCCAACCGATAATCGATGCGCTGAAACCTAAGGATAAGAGTAAGCCTCCCACTAAGTTTGATTTGAGAATCAATACCGTAGTGATCAGAAACTCAACGGTAAGTTACGATTTGCTTAGCGCTCCGATGGACACAACAAGGTTTGATCCAAAGCATTTGCGCGTTACCGATTTGCGAGCCGATGTGGTTTTACCACAGATAAAGAATGATGATTTCACCATAGATCTGCGACGGCTTTCGCTCCGAGAACGGTCAGGAGTGAAGGTGAGTAACATAACGGGTCATTTCCACATCACTAACCATGGTTCGCAGGTGAAGGGGCTGGTGGTTGATTTGGCTGCATCGCACTTAGCTCTCGGGCCATTGGAATTGCGCTATGAATCGTTTGATGAACTGAAAAAATTATGGAGCGAGACCCCGGTTGAGATAGATATTCTTAAGGGGAGCTATTTGTGTACAACCGATGCAGTACCATTCGAGCCCCGTTTGCGAGGTCTTGACCTGACATTATACACGGAATTACGCGCATCGGCAACGAAAGAGAGTATTCATGTAGACCGTCTTGACTTCAATTCATCGTATGGGTTAGAGCTTGCTTTGAGTGGAAATATCACCAGTCCGCTTAAGAAGGATGAAGCCTACATAGATATTCCTGACCTGCATCTCAAGGCCGACATGGGTAAGATGACTGATCTGATTGGGCGTTTCGCTACGGTGAAACCGATGGTGGCGGGTGTGATGAATAATCTGGGAATCGCCGAGCTGAACGCCGACCTGCGCGGATCGCTTACCACGGGGAGGCTTGATGGAAAGCTGACAGCTGCTCCGGGTGCAATGGAGGTGAACTCTGACTATACACTGGGGGCGTCGCCATCCTTTGCCGGTTCATTGAAATTTGACGGATTCAGCGGAGCGGTCCTGATGAAAGGCATAGAGGGTCCGCTTGCGGATCTGGGCAACCTTTCGGCAAATTTGGATTACGACGTTGCAATTACCGGAAAGAAGCCGCAAGGGACGGTGAAAGCGGTGATAGACGATGTGGTATATCGCCAGCATCATTTCACAGACATCAAGGCCGCTTTGCAGGCGCAGGGTGACACGTATTCGGGTACGCTGGAGGTGGACAACCCCGGAGTACTAATCGACCTTGATGCCTCGGCTACGCTTGACGGTCCGGAGAAGCGCGTGTATGTTAACCTTGCCGCGCGTGATGTGGAGCCGTCTCTGTTCAATATCGATGCGTCGCATCCGGAGCGCCGATTCTCAATATTTTGCATTGGCGAACTTTCCGGGCCGGATATTGACCATGTGAATGGGCAGATTGATATAGATGACCTGTCGTATGGCGCCGGCGACAAGACTATTTATCTTCAAGACCTTGATTTCCAACTGTCGAATGTGGATGGATTCAGCCAGGTGAGGATGAGTTCCGATATCGCTGATGGACTTGTGGAGGGGAACTACCGACTTTCAGCCCTACCGAAACTTTGTAAAGAAATGATAGCCGGAGTGCTCCCGGCCCTTACTGACCGCAATTATCGCCGCGAGGGAGCTGATGTGCCTAATGATGTGAAGGTTGAGAATCGGGTAGAAACCGAGGACAATGACCGGTTGTATTATAACATCACCATAAAGGATACCTCGCCTCTTGAAACGTTCGTTAAACTGCCGGTGAATGTGATTCATCCCATCACCCTAACCGGCGGTCTTGATGCGGCAGAGAGAAGTATGGAACTCCATCTGGATGCCCCATATATACAGCAAGGTAACAAGCTGATAGAAAACACTTCGGTCAATGCACGCTTGACAGCCGGCGGTTTGCCTGAAGGAGCCGGCAGTAGAGGTGAGGTTACATTGACCACGATGGTGCCCACGAAGAATGGTGCGCTGACGTTGCTGACCTCGGCATATGCAGCCAATAATCAGGTGGATACCCGCGTGGAATGGAAGGTTGCCCGCGACCGTGATTACTCAGGTAACCTGAGTCTTTCGGCATCTTTTGACCGCGATGAGGATAAAGAATTGCTCACACGGATAGATGTGAATCCGGGGCGGATGGTGTTCAACGATACGGTCTGGACCGTTGAGCCATCATACGTGACCGTTGCCCATAAGCGTGCCGAGATCCATGATTTTCGGGTTGGACGCGACCGCCAGTACGTCACCATCGAGGGCTCGGCATCAGCTTCGCCACAGGACACTATACTCATGACCCTTGAGGATGTAAACCTTGATTATGTGTTCGAGACCCTAAACATACCGACGGCGATGTTCGGAGGCAATGCTACCGGCAAATTCTATGCCACGGACCTGTTCACTTCCGCACCTAAGGCATATACTCCCGGACTGTCGGTGAAGTCACTCACTTATAATAAATCGCTTATGGGCGATGCATTCATCAAATCATCGTGGGAGCCCCACGCAAAGGCCGTGATGCTTGATGCCGATATATCGCAACCTAACGGCCGACACTCGTTTATCCGAGGAAATATCAAGCCGATGGCCGACTCGCTTGATCTGTCATTTGATGCCGATCGCATTTCGGTGGGCTTCCTCCTGCCTTTCATGTCGGCTTTCGCCACGGATATAAGCGGTCATGCCTCCGGAAAGGCCCGTCTGTACGGGAGCTTCAAGCTTATAGATATGGTTGGGGATGTTTACGGTGAGGATGTGAAGCTCACACTTGGATTTACCAACACATCTTACTCTACTACAGATTCGGTGCATTTCCGACCGGGACGAATTGACATTCCTTCAATCACGCTGAAAGATATGTATGGAAACACGGCTAAACTTGACGGGTGGGTGACGCATGAATGTTTCAAGCAGCCGCGGTTTGACTTCCAGGTGACAGATGCCCGCAACCTTTTGGTTTATGATGTGAAAGAGGGCCATGAGACCCGTTGGTTCGGCCATGTATTCGGCACAGGATCAGCCTCGGTTACCGGCCGCCCGGGATTGGTGGAGATTGGAGCTAACATATCGACCGCAGCCAATTCATCGTTCACGTTCGTGCTTTCGGATGAGTTGGATGCACAGGACTATAAGTTCATAACTTTCCGTGATCGCGATCAGGCAAAGAAGGACTCCATTGCAGCATTGAACGCACTTCCACCTTTGGTGCAACAGCTGAAGGACCGGATGGCGACCAAGAACAACGAGGACCGTCCGAGCGTGTACAAAATAAACTTGAGTGTAGATGTGACGCCGCAGGCTCAGGTTACACTTGTAATGGATCCGGTTGGTGGCGACCGCATCCGCGCGTATGGAGCCGGTAACATGCGATTGGGTTATGATTCTTCAAACGAGGACCTTACGCTGAACGGCAAATACACTGTGGAGAGCGGGAAGTATAACTTCACGTTGCAGGATATAATCATCAAGGAGTTTGCGATAAAAAACGGCAGCTCAATATCGTTCAACGGAAATCCGTATGCAGCCCAGCTTGACATAACGGCAACCTATTCGGTCAATGCCAATCTGTCGGATCTTGATGAGTCGTTCCTCGCCGATGATGCATTGAACCGAACCAATGTGCCTGTAAATGCATTGCTGATAGTGACGGGCGATATGCGAAATCCGGATATTAACTTCGATCTTGAATTTCCCACGCTTACGCAGGATATATATCGCAAGGTGCGCTCCATTGTCAACACCGATGAGATGATGAACCGTCAGATAATCTACCTGCTGGCGTTGAGTCGCTTCTATACTCCGGAGTACATGTCGGCAACCAAAGGAAACGAGCTTGTATCAGTGGCCTCTTCCACTATCTCGTCCCAGCTTTCAAGTATCCTTGGCCAACTGTCGGACAAGTGGAGTCTTGCGCCGAATATCCGTTCGGATCGTGGCGACTTCTCCGATGTGGAGGTTGACGTGGCCTTGTCAAGTCATCTGCTTAATAACCGATTGCTGCTGAACGGTAACTTTGGATACCGCGACAATGCGTTGAACAATAACTCGTTTATTGGTGATTTTGATGTGGAGTATTTGTTGAACAAACGCGGTACGATCCGATTGAAAGCTTACAATCGCTACAATGACCAGAATTATTACGTGAAGACAGCCCTTACCACTCAGGGAGTGGGCATCATGTTCAAGCGTGATTTCGATAATATTTTCTCGTTCCTTCGTCCGCTGCGCAAAAAAACAGCTGAGAAGTCTGATACTGTAAAAGCGGTTTCGGATGCACCGGCTGACAGTGTGGCGACGCCCAAGGAACCCACTTCAACCCCTAAACAGGAAAATGAACAGTGAAGTCTCTTCTCAGAAGGCCGTGTCAATGGAATGGCCGCGTCTGATTTGTGAAAAACGATTTGGCCTTGAAGCCTATCATGATGCCAAGCGAGGAACGCGCAGTGACTTTTTGCGCGACTATGACCGGTTGGTTTTCTCGTCGCCCTTCCGCCGATTGCAGAATAAAACTC
>CAJUSN010000037.1:6234-18018 GCA_910589095.1 uncultured Muribaculaceae bacterium
GGTGTTTCCTCTGCCGGGGAGTATTTTTGTGCACAATAGGTTGACCCACAGTCTTGAAGTTGCTTGCGTGGGGCGGTCATTGGCCACTGAGGTAACGCTAAGGCTACGCGAGAAGTATGCCGGAGATATGTGGGTTGACAAGTTCCATGCTGTGGGGGAGATTGTATCGGCAGCTTGTTTGGCACATGATCTGGGAAATCCACCCTTCGGTCATTCCGGAGAGAAAGCCATCGCCACTTTTTTCAGCGAGGGTGCAGGGGCGCCGTTGCAGGATGAGCTGACTGCGGAGCAATGGGCTGATCTGACTCGCTTTGAAGGGAATGCCAATGCTTTTCGCCTGTTGACTCACAGGTTCAATGGACGCCGACCGGGTGGTTTCGCCATGACCTATTCCATGCTTGCTTCCATTGTGAAATATCCTTATGAGTCGACATTGGCCTCAGACGAGCATCCTAAATTCGGTTTCTTTACATCGGAGAAGGATGATTTTGTAAAAGTGGCCAATGAGCTCGGGATGCTTCGGCTGGATTCTCCGGAGGGCACTGTGCGCTATGCACGTCACCCGCTTGTGTATCTTGTGGAAGCGGCCGACGATATATGTTATGAAGTGATGGACATAGAGGATGCGCATAAGCTGGGGCTGTTGCCAACGCAGAGAGTCATAGAGCTGTTCCTGGCATTTTTTACTGAGGAGAGACGCGAGGGCATGCATCGGGTTATGGCAAATGTCACTGACCCCAATGAACAGATTTCCTATTTGCGTTCGGCTGTGATTGGTCGACTTGTGGAAGTTGCAGCCGATGCTTTTGTGCGCAATGAGGAGGCCATACTTGCAGGTAATTTCCGAGGCTCTCTTCTTGATGTAATACCTGAGCGTGAGCGTGAGGCTTATGGAGGCTGCAATGACCTTTCATGGGAAAAAATTTACCGTGCGGCCGATGTTGTTGATATCGATCTTGCCGGTACCAGCATCATCACATTCCTTTTGGAGAAACTTGTCCATGCCGTGAGAAATCCGCAACTGAATTATTCGCAATTACTTCTGAGCAAGGTGCCTCAGCAGTATGAGGTAGGAGCTCCAACGCTCTACGGGAAATTACAGGCTGTGGTTGATCATATTTCAGGCATGACTGATGTGTATGCTCTTGATCTCTATAGGAAATTAAACGGAATGAGCTTGAAGATAAATAACTAAGTATGTGTTAGGTCTCAACTAACACATACTTTATTAATTCCTCAACGTGCCCTAACATAGATTCAAATATTTAACTTACTTGATATGGAACAATTACCTGCAGATGCCGCAATACTTTTAAGCTGGCTAAACATGAAATTGCGCGATGAATATTCATCCCCGGAGGCCCTTTGCCGAGATTTAGATATAGATACAGCCGATTTCGAGGCTTATATCGCAGCTCGCGGTATCAGTTACTTCCCTGAGGGCGGCCGCTTTGTGTTGAATTAAAGATGGATTATTTGAGGGTATAGACCCATGCGTCGGGGTTCGCTGCAGCGAAAGATTTATCGGCAGTGCGATAGGCCGACATAGCGTTGAAATCATTTCCAGACGCGGCATACACACGGTAACGTCCGTCCTTGAAAAGTATTCGCAGCGGGCGTTTGGCTGATGAATGTGCTTTGACATAGCGACGGGCTTCCTTAGCGGAAGTGGTTGAAGCCACAATCACATAATATCGGTGAGTGGGGTCGGCATAATTGTCGCTGTCGCTATTTGTGGGGAAGTTTTTTGGATAAGAGATTGCGGTTGCCTCAGTGGGGTCGGGCTGACTGAGTAAGATGACTCTTCCGGCATATTTTTCAACATCGGCCAGGACTTGAGATGTCAGGTTATCAGTAGTATTGTCAGCGCTTTTTTCTACTGCCGGACGCAAGGAGGCAAAGTTGATTCCTTCGGGTGCGGAAACCGGAGTGAGGAAAGTGAGGCACGCACCAATGAGTATCGCAACGGAGGCTGCATATTTCAGCACTTGGAACGATGCGCGAGGACGATGGGTGTCGGCAGGCACGGGAGTCTCTACCTCAAGCAGTACCGGTTCAGGCTCGGAGTGTGACGGGGCAATGAGCGGAGAGAGTGTGAATTCGCTGTAGCCACGGAAGGGGAGTGCTGCAATGGAGTTCAACTCTTCGGGTGTGAAATCAATTGTGGAATGTTCAGTCAACATGAGGCGACCGATACGTGGAAGCGAAAGCTCGCCTTCATGACGCAGGCGACGCTGAATCAATTCCACTTCCTGTTCTACGGCAGCGCGCGCACATTCGTAGCTTACGCCTTCGCGTCGCGTTACAGAGCCGATAAGAAGTCCGTCGTCGTGAGTGAGCAAGCTGTTAAAGCTTAACTCTCGGGATGGTGGCGTAAGAGTCACGCCATCAGCGCTGATAGAGGCACCTAAGTGACGGGAAACGAACGCACCCAAACCGGGCACAACAACGCAGTCGTGCTTCAGAATGAGATATTGGATATGTTGAACAATAGAAATCACGATACAAATTTACGCAACTTTTTTTATGCTTCAAAATCTTTTTTAAACAACCTTTTGCTTGGATACGCCACATGGATTTTTGTGGATAGGCTTCGGTTTGATACTGAGGCTATTCGGGTGAAAACATTTCAAGAGAACATTCCTTCCAGCTGATCGGCCGACAATATGGATATGATAACCTGTCCGTCGGGGGTGTAGTTAGGGGTAGGTAATCTCAGAAGTTCCGAAAGAAGATGCTCGCGTTCGGCAGCCGTTAGTTTTTTTCCGGCTCGGATTGCAGAACTGCGGGCAAGTGAAAGAGCGAGATGACTGCGCCAGGAGTCGGCATTGTCGTCCGGTCGGTCGGCAGCAGTGTCCTCAAGTATGTCCAAAAGAGCCTCGCGAGGTTTGGTCCGGTCCAGTATGGTGGGTTGGGCAGTTATGCTCCAGGAGTTCCCACCGAGGAACGACAGCTCAAAGCCGTAGTCATTAAGCTTGTCGGCCAATGATTCAAGCAAGGAACTCTGGGCGGCAGTAAGTTCGATGATTTCGGGGAACATTACATGCTGTGAAGGTGCGGCACCTTGCGCCAATCGCTGCATTATTTGCTCATACAGCACTTTAACATGGGCCCTGTGTTGATCAATAATCATTACACCCGAAGTTGTGGCTGAAAGAATATAGCGATTTTTTACTTGCAGCGTGGCGGGCTCGTCAGTGTTGGCTGATATGACCGGTTCATTTTCGGCATCACCAATTTGGGGTATCAGCGTGCCCTCCACACTTTCCACTATCACATCCTCTTGTGTTGCTGACGGCGTGTGTGTGGAGGTTCCATCGGTGGATGCAGGTGTGCCCATGAAATCCTGGTAGAGCTGTTCCCAGTTGGATGTGACCCCGGTGGAACGTAAAGAATTGTTTCCGCCGGTCCCGCCTCCGAAGGGGGAAGTGGGGCGTGACTGAGCAAAAGGATTGTAAGAACGGTCTATTTCCACAGAATGTTGGCCATGGACGTTAGGGTCAAAAACGGGTATCTCGGGGGCATCTACTGCTTCGAAATCGATACCGGGCACGGCATTGAAACGTCCGAGAGATTCTTTTACAGCTGCGGAGAGTATCTGCCAAATCGGGGCTTCGTTCTCAAATTTTATCTCGTTTTTGGTGGGATGAATGTTCACGTCGATAGTTTCGGGATCGACGATGAAGTTCAGGAAGTAGTTTGGCTGCGAATCGGCCGGGATGAGTTTCTCAAAACACATCAAAATGGCCTTATGGAAATAGGGGTGGCGCATGTGGCGTCCGTTTACCATGAGGTATTGCAGAGCGTTGCGTTTACGTGCATGTTCGGGACGCCCGATGAAACCGTCGATTGCAACGATGGGCGTTTTGGTTGAAACGGGTAGCAACTGTTTGTCAAGGCCTTTTCCAAACAGATCGATAATTCGCTGTTTGAGTGAAGACCCGATCATGCGGTGGAGGGTGCTGTCGTTGTTGACAAACTCGAAGTCAAGTGATGGATTAACCAAGGCCAAGCGTTCGAACTCCCGCAAAATATTGCTTAACTCAACAGAATCGCGCTTGAGAAATTTACGGCGTACCGGAACATTGAAAAAAAGGTTTTTCACCATCATGTTGGTGCCCGGAGTGCAGGCTTCAGGCGTCTGGCTTTCCAACTTTGAGCCGTTGATGATAATCCTTGTCCCTATCTCGGAATCGCGTGGCATGGTGCGGAGGTCAATCTGTGCCACTGCAGCTATTGATGCGAGAGCCTCGCCACGAAAGCCCATGGTGTGGAGCGAGAAAAGATCATCGGCTTTTTCGATTTTGGAGGTTGCATGACGTTCAAATGCCATTCGGGCATCCGTATCGCTCATACCTTTGCCATTGTCAACCACTTGAACCAGAGTGCGACCGGCATCCTTTACAATTACTTGAATGGATGTGGCACCGGCATCTACTGCATTCTCTACCAATTCTTTAACCACAGAGGCGGGGCGCTGAATCACCTCGCCGGCGGCAATTTGGTTGGCCACTGAGTCGGGAAGAAGTCGGATTACATCATTCATTTTTTCTTGCAGTTAGGTACATGCAAAGTTAGTCAACTCCGAGGGAAGTGACAAACCGTGTTACTGACACCTGGATTTCAATGTGTCAGCAATATGTCAGTAAAGTGTTGATAACGTTTGGAACGTGTTGAGCAACAGCTATGTGCGCCCAGATGAGGATGTGCCTGACGGTCTGTTAATCTACGGGGACACCGAGATTCTCATCGGCTTTTTCAAGAGTGGCGCTTTTGACTGGAGCTGCCGATTGGTCGGGCGCCGGCTTTACTGGTGTCTTCTTTCCGGCCGCATCAAGGGCAAGCTTGACGGGATCTGGAACCGCTTTTATTTCTTGTTCGGTACCGGGAATTGCTGGATCGCGGGGCAGGGGAGCGTTGGAGTTCGGTTTGTTGGCACCGGCAGCTTTTTTCAGGTCGGGCTGCTTGATTGGCTCGGCCGAACGGAACAAGTCAATCATCTCCTGCGGGATTACAAACACGTCACCCGGAGTGCGGGGACGGAGGAACTCATACCATTTGAATTTAGGAAGATAATAGGAGTTTCGCTTGGCAAGGTAGAGAGGCGTGATTTTTGAGGTGGTTTCAGGCCAAAAGGTTACATGCTCAATTTGATTTTTATTAAAATAGGCATCCATGTAGCTGCTCTCGACGTAAGCGAACTTATTGTAGGTAGAGTCCTTCTCCATAGGGAACATGTTGAGCATTACGTTGCCTTCAACATACAGGCGTGTCAGCACCGAATCGGCAAACCATGCAGTCATGTCGTTACCCGAGATTTGGTTGTAGCAATCCTCGGCAATGTGTTCAGCCACAAATCCGGTTTGAGGCAAACGGGCCCAATCGACAGTTGAGTCGGCCATATGGACATTTATGATGTTGCCGAAAATCTGACGTTCATCGCTCCATACAATGGGGTGGCGATACATGTACATAATGGAGTCTCGTTCAGTCAAGCTCAATGAATCGCAAATGGCCTGAATGTCGGAACGATATACGCGCACGCAGTGAAAAACATTGGTGACGCGGGTTGAGTCCACGAGGTCAAGGTACGCGTTGATTGTGTCACCGCGAAGGTACAGAGTGTCGCCTTTGGAATATTCTTTGGCGAGGGCACGACCTGTTACAAACGCACTGTCGCGGACTTCATCATAGAAACCGTAGTTGCCGAGAATTTCACTATGGCGGGCGGAATCCACGAGAATCATGTTGCCGAATGCTTCGCCATATTGCTTCTTGCGGTCATAAAAAAGTGTGTCGCCGGTGAGGGTATTCCCTTTGTTTGTGCGCACTGTGGAGCGGGAAAACAGGTCGGCGGTTCCAACGTTTGTGTTGTAAACGCCGAGGGATGTGTAGATGGTACCGTCGGCATTTATTATTTCGCTGGGACTTGTTATTTCAGCTATATGAGTGGCAGTGTTGTAGGTAAGGGCCTCTGTGTTGATTATCACCTTGTCGTTGGGCTTGTTTTCCTGTACGCTTTCCAGATGAACATCGTAGTTGAAATAAGCCTGTTTGGTATTCGGGTGATATTGACCTTCCACGGAGGTGAGCACGTTCTGTTTATCGGTCAGCTGACCCCCAATGTTGTAAAAGCCCATTTCAGCTGCGAGGTCATAGTTGAAAATATCAGTTTCAAGCTTTACATCGCGGTTTATGAGCCGCACTTTTTTACCCGGGTCGGCAAAAAGGACGGCCAGTTGCTGCGGGCCGTCGTAGTTGAGCTCGTCGGCATAAACGAAAAGGGTGTCACCTTGCTCCATGCGCACGTTGCCGAATGCATCGAATGAGCTTGTTCGTTCAAAGAAGTAGGCACTGTCGCAGTACATCCACATACCGGCCTTTCGCAACTTCACATTGCCTACCAATACTTGCGGACACTCCTCCTTGGGGAGGCCGGGAATTTCCTCATAGTGGAGACGGTCGGCATACTCAAGGAATACTTTGTCGGGCTGGCTGCGGTCGACAGAGGGGAGCATTGGCCTGATTGGGGCGTGCGGAACCGGGATCTTGCGTTTGGGTGCGGTGGGTTTGGGCTGTTGCGCCATCAGGAGCAACGGCACGAAAAGGAGTGCTGCTACCGACACTGCCGCCACGCGGCTACGGTTGCGAAGGAGGGTTTGAAAGAGCAAGTCCACGGTCATTGACATGAACAATAACAGAGCGTGTTAAAGGGGGTAAACAGAGAGGGTGTTATTTTGAAGAGTCCTCTTTTTTATCGTCATCGGTTGCAACGGCAGTCTTACCTGTTACTGACTGCTCTTTGATCCAGCCCTTGTGGGTGAACTCACAGTTGCGCCATCCATCTTCAATTCTCACATAAGTTTCCTGGATCTTTTTCTCAAGCCAGTCCTTTAGGATTTTCTGACGTTGCGAATCCTCATACATGTCCTTGATGGTTTGATAGTCATCGGACATGTTTGCTTTGTGTGAGGCGATACGGTCAGAGAGTTTCACAATTGCAACAACCTCGCGATTGAGTTTGGGATCAATCATGACAAAAGGCTCGGAGATATCGCCGGGTTGCATATTGTTGATCACTTTGGCAACTTCCTGCGGGAGCTGAGACATTTCAAAGCGGGGGGTGCCTGTCATTTGGTTCACCATTACACCACGGTTATTGCGGGTGTCCTTGTCCTGAGAAATGTACATTGTGGCATCGTCGAATGTGAACTTTTTATTATCCACAATGTCGGTGCGGATGGAGTCAAGTCGGTTCACGGCTTGAGTTAGGTCATTGTCTGACACTTTTGGACGGAGAAGGATGTGGCGTGTATTGATTCGGTCACCACGTTTTTCAATGAGCTGGATAATGTGGTAGCCATATTGACTTTCAACTATTTTTGAAACTCGTTTGGGGTCGTTGAGGTTGAAGGCCACGGCGGCATATTCGGGATCAAGATGGCCGCGACCCATGAATCCGATCTCACCACCGCGTATGGCGCTCTCCTTGTCCTCGGAATAAAGGATTGCGAGCGTTGAGAATTCGCTTTCACCCTTGTTGACCCTGTCGGCCATGTCGCGCAAGCGGGCTTTCACATCTTCGATTTCCTGACGAGGAATGACGGGGTTGAGGGTGATGATCTGCACTTCCACCTGAGTGGGCACGAAGGGAATGCTGTCGGCGGGCAATTGATCGAAATATTTGCGAATGTCGGAAGGAGTTGCTTTTACATTCTTGGTGAGTGACTGCTGGACTTGACGGACGCGGTAGCTGTTGCGCACCATATCCATCATTGCCTCACGCATTTCCGGCATTGATTTACGGAAATACTCTTCCATTTTCTCCTTTGATCCGAGCTGGGTGATGTAGAAGTTGAGGCGGGCGTCGACTTCGGCCACAACGGATGAGTTGGGCACTTCCACTGTGTCTATGTCGGCTTGATGGAGATATAGCTTCTCGATTGCCATCTGCTCCGGAATGAAGCAGTAGGGGTCGCCTGTGATGGGGACCTTCTCATATTGCATGTTGTTGTACTGCTCTTCAATTTCCGACTTCCATATCGGTTGGTCACCAATGACCCATGCCACTTCTTCGGCCACATTGTTTTGGGCGGTCACCGCGAAAGCCATTGTGGCGTAGATGGCGGCAAGAATGTATCGATAGATTTTCACTACAGAATGATTTGCTTATTATGGATAAACTGTCAAATTCGTTTTTAACCCCCCAAAATTACTAAATTTTAATCACTCGCACTCTATATGAAGTGTAAAAATACACTAAACGGCACCCATTTCTGTTGCAGGGTGCCGTCAGTTGATTCGTAAGAGGGGTGTAGATGCAGTGTGTTACTGCTGAGGAAAAGCCTTATGGAGCGCTTTGCGGTCCACTTTCACTTTATAGCGTTTGTGGAGCGATTGGAGCCATTGTGCTTCAAGCTGCTGTTGGTAGCCGAGGCTCACCTGTCCCTTCACATCGCGGGCATCTTCGGGAGAATCTATAACCTTGCCGGCATAGGTGCGATAGGCTTGCCAACGGCCTTTTACGGAAGGTTTCGCGGCTCCGAAGCAGAGGTGGTCGACCACTGCGTTGTCGCCTTTGGCAGCAAGCACGCGCTCGATTTTCACGTCATTGCCAAAGCGTTTTCTCACCGAGGCAGGGGTAAGCGCATTGGCAGCTCCATTGGCCGAAGCAAGGTAGGAGAGGGCTTCAGTGGCGAGTGAATCAGTGGTGGCGGCTATGACGTAACCTTTGTAGTGCGGGCGGTCCCAAGTGTACTCATCAATGTGGGCCAGATAGTAGTTCTGAAGACCTATCGAGTCGGTGTTGGCACGTTCCCACACCTCGGCGTTGCTGATTTCATAGAGCAGCATCCCGTCGCGATATTCATTCAGGAGGTTGCGATAGTCGGGATGGTTAGCGGGAAGCGATTCGATGTACTGGTTGGTTGCTTCTTCATCTATTTTCGAGGCAATCATGCCGTTGAAGATTTCGGTGGCAGTCGGGGCGTCGAGATTGCCGTCGGGGCGCAGATGAGCTGCCACTTCTGCTATGGTGATGTTTTTTGCTCCAACAGAGGCTGCAACTGCGTTCATGCCCTTGATGGATTCTACTGCAGCGGGCGACATCGTACCCTCTTTCTCAATCACGGCTGCAACTTCAGCAGCAGCCGCGGGATAGCGTTTTACGCCTGCGGAGGCTTTCCAATTTTCCACAGTGCGGCGTATGGCAAGGCGAGAGCGTTCATCGTTGCGTATGGCTTCGGCAAACTTGGTTTTCACCGAATCCAACGGAGCCACGCCCTTGCGGTCCTCGCAGAGGATGATGTGCCATCCAAATCGGGTCTTAACCGGCTCGGAGATTTCTCCGGGCTTCATGGCAAAGGCCGCATCGTTGAACTCTGAAACCATCTGGCCGTTGGAGAACCAGGGGAGGTCACCGCCTGACTGGCGTCCTTGGGGTTCGTCGGTGGTCATGCGTGCCACGGTGGCGAAGTCGGCACCACCTTTCACAACTGACAGAATGGAGTCGATTACCTGTCGCTGGCGAGCAACTCCCTCTTCGTCCATGTCGGTGGTGGATTTCAGAATATGTCGGGTTTTTACCGTTCCGGGGTTAGGCTTGCGGTCAACTACGCGCACTATGTGGTAGCCGTAGGCTGATTCTTTGACCGGAGAAATCTCGCCAACAGGGGTGGTAAACGCTAGATCCTCGAATGTGTAGGGCCAGAGACCTCCAACAATGTAGCCAACATGTCCACCGCGCGAGGCCGAAGCTTTGTCAAGAGAATATTTCAATGCGAGTTCGCCGAAGTCGGCGCCGTTGAGCAGTGCGCGATGCACGCTGTCGGCCAGCGCACGCTGTTCGCTTCGCTTAGTGGGGTTTGTGGTGGTGGGGATGAGGATATGGTCAACATTGACCATTTCGAGAGTGTGGGCGTAGGCCACATTGACCAACGAGTCGTCCACAGCCGCATCACGCAGATAGGGACGAGCCAGCTCGCGGGTGTATTTGTTCATGTCGGCAAGATAGGAGGTCACGGTGTCGAGGCCGGCGTCCTTAGCTGCAACCACTTTGAGCTTGTAGTTCACGAACATGTCGATATACTCATCGAGTGAAGTGGTGGCGGCTTGCTGCTCGTTGTTTTTCTTGAACAGGTATTCGAATTCGCTTAAAGTCACTTTCTCTTTTCCTACGGTCATTACCACCGGTTCGCTCTTTTGTTTGGCGGCGAAAGCACCGGAGGCAAGGGTGAGGGTGGCGAGAGTAAGCGCAATGGATGATTTGTTCATCGGATTGGATAGGTTGATATTTTTACTTTACGTAACTATTAACGCGGTTACTCCATAATTTATTATAGAAGTGATTTAGAAACTGTTTAAATTTATTCTAAAAAAGATTTTAATACTTCATTTCAGTAATTTTGAGCGTCTTTCCGGTTGTTTCAGCCAAGTTTCATCAGTCACGATGCCCGCATCGCTCCTTTTTCAAATTGCTGAAACACCTCGAAAATCCTTCTCAAAATTCTCTGAAAGTAAATTTAAACAGTTTCTTAAACTTTTTGCGAAATCACTAGCGTGATGAAAAAAGCGCCGGGGCCGGCCTTTCGGCACAGCTCCGGCGCTGTATGGGTGTTGTTGATCGGTATTACTGATGCGAAGCGCTGTAGTTGGGGGCTTCGGCGGTGATGGCCACGTCGTGGGGGTGGCTTTCGGCTACACCGGCGTTGGTGATACGGGTGAATTTGGCATCGTGGAGGCGCTCGATGTCGGATGCACCGCAATAGCCCATACCGGCGCGGAGCCCACCGAGCATCTGATATACAACCTCGAAGAGGCTGCCCTTGAATGGTACGCGGGCGGCAATACCTTCGGGCACGAGCTTCTTCACATCGGTTTCCGATGCCTGGAAGTAGCGGTCCTTCGAGCCTTTCTCCATTGCCTCGAGCGAGCCCATTCCGCGGTAAGCCTTGTATTTACGGCCGTTGTAGATGATGGTGTCGCCGGGCGATTCTTCCACACCGGCAAGCATGCCGCCAAGCATCACGCAGTAAGCTCCGGCAGCAAGGGCTTTCACAATGTCGCCGGAGTAGCGGATACCGCCGTCGGCAATCAGAGGCACTCCAGTGCCTTTCAACGCTTTGGCCACATCATAGACAGCGGAGAGCTGCGGAACGCCTACACCTGCAATCACACGGGTGGTGCAAATCGAGCCCGGGCCAATGCCCACTTTTACACCGTCGGCGCCGTTTTCCACAAGATAGCGGGCGGCGTCACCGGTTGCGATATTGCCCACCACCACGTCGA
This sequence comes from uncultured Muribaculaceae bacterium, assembly GCA_910589095.1. Classification (GTDB taxonomy): domain Bacteria; phylum Bacteroidota; class Bacteroidia; order Bacteroidales; family Muribaculaceae; genus Paramuribaculum. The sequence continues at coordinate 17,521 of CAJUSN010000037.1, forward strand.
TCTGCGGATATTTCTCTTTCACGGCTTTCAGCACGCCAACCACTCCTTTGCTGTGGCCATGGGCAGTGTCGATAACAATGGCGTCGACTCCGGCTTCAACGAGGGCATCCACGCGCTGCATGGAGTCGGGGGTAACGCCAACACCGGCTGCCACACGCAGGCGTCCGCGAGCATCCTTGCAAGCGTTGGGTTTGTCCTTGGCTTTGGTGATATCTTTGTATGTTACGAGTCCCACGAGACGGCCGTCGCTGTCAATCACGGGGAGTTTCTCGATTTTGTGGCGTTGCAGAATGTCGGCGGCTTCCTCAAGGTCGGTGCTCTGGTTGGTGGTAACGAGATTCTCAGAGGTCATCACCTGATCGATGGGGCGATTGAGGTCACGTTCGAAACGGAGGTCGCGGTTGGTGACGATGCCCACGAGGCGGCGGTCATCATCCACCACGGGGATACCACCGATGTGATATTCCTCCATCATGTTCAGAGCGTCGCGCACTGTCG
>CAJUSN010000038.1 GCA_910589095.1 uncultured Muribaculaceae bacterium
GAGGTGAGCCATGTGATCCGTGGTGAGGAATGGCTTCCCTCTGCACCCCTCCACGTGCTCCTCTACGAAGCATTCGGATGGGCCGACACTATGCCCGAGTTCGTGCATCTCCCCCTTCTCCTCAAGCCCGACGGAAAGGGCAAGCTCTCCAAGCGCGACGGCGACCGCCTCGGCTTCCCCGTGTTCCCGCTTGAGTGGCACGACCCCAAGAGCGGCGAAATCTCCTCCGGCTATCGTGAGCGTGGCTATCTGCCGCAGGCCGTGGTAAACTTCCTGGCACTGCTGGGATGGAATCCCGGCGATGACACCGAGATCATGTCGATGGATGAACTGATTGAGAAATTCTCGCTCGACCATTGCTCGCGCGCCGGCGCACGCTTTGACTTTGAAAAGGGAAAATGGTTCAATCATAAGTATTTACAAATGATACCCGCCGAGGAACTCACAGCCATGTTCAAGCCGGTGATGGAAGCCAACGGAGCGGATCCCAATGCTTTCTCCGATGAATATATCACCCGCGCTATTGCCATGGTCAAGGACCGTGCTAATTTTGTCAGCGACCTTTGGGACCAGGCACGTTTCTTCTTCGTTGAGCCAACGGAGTATGACCCCAAGGCTGTGAAGAAGCGCTGGAGCGAGGATATGCCACGCATCATGGGCGAGCTGATAGAGGTGTTGAAAGGCCTCGATGACTTCTCGTCAGCTGCTGTCGAGCCAGTGGTGCTTGACTGGATCAAAAGCAAGGAATATCACCTTGGTAATGTGATGAATGCATTCCGCCTCACTGTAGTTGGTGAGTGCAAGGGCCCCCACATGTTCGATATCACCGAACTTATGGGTCTTGACGAAACGGTGCGTCGCATCCGTCTCGGTATCGAACGCATCAAAGCGTAATCACATATAATCTTTACGGCGTGGCGCGGTCCCTGAAAGGGATCGCGCCACGTTGCGTTTATAAAGCGCGCGGAGCAGGTGAGTATCGCGTGCGTGAACTCGGTTGGTGGCCACGGTTGGTGGCTAACACTGTATTGTTGCACTGTAAGGATAAAGAAATCAGGGAGAGGTTCCGTAGAAAGAACCTCTCCCTGACCTGTTGTGAATTGGGATGGGAATTCGGTTGTTTTTATTCCACCACTGTCACTCCAACAGAGCAATGAACGTCAGGACGGGTACCGTATAAAATTGCATAGCCCGGTTTTACGCCGGTAATGGTATACATGTTATTTAATTCTACATTACCCCAACCTTCAACTATCCTATAGCCATGGGTTGCTTTTCGATCATCTGGCAGGGTTTTGTTGAGATCAACTCTTTCCCCAACTTTGACTGTTAGTTCAAATTCCGGAGTTACTGTAACATCGATGGTACGGATTGATTTTCCATCCTTGAGAAGCTCGATACGGGTTTCACCGACTTCCTCAGCAAAAATAAAGCTTCCTGTAACATAAGCAACATTTTCATTTGAACTCGTTGATGTGATTCCGGACATTAATGAAGGAATTACAAGCACTTCCTCGTCCAAGTCGTTTGTGTTGAAAAGTGGATACAATGAATACCCTTTCATAGTTATGGAAGATGGTATATCTATGAGGTCGTCTGTATCGCTCTTACAGCTTTGAGATATAAAAATCATTGGAAGAGCGAGCATCAGGTAGGCTATATGCTTAGTTAAATTGAATTTCATAACGTTTAATTTTTTTAATGAAGAGAGTTCTTTTAGAAGATCAGACCGAGGTTGAGGAAGAAGCCTTTGCGCTTGGCTCCCATCAGATCGCAGGTTTGAGTGATTACTTTGTGCTTGCCGCCGATGCCGTAGTTGAGAGCGTAGCCACCTTCAATTGCCAATCGGAGAGGATAGCCAATGTTGAAGCTGAAGCGGAGGCCGATGGGCACGCGTACAAATGATCCGTAAGGATTCTTGGCTTTGTTGTTCTCATCAAGAAGGCTGCCGGTGTCGATCATGAATCCACCTTCGTACTGCACAAGGAAGTAGGGCATGAAGTCCATGAAGCCGAGGAATGTCTTGCTGATACCGTAGCCCATACCTACGTTCCACCACATTGGCGCCTTGAATTCGTAGTCTGGCTGGTCAAGCACAATGAACTTGTCGCCCGGATGGTCGGTCATATTGAAACCGAGATCAAAGAGGAAATGGTGGATGATGCCTGAACGTGTGAATCCGGTTTTGCTGTCAAGAAGGAGTTCCCCACCCCACACATGGGGTGAATAGGTGGCGAGAAGGGATGCGCGGAGGTGATTGTCGGGGGTGCGTACCACCACGTCGCCGTTCTTACGGTTACCGGCCATGGCTGCTTCGAAGTTCACCTGAGCATGGTCATCCCATGTTTTGCCAACACGGGCACGGCTGATGCGCTTGGAGTACATGTTGCCGTTTTTATCCATACGCTGAGAGAACACACTGACGAGATCGCCTTTCTTCAATCCGGCATTTTCACCGATGCTGATCTGAGCGGGATGGCGGCGGGTAATCACACCACGCAGTGCAAGATCGGGCACTTGCTCCGTCAGTTTCTTAGAATCTTCAGAGGCCAATCCGGTTGATGAGAAGGCGTGTTCTACCTTAAACTTGGGGAGGGCAGCATAGCGCTGAGGATCGCCGATACACGACATGATGTCAAACGCTTCATCATTGGAGATGACAACTCTATAAAGGTGTGAGCGATAGCCTGTACGTTCTTCTTTTCGCTTGGTTTTGGGGTCGGTGTATGTATACGTGAAAGGGGTGTTGACTATAAAGTAGCAGTGGGTGAGAATAGGAAGGTAATCCTCGGCCACCACATTGGCCACATTGTCGCCGCTACCCACACGCATGGTTTCACTTGCAAATTCCTCATCCTGTTTCTGCATATTTTTAAGTGCAATTTTTCGGAGGAGTTCTTCGCTTGTACCGTTCTTGGTAAGGATGTTTACAATAGTATTGCCGAAGTTCATTGCATTGAGCTGTGACTCATCGGCATTGGGCACATTGTATTCAATAGGATACATTTTTGAGCCAAGTTCTGCATTTTCAATGAGGTCAAAGCGATCGGAGACTACGGGTACAATCCAGCTTTTGGAGTCGTAGAGCTTGGCGATTTTTTGTTTTTTGGCCGAGGCAAAAGGCACGGCCACAGCTATCAGCAGGGCGCAGACAGCTATTCGGAAAAATCGGTTCATTTATGATTGGTTTTAATAGGTTTTTGGTCGAAATGATTTGATGATTGGATCACCACCAATGGATGTGGTAATGATAAGTGGGTTGGTTCTTGGCTTTTGCCACAGCTATTTTGGTAGCGCTTTCAATAGCGGCCATCTCTTCAGCGTGGGCATTGGCCTGTCGCTGCTGTTCGGCTTTGCGTTCGGCATCGGCAACGCTCTGGATACGTGATGCCATTTCAGCAAGCAGAGCATCGGCTTCGGCTTTCACGGAAGGGCTGGCGTTTTCCATGCGGCTGAGAATGGCTGAAGCTTCAGCGGCACCGGCTTCGGTGGGGTTGGCGCTCCAGGCTCCACGTGCCTCGGTGATGATCTTGGTGTTGGCGGCATCACACTCCTGCTGCACCAGGGTGAGGAGGAGCTGCTGCGCTTCATCGTATTGCGGGCACACTGAGGGGATGCGCAGAAGCGTTGCGTAGGCTTCGGCATAGTTACCGGCCTGACCGAGCGCGCGGGCCTTGTTGATGATGGAGGGACCTTGCTGCTCATAGTAAGAAGCAATGCGCTTTTCGGCTTCGGCAATGGCGCGGTTGATGTCGGGGTCGTTGACGTTGATGCGCTTGAATGCCGATGCATAAGCTTTGTCGGGGCCACTGCCAACACCGCGAAGAGTCATGTTGCACGTGGAGAACACCACGCCCTCTTCGCCGTTGCCTATATAGAGGGTGAGCGAGAGCTCGACGGCTGTTTGCGGAGGCGCTGTGGCTGTGGTCTCTTTCTTAAGCTCTATGGCATTGGCGGTGATGATGAATGGCGATTGCACGCCGCTGTTGGCCGCCACGCCATGGTTTGACACAATGCGGTTTAGCTTGTCAAGAAGCACTTTGTCGGCTGTTGGGGTCACTCCATCATGTTCAATGTAGGGCGTGAGGATGATTTTGGAGGAGAGTACCGACTGGGCGCTTGAAGCCATGGCCACAAGTGCGAGCGCGAGTGTGAAAATTATTTTTTTCATAATCGGTGTGTTACGTGGTGGCTTATTGTTTTGCTCCGAGTACAACGTAGGCTTGTCCCTGGCCAATGGGCACAGTGGTGACGCTTACGTTGAAGCGACCGAGGTCACGGGCAATGGGCGAAATGAACGATTCCATTGTCTGGGCTTTCACTTTACCTTTCTTTGAACCGAAACCTCCGGCTGCAACGGCGGAGAAGAGGGGGAAGCGCACCTGGTCAAAGCGGAGTGTTTCGCGGCTCTTCTGATTCATGGAGCAGGCGCCTTCAACGGCATGTTCCTCAAGCCAGTAGTTGATGTAGTCAGCCAGTTCGCCGCTTTCACCGTCAACCGATACTTCCGATTCAAAATGGAGTGGGCAATCTTCTGCAATCTTGAACACTATGGAACCTTCGCGGCCTTTGGACTCGATGTCGGTGAAGGCAAGGTCGATTTTTGAGCAGAAATTGTCGATGAAACCGCCCACGGCTTCCTTCACCAGGATGGGTACGGGAGCGCTGGAGGCCGATGAGGTACCTATGTCGCCATGCAGAATCTTGCGCGAAGCGGCATCGATGGTCTGTGCCTTGAACTCAATGGAGCGACGTGCACCGAAGGGTTTGTTGTCAAGCGCCAATTCTACAATGAAATCGGCACCCACGTTGCGGGTCAGTATGTCGCGGTCGCTTTCGGTGACCATACCGTCGCCCTTCGAGGTCACGGCCATAGAATAGGCATCTTCGGTGTGAAGCTGCTTGAGCTCCTGCTTCAGTGAGAACATCTGATAACCCATTTCGGCCATCACGTCGCCCATCACGGCCACAGCGCCGTCCATGTCCACATCCTGGAGTGCTTTTTCGTAGTCAGGTGTTTTTTCATCGAGCATATAGCCTTTGCGCATGCACCAGTCGTCGGACGGGAACACCATGATTTTGGGCTTCTTCGCTTCGGCGGCATCCATACCACCAACGGCGACTATAGCCATTGAAGCTGCTAAGAATATTTTAGAAATTTTCATGATTGTTTTATGTTGTTTATTTAGAGTATGTTTGAATTCCAATGAATGTGAGAACTTAATCTAAGTCTCGAAATTTGAAATTCTTGATAAAACTGTCAACTGCTTTGCCAGCCTCATTGTAAATGGTAACCTTTACTCCTAAGCGAAACTGTGAGGGTTTGTTTGCAACCAAATTAAGAGCTGAGATGTCAAGTTTCTCTTCATCCACCCTCACTTCGGCATAATTTTGCCAAGGCTTATATTCTTGAGTAACTGAATATTTTTTGCCGGCAGAGGCTCCATTTACCATCAATTGGTACACAATCTTACAATTCTGGTCCTTGAGGAAGTGTAGATCAACCTGACCTTTGAAATATATAGTCTTTATTCGGAATGGCGCATAGCTCTTCCTCGGGGAATAATTCACCCTACAACTAACATAGTATTCACCAAATGGGGTGTCATCCAACACCTCTTTGCCTTGACGTGCCACATACATCTTTTTGCCGTTTTTTACGGCGTCAAATAGACATGCATCTTCGTTCCAGCTCAAAGAGTCGTAGATTGGTTTGACACTCTCGGTCATTTCACCTGTATAGGTTTCCTCGGGATGGCTAACATTGTCCTCATAGCCATCCAGCAACAGGAGGCCGCATTTACCATTCTCTACAGGCATCAGAGTGTTCACCGATTGACGGTCTTTGCTTACCATCGCCGGTCTTACTTCATCATATCCTTTAGCGCTAAGCCATTTGGCATCATAGGGGTAGGCGTGTTTCCATGTGTAATAATACACATACCATTTGCCATCTTTCTTGACATTGGCGAAAGGCATTCTGTGCATATTGGTGCTTGGCACAATCTCGTCGTATTCTGCGGGGAGAATCAATTTAAAACTATAGTCTGAAATGCCCCCGGCATATCGAACCAGGCCCTTCTTGTCACCTTTAGTAAATACCGCAAGATCCTCGGGAGCTTTATCGGACAGGCGATATACTTTTGTATTCTCATCGGCATCAGTTATGGGCTTACCAATCAGGTCGTACAGACTCCATTTACCATCATTTTTTGCGAGGAAAAGCCAATTGATGTTGTCATCTTCGGTTACTTCCTTTACATCTTCAAGGGTGAGTTTTGAACTTAAATCACCTCCTCCGCCAGTGGCAATGTAGAATTTTGTCTCATACTTGCCATCCTTATTTTTTGTAAATCGATAAGGCCGGTTGCCAATTTTTATATTAATAACATCGGTAACCTTAACGGGATGCCCGCTGGTCATGTCGTAAGACTCGTCATCAATAAACACCATTTGGTCTGCAACTCTAATATCCGACACAAACGTCATTCTGCCATCCTGGTCAAGTGGCGGGAGGAGGTCGCCTTTTTCTGTCAGATATATATATTTGTTTCCATCATAAGGTAGAGTCCCTTCAATGCCACGAGGCACTTTATTACCGCTCATCTGTTTAACATAGGAAAGCCAGCGGCTATTTATAAATAGCTCGTTAACTCTCATCCAGCCATCTTTTAGGAGAATATCGTAGCGGTTTTGATTTCGATTATATTCAACCCCTAACGGATAATGGTGCCCGAACTTATCAGACAAAAAAGAGAGACGACAAATGAGGCTCGGAGCATAATACTCTTTGTTTGTGAAGACACCGTCCTTTGATTCCTTGGGATCTGTGAGATTTAGGATTTCATTGTAGGCCGGCATCCACAAAATAGCTCTGTCGGGACCCTCGCAGAGGAAGGTGCCGTTACCCAGATTATGCATTTTAAATCCTACAGGTACAATCTCTTTGCCTCGAGAACTGTAACATCCCTCATCACCGGCCGCATTTTGCACTTTAAATATATACCCTCCATCTACACCGGGCATTGCATTCTCTTCTATTTTAGCGAATCGGCTGGGGATGATGTATCGTCCTTTTAAATCTATCATTCCAAGCAACCCATTTTCTTTGACAAAGGCATAGTACAGAATGTCCTCAGGGCGTACTTCTGCGTTTTGGGGAGTGCTGTTTCCTATGACCTTCAAGAGTTCCTCGGCTTGTGCATTTTTTCCTGCTGCTTGCAGAGTTTGTATTTCTTGCTTTATCATCTCAACCATCTCGGGTGGCATGGATTGTGCTCCCGCTGAGGCGTTTCCGCTATTTTGCGCCTTCGGGCGGTATTCCACAAATGGTTCGGCACTGTCATACTTGGGTTTAATTTTCCATTTTCCCTGTTCATCTACATACCCCCATTTACCCTTTTTTTCATCTTTCTGGGGTGTGAGGTTTTGGCTGAATAGGGTGCCGGCACCGACAATTAGCGCCAACATCAAAGCAATCGCCTTTCTCATATAGTAAGAATAATGTGTTATTTGTTTTATTTACGATGTTTAGGTACAGTTTTTTTAATGTGTTTAAATTCAAACACATTATAAGAAGCTGGTTAAAGATATTACCGTGAAAATGTCATAAAAATTCTTTGAAAACACATTTAAACCGTTTCTAAGAATATTTTAGAAATTTTCATGATTGTTTTTTTGATTGGGTTTGTTTCTTTTCAGTTGTGTGGAATCTCTCCAATTTTAATTGCTGAAATGGTTGCCGAGGCCTTTGATTATGCCGTTTTGCTGGAGCCAATTACGCAGACCGGGATAGTCCACCACCAGGTTTACGCCCACGCGGCGTCCGCCGGGCACCTGAATGTTGTTCTCGCCTGAGGGGTAGGCGGAGTTGACGGTGCGCACATAGTTCATGAACTCGCCCTTTTTGAAAAATTCCTCAAAGAGCTTTTGATTCTCTTCATATTGCTGCTGGTTCACGAGGGGCTTCAGGTTGGACACGCCCATGCCGTGGGTGCTGGCATCGAAAGGTATGCCCTTGAAGAGAGCTGCCGAAACGGCATCCATCTTGGCCTGCTCTATGGCTTTGTCGGCACTTCCCTTCACAGCCCAGGCTTTTACGAGCTGGGTGCGGTTTTGTCCCTGTCCGGTGGTGTAAACTTCCACCGCACTTTCATACTGCCACTTGTACTTTTTTGCGTTGGCGGTAATGCAACACATAGAAGCAATCAGGCAGATAATTGCAAATTTCAAGTGTTTCATGCTAAAAATGGATTATTTGATTGGTATAGTTAAAGTTACTGTTGGTGAATGGCGGGCCGTAATAAAGGCAAGGAGGAGTCGCGTGGAGCGGGGATCGGTGCAATGGTATGTGCGCAGCGCGGGCCATCACGCTATCTTTGCCGGAGGTTTCTGCATAACCTGTAATAAAAGATGGTGTGATGGCCCGCGCCTATGGAATGTAGTGAACCGGCGGTTGCCGGGAAGGCAACAGTCGGATTCTGAATCTAAATCCACAGCGGAACAATCCCAATAATTTCAGTCTTATTACAGAAAAGGTTGCAGAATCTCCGGCAACTGAAATTTGGTGATTGTCCCGTATGTCATTGCTCGTTAATGTTGAGCGTCTTGCGCAAAATTAGCTATTTTGTGTGATACATCCAAATAAAAAGTGTATCATTTTGTTTCATATTGAGCGCAAAATGTGAGAAATTGTTCTTGAAGTGTCATCTTTTGCGGAGCCAAGCGGGGAGGCGGATCACACCTATGGCGAGGTAAACGTAATAGGTGAGCAGACGCCACAGGATGGCTATGACCAGCACCATGGAGGCGTCGGTGATGAGGTCGCCGTAGTAGGAGGTGAAGAGCCATTCGGAGAGGCCGCTTCCGCCGGGTGTAGGGCTTATGGTGAGGAGAGTCCACACCACAAACTGGCGCGCGAACACTATGCCTTGCGGCGCAGCCGTGGCAAAGCCCCAGAAGAGGGCATTGACCACCAGATAACGGCTTATCCAGCTGAGGGCTGTGGCGCCGAGTGCTTCGGCCCACCATGAGAGGGGGCGGCTGCGCAGGTCGCGTCCGGCGCTTATCATGGTTTGTCCGGTCTCTACGGCACGGGAGTGCCATCGTCGCAACGGGCGCCAAACGAAAATACGTGAGATGGTGCGCGCGATGCCGCCTTGAAAGAAGAATGCGCCCAGAAAGAGGACGAGAGTAAGGGCGCATACACCCCCATAGACAATCCAGAAGGCAAGGCGCACACCGGTGGTGAATGCTCCGGGGTCGAACCCGAAGATAGCGTGGCCGGGAAAGAGGAGGAAGATTATGGGACATGCTACGACTATGAAAAGTTCATCGAGCATGAGCACTATGAGGGTAATGATGGTGGCGCGTCCCAAGGGGATGCCCTGACGGCTGAGAAAAACCATGGAGAGGGTGGAGCCGCCGGCCGTGGTTGGGGTGATGGCGGAGGTGAACTCACATTGCATGGTGATTTTTAGTGTCTGTCGCCATGTGAGGCGCCGGTCGGAGAGGGTGCGGAAGCGCCACATCATGCCCCACTCGCGCCCTATGATGCAGAGTGCGCCCAGAGCTATTGCTCCGAAGGTGCGGACTGTCCAGGGAATGGCAAGCCACTGCTCTACAGTAAATTCCCGGCAGAAGAGCCAGATGACAACAGCCGCGCCGATGGCCACGGGCAGCATGGTTTTGAGTATGAGTCCTCGGGAGCTGTTCATAGGTGGCTATCGGCGCGGTTTGTGGAGGTCAGGGCGACCTCGCGGATGTTATATTGTTATTCCTGCGCAGGTTCGGTTTTTGCAGGCTCGGTCTTAGTCGGTTCCTTGGCCTTTTCAGGCTCTTTGGTTTTTTCGGGTTCAGCCGTCTTTTCGCTGTTATTGGCTTTTCCCGATTCGGCTTCTATGGCTTTGTCGGCCGGTGCAGAGGTCTTAGCGCTGTCGGTAGCGGCTTTCTTGGCCGGTTTGGCGCTTTCGGAGTTGTCTTTGCCTCGTGTACCGGGTGTGTAGGTGCCTTTGCCAATGTTGAGCTGGGGAATCGAGTAACCCTCGCTTTCGTTCACTTTGCGGTCGCGGTCGGAGGGATTGACAATGATGGGCATACCCACCTTGGCATATTTTACCAGTTCGAGAATCTGCTCGTTCTGGATGCGGATACATCCGTGGCTTGCGCGGTGGCCGGGAGAGTGGCGGGCTGCTGTGCCGTGGATGCCCACCTGGGTGGTAACCGGTGTCTTAAGACGTATGAAGCGGGGGCCGAACTGACCGCGGGCGGGCGAGGTGTAGCCGTCGTCGTTGGTGTAGAGCCAGTCGGTGGAGTTGTAGATACCTTCGGCCGAGAAGAAGCCTTCAGGGGTGCGGTTGTCGCGGCGTTTGTGTTTGGTGCCGTAATATTTTGAGCAGGCCATGAGATAGCATTTCTCCTCGCGACCGTATTTGTCGTAGAGGATCACGTTCATGGACTGTTTATCCACTATGATGAAGTGGGCATGGGGCGAGCGGAGAAGTCGGCGGGCATAGTCGAGGTTCTGCTCCATGATGGTGGGAATGATACCGCTCTGGTAGGCGTCCCAGTGGCCTGAATTCTTCATGAATGCGAGGGTGGTTTCGGCCGACGCAAGTGAGTCAAGCTGCGGCCCGGAAGCGGTTTTCACCGGTGCTACAGAGTCGGTGAGAGCTTTGGCAGTGTCCATGGCGGTGACAACCGAATCGGGTGATATGGTGACGGTTCCGGAGTCGCTCTTGGATGAGCAGGCCGATGTAAAAAGCAGGGTTGCTGCGGCAAGGAATAAGGCGGAATTTCGCATGGCAAAAAGTTGTTGGAATTGGTGATTGTAAAGGTTACAAACGTAAAGCAAACATTTTTAAGCTATTCTTTACTTTTCGCAAAAAGTTTAGATCACTTCATAAATTGACCGCAAAGATAATGAATTTTAACGGATTTGCAATGATTTTTTCTGGTCCGATACATGGACCTTCAGTTTTACTTATGTTTATACAGGGTGCTGAACGGGTAGTTTATGCTGTGTTGATGAGGTGGAATAGTGACCTTTGTGGCCGGTTACGCATCAGTTTGCGGGGAGAGGCGGTAGTCGAGGGCGTTGCGGTCAAAGTGAATGTCGCGGCCTGCAAACAGACGGTCCATCAGCCCTTTTTCTATAAGTTCTGATGGGGTGCCACACTCCATTTCACCTCCGGGAAGGATGAGCCAGAGGCGCGAGGCTATGGCGAGGGCGTTGGCCACATCATGGGTTGACAGCAGCACCGCTTTTTGTTGCCGGCTTGCCAGAGCCGAGAGGAGGGCCATCACTTCAAGGCGGGAGGCCACGTCGAGAAATGATGTTGGCTCGTCGAGCAGCATTACTGGCGTTTGCTGGGCCAGTGCACGGGCTATCATCACTTTCTGGCGTTCGCCGTCGGAGAGTGTGGCGAGGAACCGGTCGGCAAGCGGGGCAATTCCAACGGCTTCCAATGCTCGGGCCACTATGTGGCGGTCATCTTGGGAGAGTCGGCCGAAAAAGCCGGTGTAGGGCTGTCGGCCCAGCGCCGCAGTTTCTTCCACGGTGAGGGCGCCTGCGTGGGTGCGCTCGGTGTAGACCACGCTTATAAGCCGGGCCATCTCGCGCTGTGGAATGGTGCCTACGGGGCGGTCGCCTATGAATATTTCGCCTTCAACCGGCGGTTGCAATCCGCTGATTGTGCGGAGCAGGGTGCTTTTGCCGGCTCCGTTTGCTCCCAGCAGACAGGTCACTTCTCCGGGATATAATTGCAAATCGGCGTTGGTGATCACAGCCTTAGGCGGGTGTTCGGCAGGGTAGCCTGCTGTGAGTCGGCGGGTGTGGAGTGCAGGTTTCATGAGAAGTAAAAGAGGCGCTTGCGGAACAATATCACATAGATGATCACCGGCACTCCTATGATTGGTGTGATGGCATTGACCGGTATCACGCCTCCTTGCCCGGGGAGCAGGGAGATGAATGCGCAGAGTAGTCCGGTGAGTGAGCCGAAGAGTGCGGTGGAGGGGAGGAGGGTGTTGTGGTTGGAGGTGCGCAAGAGAATGCGGGCCACGTGGGGCACTATCAGACCAATGAACCCAATCGGGCCGCAAAAGGCCGTGACAAAGGCTGTGAGGGCTCCTGAAATCACCAGCAGGCGCGTGCGCAGCGCGTTGATGTCTATTCCGAGGCTTTCGGCGTAGCGGGCGCCAAGAAGCAGGGCGTTGAGTGGCTTGATGAGGAGCATGGAGAGCCCTATTACCGGGAGGGTTACGAGGGCGAATGCGCCGGTGCGTCCGAGCGATGATCCGCTGAAATTGCCGAGCCCCCAGATGACATAGGAGTGCACTCCCTCCTGGGTGGCGAAAAAGTTGAGAAGGGCAATAGCCGATGAGGCAAAATAGCCCACCAGCACGCCTATAATAAGTATCATTACTCCTGACTTGACAACTCGGGCAAAAGCGAGGAGCAACGCCAGGACGGCCGCGCTGCCGGCTATGGCTCCGGCCATGGAACTGGCATACTGCCCCCATCCGGCGCCGAGTGTGCCGCCGAACGCAAGCATTACAAGGGCTACACCCAGAGATGCTCCGGTGGATATGCCCAGGATGGACGGCCCGGCGAGGGGATTGTCGAAACATGTTTGCAGCAACAATCCGGCCACAGAAAGGGCTGCCCCGGCCACAGCTGCGGTAATCATCATCGGGAGCCGTGTTTCAAGCACTATTACGCGCCATGTTTCGCGTTCGAGTTCGCCGCCGGTCAAAGCTGCCCACACCTGATGGGCAGGTATGTTGACTGAACCTGTCAACAGGCAGGCAGCCGCAAGCAGAATCGTGGCCACACCCGTCAGTGCTATTATGATTTTCGGTCGGCGTGAATCCACTGTTTTATTGCAGTCGGAAATTAATGGGGATGGCGAACCATGCACCCACCGGCTGTCCGTTGAGTGTGGCAGGAACAAATGTGTTAAGCTTTTGAGCAGCTTGCACAGCTGCTCCGGTGAGATTGTTGTCGGGGCTTTGCAAAGCGCTGATGGCCGCTACTTTGCCCTCGGCATCAATAAACAGATTGAGCACCACGGTGCCCTGGGTTCCGTTTTCCTGGGCGGCCGCAGGGTAGCGCACGGCTTTGTTCAAGTCGGCATGCAGGGCGTCTTCTCCGCCGGGATACTGGGGAGGGAGAAAGAGGTTGTCGCTCGTTGGTTTAAGCTTGTTGCCCACTTTTTTTGCGAAAAACTGCGGGATATAGCCCGGCGTTGCATTGTTGGCAGGTGCTTCGGGCGCCTGCGCTCCGGCCATGAGTGAAATGGTTAGCGCTGCGCAGGCAATGATGGAGCGTATGTTCATTTTATGTAATCGTTATATATCTTGATGGAGGTTATTATTATGGCGCAGATGGTGGTTATCACGTTGGTTATAACAAGTGGCATATTGTCGGTGAGGATTCCTTGCGCTATGAAGAATGCGCCGCCAAGTCCCATGAGGAGGAAGGTAGGGAGGGCTATGCTGTCGGTCTCGCGGGTGCGAATGGTATAGATGGCTTGCGGTAAGTAACCGCATACCATGCAGATAGCGGCTGCATAGCCAACAATCGTAACGGCATCAAGTGTAATCATGGTAGCTTATTTAGTGTCTATTGTTTGTAAAGAGGCAAAATTAAGTGAATTTCTGCATTGGTGCAAGTGAAAAATGAGAGTAGTTGGAATAGGGGAAATGCTAAGAGATGTTAAATGTGTAATTTTGACACAAAATAATTTGCGTAGTTTTGACGCAATACTTAACTTTGCGTCAAAATAACACAAATGATGAAGCAGGACATCCAAAACAATCAATATTGCTACCGCTATCCACACCCGGCTCTCACGGTTGACTGTGTGATTTTCGGGTTCGACGGTCAGTGCTTGAAGATACTCCTTGTTGAGCGCGGACTTGAGCCTTACAAGGGGATGTGGGCACTTCCCGGTGGATTTGTGCGCATAGACGAGACTGTGGAGCAAGCGGCCGCCCGCGAGCTCCGTGAGGAAACAAACCTCACGGAGGTGTATCTGGATCAATTTCGCGTGTATAGCGATCCGCAACGCGATCCGCGCGAACGTGTGGTGACAGTGGCTTTCATTGCTCTCGTGCGCCCCGAGGCTTACAGCGTAGTGGCAGGTGATGATGCGGCCAATGCATTATGGTTTGAGGAGGATATGCTGCCTCCCATGGCTTTTGACCATGAACGAATCATACGCGATGCTCGTGAACATCTGTCAGAAGTTTTGCGGATCAAGCCTGTGGCATTCCAATTGCTCAGCAAGCTTTTTTCGCTCAGCGAATTGCAGCGTGTGTATGAGGCCATTGGGCGTAAGAGCTATGACCGCCGTAATTTCCAGCGCAAGGTTCTTCAGACCGGAATGCTTGAAGAACTTCCGGTGGATTCCGCTCCAATGTGTGGCTCTCATCCTGATGCATCGCCGGTTTTCAGCCGACCGAGCGCAGGCCGTCCGCTTCAACGACTCTTTTCCTTTCGCAAGAAACCGAAATCGGCCGATAAGAAGGAGGATAAGTCCTCCGACCGGCGCGAAGAAGGCTCCACGCGCGATATCTTTGATTTCTAACTGACACTGGAAAAACACACAAATCAACGTTTCAACTAATTTCTAACTAATTTATTATTACACATTCCATGAACTCAACTTCCAACACACAAACAGCACACACTCCCTCGGGAATCGTAACCACCGTGTTTAATCTCATCATCGTCGATGAAAGCGGCTCCATGAGCCATCTTACGGACCAAACCATCTCAGGCTGCAATGAAACTCTCAATGTGGTGCGTCAGGCAGCCAAGGAGCAATCTGCCACATCGCGTTCGCTCGTCTCGATCTATGCCTTTCAGAATGGTGGGCCTGTGACGTCACGCTATCTGGTGAAAAACGCCAAAGCTGCCGAAGTGCGCGACATTACCCGCGATGATTATCGTCCATATGGAAACACACCTCTGCTTGATGCCGTCGGGTCCACTCTGTCGGAACTCAAGGCAGTGGCAGCCACTCACGAGGATGCCACTGGTATCATCACCATCATCACCGATGGCTATGAAAACTCATCTGTTAGCTATGACTGGGGAAAGGTGGCGGCTCTCATCTCTCAATTCAAAGAGATGGGGTGGACCGTCAACCTTATTGGTGCAAACATTGATGTGGAGGCCATGGCCTCACGTATAAACGTGGATAACCACTATGCTTTCCAAGCCACAAAAACGGGCACAAGCGCAATGTTTTCTACGTTTGCCGATGCCAACCGTTGCCGATATAACGATATGGCGGAAGAAAACGCTATCCCCGATGCAAACGTCCGCAAGGAGGCTCGTCGCAAAAAGTCTAAAGGTTTCTTTTCGGGTTTAAAATAAATATTTACCGTCCAAAAAACAAGAGCCGGCTCCTCACGTCGAGGGGTCGGCTCTCTTATTGGGATCTGGGTAGAATGATCAGATGATGGAAGCCTTGATGGTGTCCACAATGTAGCGGACGTCGTCGTCGGTCACGTAAGGACCGGCCGGTAGGCATATACCAGTGGCGAAAAGTGCTTCGCTCACTCCGTTCACGTAGGCCGGGGCATTTTTATAAACGGGCTGTTTGTGCATCGGTTTCCACAGCGGGCGGGCCTCGATGTTGGCCTTGTCAAGACACACTCGCAGGGCCTCGACGTTGTCGTTGGGCTGACAGTCGGTAGTGGCAGTTGACGCCGCATGAATCACGCCGGCAGCGCCACCCACAGCGCCAGTGATGATGGTCTTGTAGGCGTTTTCCTGACCCTTGATCTTGAGGTCGGGGTCGAGAGTGGCCGTGCACAGCCAGAAGTTGGAGTCATACTCCGGTGCCGGATTGCAGTGCATCGTAATGCCCTTGACATCCTTCAGCAACTCGCAATAAAGCTCCTGCACATGCCGGTGATGGGCTATGTGGTCGTTGATGATGGTCATCTGTCCGCGACCTATACCCGCGCAAATGTTGCTCATACGGTAGTTGTAGCCGATAGCCTCGTGCTGATAGTAGGGGTAGGATTCGCGGGCTTGGGTGGCATACCACATGATGGTGTTCTTGTCCTCGTCGTTGTCGCAGATGAGGGCGCCCCCGCCTGAGGTTGTGATCATCTTGTTGCCGTTGAACGAGAGCACACCGTATTTGCCGAATGTGCCAAGCACCTGTCCGCAGTAACGTGAACCGAGTCCTTCGGCTGCGTCCTCAATGACGGGAATCCCGTAGCGATTGGCAATCTCCATGATTTTGTCAATCTTATAAGGCATACCGTAGAGTGCCACGGGAACAATGGCCTTAGGCTTTTTACCGGTCTTGGCAATACGGTCCTTTATTGCCTCCTCAAGCAATTCGGGATCCATGTTCCACGATTCCTTTTCAGAATCTATAAACACGGGGGTTGCGCCAAGATAAGTGATGGGGTGACTCGATGCGCAGAATGTGAACGACTGCACCAGCACCTCATCGCCCGCACCGACACCACAGGCAATCAGCGCCAAATGCACCGCCGCCGTTCCGGCCGAAAGCGCCACGACCTTCTTGTCGAGCGGCTCTCTCTCTTCACAGTTTTGACAATTGACTTTTGACTTTGAAGAATTCACAAATTCTTCAAGGTCTTTCTCAAAACCATTCACATTCGGACCCAGAGGCACAACCCAATTGGCATCAAACGCCTCCTTTATAAAATCCTGTTCCTTCCCCGACATATGTGCCAGGCAAAGCAATATCCTCTCTCTCATAATATTTTAATTCTAAACATTTTCTCGTATTGTCCGGCACGGATTGCCATAAGCAACCACGTTATCCGGTATGTCTTTAACTACAACGGAGCCAGCTCCGATCATGCAATTCTTTCCGATGCGAATTCCTTGTTTAACAACTGTTCCGGCTCCTATCCATGTACATTCACCTATTTCAGAGCCTCCACAAATGGTTGCGCCTGATGCCACATGAACGTAGTCATGTATTTTTACATCATGACCCACTGAAGACTTAGTATTTAAAATGCAGTGATTACCTATTTCTGCACATGATTGAGCTATTACACCTTGCATCACTACGGTCCCTTTTCCAACTGTGCTGTGTGGCGATATAATGGCAGATGGATGTATGGCTGTGGGAAATTCAGTGGCGCTTATCCTTTCGGCAATAGCTTTCCGGATCTTGCAGTTACCTATCGTAACGATGACTTTGTGATAAGTATCGGTAGGCTTGGTGCATTTGGTTCCCATGAACAGCTGGTCCTCGGGAGAATCATCAACAATTAGATCCACATGTTGTCCCATACTTTCCAATATGTCCATCACCACTTTGCAATGGCCACCGGCACCGTATAGGGTAATGCCGGAGCTGTTTTTCAGCCGCACTCCTTTATTCATGCGGCTAATACTTTGTATATTAACGAATTACCCCCCCCCAATTTTATGAGCTGAATCTGAAGAGGGTGAGGGTGTTGAAGTATCTGAATATCCGGCTTTGAACTTGATGGTCTTAGCCGGGACTCCGGCCACCACCGCTCCATCGGGGACATCTTTTATGACCACGGCACCCGCTCCAATCAAGCAGTCCTTTCCAAGTGAATGAAGGCCGGTCATGATGGTGGAGCCTATCCCGCAGTAAGTGTAAGGATTTGCCACAATGGAGGCTCCGAAATTGCATCCCGTGGACAGGAACGTTCCATATCCCAATATGTTGTGATGTGCTATATTGACACCCATACTAATCATCACATAATCCTCAATGACGGTATCTGGCATGATGTTGGTTCCAAGCAGGATATAAACACCCTTGCCAATGGTCACATTAGATGAAATGGTTACAGAAGGATGGATATAGTTGGGAATCTGATATCCCAACTCCTCCGCTAATCGGAGAAATTTCACTCTCAACCGGTTGTTGCCGAGGGGACAATAGACAGCTTCCACCCCGTGGGTATCCTTAAGTGTTTCAAGTTTTGATATTGGACCCAGTACCGGAATGTCATC
>CAJUSN010000039.1 GCA_910589095.1 uncultured Muribaculaceae bacterium
GCGTAGAGTCCTTCGATGGGTCGTCCGGTTTCTTTGTCATAGATCTGCTTGTACACTTTGAAGGTGTTAGGGGCATAACCGGTTTTGTAGACCATAACCGGAGTCGATTCCATGTAGCCGATATAAGTGTCCGATGCGTCGGAACCGGGAACAAGGCTCAGGTTTGTGATTTTGTTCTCTTGCCATGTGGCGTTGAAGGTTGCTGTCCACTGGAGGTCCTTGGTGTCGATGATGTTGGCGTTGATTGCGAATTCCACACCTTTGCTTGAAACGTTGCCCACGTTTGAAAGCATGGTTTTGTTGAAGTTGATGCCGGCGGGGATGGGTATGGTGGCCAGCAGGTCTTCTGTTTTGCGGGTGTAGAAGTCAAGTGTACCGTAGATGCGGTTGTTGAGGAAGCCGTAATCGATACCGAAGTTCCATGATTTAGTAGTTTCCCAGCGTAGGTCGGGATTGTAAGTCTGCGGGCGCATTACGGGAATCCATTGGCCGTTGAACCAATAGTAGGCTCCGGCGTTCGACACAGTGTAGTTGGGTAGGTAGCCATAGTTGTCGATACCGTCCTGCTGACCTGTAACACCATAGGATGCGCGAATCTTGAGGTCGTTCATCACGTTGCGTGCTCCCTCGAAGAAGTTCTCCTGCGATAGTCGCCAGGCCAGAGCCACAGAGGGGAAGGTGCCCCAGCGGTGGTTGGATGCGAAGCGGCTCGAGCCGTCGCGACGGAATGTGGCGGTGAGCAGATAGCGGTTGTCGTAGGTGTAGTTTACGCGTCCGTAGTAGGAGAGAAGGGTGTGACGCTCATCGTAAGGCTGGCTGGTGTTGGTAAGGTCGCCGGCCTGATTGAAGGTGTCGTAGGCGGGATAATCATTACGCCAGTACTGGTAGTCGTAACCTATAGTGGCGTCGAGGGTAGAGTTGATCGCTTCGAAATCCTTGTTATAGTTGGCATATACGGTGAGAAGCTTGTTGGTGTTCTTTTGTGGGCCTTTGGTGTAATAGTAACCTCCGGAGGTGTAATTGGCAAAGCTGTTCCAAGGCATTGAGGTGTGGTTCTTACCACGGGAATAATCAAGACCGCCAGTCACATGGAAACGGAGTTCGGGGAGGGGATGGAGACGGTAATCCACATCAACGTTGCCCACCATGCGCCACACATTGGCGCGGCTGCTGTACTGTCGCAGCATTGCCACAGGATTGGCAATGGCTCCCTGTGCGGGATTGTTGGAACCGTCCACCACTTCATGGAAGCCGCCGAAGATAGGTTGGCCGTCGGAGGTCATCAATTGGTTCCCATTGGCGTCGAGTGTGCCGTAGACGGGTTGAGTGGGGTCGTATGCGCTTGCGTTCCAGAGGGCGCCGGTGTCGGCGAAGCGGTTGCGGGCATAGGTGCCTTTTCCGCTGATGTTCACACGCAGGTGGTCACCGAAAAATGTGGGAGAGAGATTAAGGTTTGCGGTGTAGCGGTTGCTGGAGTCAGTGATGAGGATACCTTCCTGATACATGGCACCGAGGGCAACGCGGAACGGGAGCACCCGACCGATGCGACCGCTGAGACTGATGTTGTTGTCAGTTCCAAATGCGTTGCGGAACACTTCATCGAACCAATCCGTGTCGGTACCCGTGCCGAGAAGTGCTTCCTGTGCAGGGGTGCCGAATGTGTGTATCACGTCGCGGAACTGGGAGTTGCTGAGGATAGGAGCAAGACGTCCGTGATGTGACACAGAGTTGGTGGTCTGGAAAGAAACTTTTAATCCGTCGCCTGAGCCTTTCTTGGTGGTTATGATGATGACACCGTTTGATGCACGCGAGCCGTAGATGGCGGTTGAGGATGCGTCCTTTAACACGGTCATCGACTCGATGTCGTTGGGGTTGATGAGGCTAAGGAAATTGCCAGAGCCTTCCACTCCTCCGCTCACCTCCATGGGCACACCGTCGAGCACCACGAGGGGGTCATTGGAAGCGTTAAGCGAAGCACCGCCACGGATTCGGATGGTTGCACCGGCGTTAGGTGAGCCGCCGCTGTTGGTGATCTGTACACCGGCAATCTTACCATTGATGAGTTCTTCGGGCGAGGAGATAACGCCTTGGTTGAAGTCTTTTTCGGAAATGGTGGAGATTGATCCGGTAAGGTCGCTCTTTTTCTGTACACCGTAACCGATGACAACCACTTCGTCAAGGATTTGATTGTCAGGTTGCAGCGTCGCGTCAATAACCGAACGGTCAGCTATGGCCACTGTGAGGGGGCGGTAGCCGATGTAGGTGAATTCGAGCTGAGAGGCTGAAGCGGGGACTTTGAGTGAGTATTGTCCGTTGAAGTCGGTGGCAACGCCTGTGGCGGCCCCTGTGACCTTGACGGATGCGCCGATTAGCGGTTCGCCCGTTTCGTCATAGACGGTACCCGTTATTGTGCGGGCGTTTTGGGCAAAAACCACTGCCGGCAGGAGCAGCAGAACCATGAGCAATGACAGGATTCTCGCTCTTGTGGCAGGAGCATGAACGGTTGTGTCCATAAGTGAGTGAATGATTGGTTAACTAATGATATTAATTTGCGGTTATGTTGCCGGAATCCGACGGCTGCGGGTGAAACCTTAATAACAATCTTATTTTACCTGTAATGAAATCTTATACCCTGCAGGAAGCTGTTCAGTTGTGCCGCAAATTTAGGTTGACTTTATGAAAATATGATGAATCATTTCGGACAAATAGCCCTACAATTTTGTTTTTACGCTTGAAAATCACATATTTTGCCATGTAAATGTCCTAAACGGGCGAGTTGAGACCATGGGCTGGCGGCTCATCCTCGCTGCGATAGTGGCTGGGCTTGACTCCGTATTGAGCCTGGAAGCATTTGGCGAAATATGAGGGGGTGTTGAAGCCCACCATGTAGCTGACTTCCGACACGCTGAAGCGGTGTTGGCTCAGTAGCATGGCAGCTTTCTGAAGCCTTACGCGACGGATGTAGTCCAATGGAGACACTCCCATGTATTTTTTTATCATGCGATAAAGTTGCTTGTTTGGAATGCCGCTCTTTTCACATAGCATGTTGACGTTGAGCTCCGGATCGGCCACGTTCTCTTCTATTATCTTGGCTATGCGGGCCAGTTGTTTCTCCGTTACTGATTCCGCTTCAATGGGTTTCGGGTCGGTGAGCGAGTCTATGCGCACCTTTTCTTCAATCTCGGCTCTTGATTTGAGCAGTTGGGCTATACGTCCTTTCAGCGCCGACGGTTCAAATGGTTTTGGCATGAAGATTTCAAGTCCCAACTTGATGCTTTCATTCTCGGTGGCGTTGTCGGTCTTGGCCGTGAGCATTATGGTTGGGATGTGGGCCAAGCGGGGATTCTGTTTCATTCGGCGACACATTTCCAGCCCTGTCATTATAGGCATCATCTCGTCGGCTATTATCAGATGAGGAGAGAATGATGAGGCAAGCGCCAGTCCGGCGCGACCGTTGTCGGCTGTCTGACATTGATAGTCAGGCTCGAGAAGTTGCTTTATGAAGCGGGATATCTGTATGTTGTCCTCCACTATGAGGATGCGTGGTCGGCCGGATGTTTCTTCTGCAGAGGCTTCATCAATCTGCGATGAGGGATTTTCGGTGAGAGGAAGTGTCACAATAAATGAGGTGCCTTGTCCCTCACGGCTATAAAGGTTGATGGTGCCTTGCATGAGCTCGAGGTACTTTTTAATAAGGTATAGTCCGAGGCCGGTGCCTTCGCGCAGCTTTGCTGAGGAGGGAGCGCGGAACATGCGTTGGAACACGAGTGGCTGATCCGACTCGGGGATACCGATACCATCATCGCTAACCACGATTTCGGCCAGTCCTTCGCGACGGCTGATTCCGCATGAAATGGTGGCTCCTTCATCGGAATATTTACATGCGTTGGAGAGCAGGTTGGTTATCACGGATTCGAACTTCACGGCATCGGCTTCAATGTAAAGTGACGGGGTTGAGCTGTGGAACACGAATCGTTTTTTGGGATTGTTCTCGCGGAAAGCTTCGAATACGCTGCGGCAGAATTCCACGGCATCGAACGTGGAAAGGATGAGCAGATCCTCCGCCGAGTCATCAAGATGGTTCAGTTCCAGCGTTCGATGGATCATGTTGTTGAGCTTCACGGCGTTGGCATACACGTTGTCAAGCGAATGACGTGTTGCCGGATCGGTGGTTTTTTCGCGCATCAGACTCACCGGACCCAAGATCATGGAGAGTGGCGTTTTTAAGTCGTGTGAGATGTTTGACAGGAACGTGAGTTTCTTTTCCACTAATTCAAGTGATTTTTTGCGCTCTTTTTCGCGGAAACTCAACAGGTTGCGCCGGCGCGTTTGCCATACGACGGCCCATAATATACCGGCAGCAATGAGGCAGTAGAGTATGATGGCCCACCACGACAGTGTCCAAGGCGCGCTTACATCCACCGGCAATTCAATGGCTTTGGCTGATGATCCCAAGGATTTTACCATCAGTTTATAATGTCCCATCGACAGGTCAGTCAGCGATATGGCGTTGGCTCCTTCGGGGAGCACTATCCAATTGTCGGTGGAGTCAGTGTTGTTTTTTACCAGACGATAAGCGTAACGTTGCACCACGTCGGGGGAATAGTCAAGTGAACTCACCAGCAGAGTCACATTGCCCCCGTAGGGGAGGCTTATCCCGTCCTCGGGCACATTGTTGGCCGAAAGGTAAACTTCGCCTTCGGGTGTTTGCTCGGCTATGAGCTTGACGGTTCTGGGTTCGGGCGATTTGCCGATTTCGGTTTGGTCCACTTCGATTATTTCATCCAGTGTGCCCAGATAAACTTTGCGGTTTGGGGTGTCATCGTAGATGGATCGGTAGGCTTTTTGCGGGAGTGCCAGCATTTCGGGTTCGAGTGTGTTGCCGTCTATTCGCCACACGTTGGATTGTGTCGAAACCCACATGTCGTCACCCACCTTTCCCATCGCCAGCACAGCTTCGTCGCTGTTGGTGAGGGGGAAGCGGACAGTGTGTAGGCTGTCGCCGTCGATCATTACCGCTCCGCCATAGAACCCGCACCACATGCGTTGGCGCGCATCGAGGCTCATGTTCGTAGGATATTGTCCTGTCAGGGCATGGATATTGAAGCGTTTTATGCGGCGGTGCTTTTCATCGAAACGCGAGAGGGTTTCATCGCGAAACAGGAGAATCCATATATTGCCTTGAGAATCCGTCTCCACATCATTGACAAGGTCGTTGACCAATGCTTTACCTGAAGAACCGGAGAGTGGAGTGTCGCTGTTGAGGCTGAAGTTGGCTGTGACTGGGCCTCCGCCGCTTCCAAAGCGTGATTTGTCCACGAAGTGAATCCCTCCGAGGAAACTTCCGCTCACCATGCGGCTCCCATAATCCTCCATGGCGTATACCCAATTGGAGTTGTGGTCGCCGTTACCGTCCATTATGTGAAACACGTCGAATCCGCCAGTGGTTGGATTGTAACGGTTGATGCCACCGTCGGTAGAGAGCCAGATGTTATGTTCGGAATCCTCGTCGATAGACCGGATGCGGTTGTGCGACAGTGAATTGGGTGAATCACTGTGGCGAAACCAACGGGGAGTGCCATCATCAGAAAGCAAAATCACACCATTGGTGCCTCCGAGCCAAAGGTTGCCTCTTGAGTCACGCAAGATGGCAAAAATCTCGTTGCCTTCACCTGTCCCGGCCAGTGTGGCCAGTTTCACTGCTCGGATATGTAATGAGTTGGCCGCCAAAGAGAAGCCGCGTTCATGACCGGCCCACAGGTTGTTGGCGCTGTCGGCATATAAACTCCATATCTCGTTGCCTGCCAGGGTTTCCTCAAGGCGTGAGTCATGTCGGTAGTGACGCAGCGACTCGCCGTTGAGGTCAAACATGCCGTTGTCGGTGCCCACAAGTATGTGATCAGAAGCCGAACGGGCCATGCTTTTTATATTATTACCGTTGAAACGCGTGTCACGTTCCCATGTACCGTTGACAGGACTGTAGCGGTAGAGGGCCCCTTCGGTACCCACATATATGGTGTTGCCGTCGGCACTTTCAAGCATGCAGTTGACAAACAGATTCCGGCCCGGAGCTGCACCATTCATGTCGGGCGACAACCTGCTGAATGAGTCGCGGGTGTTGTCATAGCGCCCGAGTCCGTTGTACGTGCCGGCATATATCACCCCACGGCTGTCGCGCAGGAGTGAATAGACCGACCTGTGAGGCAATCCCCCGGAGCATTCGTGGATTTTCCCGGATGGAAGATGGAGTATGGAGATGCCGTCGAGGCTCCCTATCCACAGGCGCTCGCCGTCAAGCAGCATGCAACGGATCTCTTTTGGCGATGAGGGGAGGGGATTGCCGAGTTGGCCGTTGCTAACGCAGTAGGTCACCACACCGTGGTTGGTACCGAGGTAAAGGGTGTCGGCATGTTCGGCAATGGCGTAGATCTGCAATCCTGAGCTCTCAGTGCTACTCACAGTGCGGGTGGCCACACCGTCATACAAGTCAAGTCCGCAGTTGGTGCCCATCCACATGAGTCCGCGGCTGTCGCGGAACATGCAGAACACCGTGACGGTCTTTCCTCCCACGGAGATGTTTTTCCATGCGAGGTCAGGTTCGGGGAGTTGAGGCGCGGTGTGGGCCTTCAGGCTCATGAACGGCAGCAGAAATAGCAAACATATCACACGTAGCGCATAGATGGCGTTATGTTTCATGGTAAGGCGGAATAATGTGATGATTCTCTGCAAAATTAATGAAAATCTGTTGATTGAAAGAAATTCCCGCTGCAACATTTCGGACAAAATAGCCAACAAATAGGTGAAAAAACAAAGGATGTCCCCGCTTGGGAGGCATCCTTTGTGAAAAGTTGTATATGACTCTAAGAGTATCAGAAACCGTACTTGGACCAATCGACATTGCGCATGTCGCCGGTGGCCTTGAATGCGGTGTGGAATGCGAGTGAGGCTTCGAGCGAGTGAGGGATGTTGCCTGACTTGCCCAGACGCAGGTAGTCCTGAAGGAGCGGACGGTACATGGGGTGAGCGCAGTTGTTGATGATAGCCTCAGCGCGCTGAACTGCATCGAGGCCACGGAGGTCGGCGATACCCTGGTCAGTGATGATGACATCAACGGAGTGTTCGGTGTGGTCAATGTGGGAGCACATCGGAACGATGTTGCTTATCATGCCGCCTTTTGTTACAGAGGGGCAGGAGAAAATTGAGATGTAACCGTTGCGGGTGAAGTCGCCTGATCCGCCAATACCGTTCATCATGCGGGTGCCGAGAACGTGGGTGGAGTTGATACATCCGAAAATGTCGGCTTCAAGAGCAGTGTTCATGGCTATGACACCAAGTCGGCGTATCACCTCGGGGCTGTTTGATATATCGGCAGGACGAATCACGAGTTTGTCGCGGAAGAAATCCAAGTTGGTGAGAATTTCGCGTTCAGTTTTGTCCGAAACGGTGAGGGCGCAGGTGGAGCCGAATTTGCAACGTTCCTGTTTCATAAGGTCGATTACGGCATCCTGGATCACCTCGGTGTACATTTCAAACGGAGGTATGTCCTTTGAAGCCGCCAGTCCGTAGAGCACTGCATTGGCCACGTTGCCTACACCTGATTGCAGGGGGAGGAACGACTTGGGAATGCGGCCGGCCTTGATTTCACCGATAAGGAAGTTGCAAACGTTGTTGCCTATCTGGAGAGTGTTGTCGTCCAGTTCGGTGAAGCCCTTGATGCCGTCGTAATGGTCGCTGTGTACCACACCTACAATCTTCTCGGGATCTATTTTCACCACGGGGCTACCAATGCGGTCGCTCGGCTTAAAAATGGGGATCTCACGGCGGTTGGGGGGATCGAGGGGCATGTAGATGTCATGCAGGCCGTAAAGATCGCGGGGAAGTTTGGAGTTGAGCTCCAATATCACGCGCTTGGCATATTTCACATAGGTGGGCACGTTACCGGCACCGATACCGAGCACTACTTCGCCATTGTCGAACACTTCGGCAACTTCCACAATAGCCCAGTCAAGCTCGCCATAGAATCCATAGCGGAATTTCTGAGAGAGTTCCGAAAGGTGTAGGTCAAAATAGTGAGTGTCGTGAGAATTGATGCGTGTACGAAGGTCGGGGGTGTTCTGATAGGGGGTGCGACGTCCTATGGCGTTGGCTTTCGCGAGCGCCCCGTCGGCCCAGCGGTTGGTTGAAGCGCCGGTGAAAATGTCGACTTTAAACGGGCGTCCGGCCTCGTGTTCTTTCTCGGCGCGGGCTGCGAGAGCTTCCGTGACCACTTTGGGCGATCCGGCTGCGGTGAAGCCCGACAGGCCAAGCACGTCGCCGTTGTTGATCATAGCGGCGGCTTCATTCGGGGTAATGATTGGAAATGCCATGCTGTATTTTTTAGCTGTTAAAGTTTCTTTGCGCTCGGGGCTGTTACGTTTTGCCAACGGTGAGGCAGCCCTTTGACCGGTTTTTGTCGCTGCGCGTGCCTGTGGGGATTTTTTTGATGAACATAGCGCCCCGATGATTGCACACGTATAGCGGATTTTTAGTAATTTTGTGCAAAATTAGATAATTATCTCACAATATACAATAGTTTTGGACGC
This sequence comes from uncultured Muribaculaceae bacterium, assembly GCA_910589095.1. Classification (GTDB taxonomy): domain Bacteria; phylum Bacteroidota; class Bacteroidia; order Bacteroidales; family Muribaculaceae; genus Paramuribaculum. The sequence goes on from CAJUSN010000039.1 coordinate 8,583, forward strand.
GAAAAATCATATTTCTCCCAATGATGAGGCTCCTATGAAGAAGCTTTATGTGGAAACCTACGGTTGCCAGATGAACGTGGCTGACACCGAGGTTGTATTCGCTATAATGAACATGGCCGGCTATGCAATTACCGAATCCGTTGAGGATGCCGATGCCGTTTTGCTTAACACATGCTCCATCCGCGATAACGCGGAACAGAAAATCCTTGGCCGTTTGCAAGCTCTCACCGCGCTGCGCCGCAAGCGTCGCGGCGGCTTGATCATAGGCGTGATTGGATGTATGGCCGAAAGAGTCAAGGATGACTTGATTTCAAATCGTGGCGTGGACCTGGTGGCAGGCCCCGACAGTTACCTTGACCTTCCGTCGCTTTTTGCCGCTGTTGAAGCAGGCCAGAAAGCTATCAACGTAGAGCTATCCACCACTGAGACTTACCGTGAGGTCATTCCGGTGCGCCTGCCCGGCAATCTTGTGAGCGGATTTATATCCATAATGCGAGGATGCAACAATTTCTGCTCCTACTGTATTGTTCCTTACACTCGTGGTCGCGAACGTTCACGTGAGCTTCACTCCATCCTTGCCGAACTCGCCGACCTGCGCGCAAAGGGCTATAAAGAAGTGACTCTTCTCGGGCAGAATGTCAATTCCTACCGATATGTGGCGGCCGAAGGTGAAGATCCTGTGACATTCGACCGTCTGTTGGCGGCCGTGGCCGAGGCGGCCCCTGATATGAGAATACGTTTCACCACTTCACATCCAAAGGATATGACCGACGAGATTCTCCACACCATTGCCCGCTATCCTAACATTTGCCACCATATTCACCTACCCGTGCAGAGTGGCAGTAACAAGGTGCTCAAGGCCATGAACCGTCATTACACGCGTGAGTGGTATCTCGACCGCATTGCCGCCATAAACCGCATCATACCTGATTGTGGCATATCGACTGATATGTTTACCGGCTTCCATGATGAAAGTGAAGAGGACTTCGAGCAGACTCTCAGTCTGATGCGTGAGGTAGGATTCCAGTCGGCATTCATGTTCAAATATTCCGAGCGTCCCGGCACCCTCGCATCCAAACACATGCCCGACAATGTGGCCGAAGAGGTGAAAATAGAGCGCCTCAACCGCATGATTGCCCTGCAGAATGAGCTTTCATTGGCTGCCCATCAGGCCATGGTGGGCAAAGAGGTGGAAGTGCTGCTTGAAGGCGTGGCCAAACGATCGAAGGAGCAGATGGTGGGCCGCACACCCCAAAACATGACTGTGGTTGTGCCCCGTCGCGACTATCGTGTGGGCCAGACAGTCCGCGTCACCGTCCGTTCCGCCACTTCCGCCACCCTTCTCGCCGACTGACCCACAACCCCTCCGCCCATTCGTATGTCAATCTTTGGGCAATAAATGTAAATTAGGTGAAAATGGGGGAGGGAATTTTGCGAGGTTGGGAGATTTGTGTAAATTTGCAAGTTACAAACCTAAAAACGATAACCCCATGGCAGAGATTAAATGTATTGGTATCCTCACATCCGGAGGTGATGCTCCGGGTATGAATGCAGCGATTCGTGCGGTAACCCGTTCGGCTATCTACAGCGGATTTCGCGTGAAAGGTATCTACCGCGGCTACCGCGGCCTGATTTCCGATGAAATCGTAGAGTTCAAGACTCAGAATGTGTCAAATATCATTCAGATGGGTGGCACAATCCTGAAAACCGCGCGCTGCCCCGAGTTCCAGACACCCGAGGGGCGTCAGCTCGCTTACGATAATCTCCGCCGACATGAAATAGATGCACTCGTGGTGATCGGTGGTGACGGTTCGCTTACCGGCGCGCGTATTTTCGCCAACGAGTTCAACCTTCCCATCATCGGTCTGCCCGGAACCATTGACAATGACCTTTACGGCACTGACTCGACCATAGGTTATGACACGGCCCTCAACACCATTATGGAGTGCGTGGATAAAATCCGCGACACGGCCACCTCGCATGAACGTTTGTTCTTTATAGAGGTTATGGGACGCGACGCCGGCTTCCTGGCTCTCAACGGTGCGATAGCTTCCGGCGCGGAAGCTGCAATCATTCCCGAAATCTCCACTCAGGTTGACCAGTTGGCCGAGCTGATTCAAAACGGCTTCCGCAAGTCGAAGAACTCTTCGATTGTGCTTGTGGCCGAAAGCCCTGTCACCGGTGGCGCTATGGGCATGGCTGAGCGCGTTAAGAACGAGTATCCGGGCTATGATGTGCGCGTTTCCATTCTCGGTCACCTGCAGCGAGGAGGTTCGCCCACGGCTCATGACCGTATTCTCGCTTCCCGCATGGGTGCGGCTGCTATCGATGCGCTTCTTGACGACCAGCGCAACGTGATGATAGGTATTCAGAACGACCGGATTGTCTATGTGCCTTTCACCAAAGCTATCAAGAACGACAAGCCCATCAACCGCGAACTGCTTGAAACTCTCCGCCGCCTCTCTATCTGATGGCACTCCCCGATCATTACGTAAGTTATCTTTCAGAATATAACCCACCGTGGATGTCCAAGCTCATTGAAGCGATGAGCGCGGAGCCCACGGTGGCCGTGCGTTACAATCGTCGTAAACATGCGGAGAGTCGTCCGGATGGATGCGTGGTGCCTTGGTGTGATGACGCCCGCTTGCTTCCGGTCCGCTTGCCCTTTACTTTTGATCCCGCACTCCATCAAGGCGCCTACTATGTGCAGGATCCTTCGTCAATGTTTGTAGGGCATGTGGTGCGTCAGCTCACCGCCGGTTCCCCTGCTCCGCTTACGGTGCTCGATGCCTGTGCAGCCCCGGGAGGAAAGACCACGGCTGTTATTGATGCGCTCCCCGACGGGTCGCACGTGGTGGCCAACGAGTTTGTTCCCAAGCGTGCAGCGGTGCTAAAGGAAAATCTGGCTAAGTGGGGTTATCCGCTGGTGTGTGTCACTCAGGGCGATACATCGCGATTCCGCGAAACGCCGGGATTTTTTGATCTGGTTGTGGCCGATGTGCCATGCTCGGGCGAAGGAATGATGCGGAAGGATGCCGAGGCTGTTGCGCAATGGAGCCCCGGGCTCGTAAAGCAATGTTCCGCGTTGCAAAAGGAGATTGTTGATAATCTGTGGCTCGCTTTGAAGCCGGGCGGGTATATGGTTTACAGCACCTGCACATTCAATCCTCTGGAGAATGAGCGCATGCTTGCGTACATGCGGCAGGAATATGGTGCCGAACCTGTTACAATCCCCGTTGACCCTTCATGGAATATAGCTCCGGCGCTTGAAGGCAATATGCCTGCATATCGGTTTATTCCGGGTTTGATTCAGGGCGAGGGCCTTTTTATGGGCGTGGTTCGCAAGCCTCTGTTGTCGTCGGTTGTTTTTTCGTTTAAATCGGCAAAGCCGAAAGGCAAAGGGAAGGATCGGGATAAGCGAAAGGGCGTTAAGTCCGTTGCCGCGCCTAAAGAGGTGGCCGATTGGCTTCTTCCCGGGATGAATGTCGAGCTACATGTCGATGGCGCAAAAGTGATGGCATGTCTCACCCCCGGCTCGTCTTATCCGGCCAAGCTTGAGCTTGGGGAACTGAAAGGGCGTGATGTGGTGCCTTCGCAGCAGCTTGCCCTCAGTGACGCCCTCAATGCTGCAGCTTTCCCGCAAGTGGATGTTGACCGCACGCAAGCGCTTGAATATCTGCGATGCGAGGCTATAAGCCTTCCGGCTGATTCACCGCGCGGATTTGCCCTTCTCACCTACGCCGGCCTCCCTCTCGGCTTTGTCAAAAACATCGGCAACCGCGCCAACAACCTCTACCCGCGCCCCTGGCGCATCCTGTCCCAACTGCACTAAAAGTCTCTATTTTTTTGCTGGGTCAAATTGAAATTGAAAGACTGCATCTGAGATGTTTAAGTAGATGTAAAGCGTCTGTCCGTCTTTACGCAATATGTTGAAATATCCTTCCAAGCACTCGCCTGGTTTGATTGTTGTGTGTTTTAAATATCCTTCGTTACGTGCTTCCCGTTTTTTAGCGTTATTTTCTGTGTAATTCATTAGAGATTGGCTCATTGCTAATTGGGTTTGAATAGCTTCAGATGCATTGTATGTGGTAGTTGTCGAAGTCCCGGAGTATGTGCCAAAGTTACCTCCATAACTTATAGTTCCATAGCTATTGGTTGAAGAAACAGAATAGCCGGCCTGAGTGGAAGCTAAGCCTGCAGATATAGAAGTTAGAGCAGTTTCCCAATTTTGAGTTCTCTTTATGCGTTTGTCATATTGTTCTGCGTTTTGGATTGCTAATGCGCGGTCATATCCTTTTTTATCTTTTATCGCGGCTGTGAAGAGTTCGGGATTTATTTCAATAGGGAAAAAGGAGTTGTTAGTTAGTCTGACAAATGTCCTATAGTATTTACCGTAGTCATTTGTTCGGGACATGCTGACTTCAACGGTTAAGCCATCTTTAATGTAGTATTTCCAGAGTACGTCATTAATGTATTGACTGAGCATCTCGGAAACTTCAGGAGATTGTAATATGGGTATATTTTCGTTGATGCTTATTTTTGAGAAGAGTCCGTCAGGATTTGACATGGTGTAATATCCATTGAGATTCTTACCCTCGTAAAATTCCTGTTGGTAACAGATTCCGTTAGAGAATTCTGAAGAAAGACCGTGTGGTAAGCCGTTTTTGTATATAACTTTTCGTATTAGGGTTCCATCAGGATTGTAATCGCATAATTCTCCATTAAGAGCGCCATCTTTCCAGGTTGAGTGGTGCTGTGTACGACCATCGCGGTAGTAGCTCGTGAATTCACCTTCAAGAAGAGATTTCAAATCGTTAATACTGTCAAGTTTAATGAAATACCCATCACCTTGAATTTCTCCGGTGATATAGAAGTTTCGGAATCTTGTAGGAGTAGAAACTCGGCATCCCTTTTCAAATATTTTGTAATAAGAAGCGAAGCAAGGGCCGTCAACTTGTTTCCATGCGTTATCTAAATAAACTGTATCAAGCAGGATTGGTGATGCTTGAAGACTTACAGAGTTGAACGCCACAATAATGACAAGGAGGATGGTGCTGAACTTCATAATTATATATTTAAGAAAGAGAAACGATTGGTAGATGCCGAATTCGTGGTATTTAGATTTTTAAGGACGCTGTTTTGTAAGCAAACGCTAATGTGAATAGTAAGGGTACGACAAAAGAGAACCCGCTAAATTAGTCCATCCAACAGACAGTTATATCGGGTTCCCTTTATGGGAGTATGTTGCCAAATAAAATTATAAGGCTGGCAGTAACCGAGGCTTATTCCTCGACAGTGCGGAGCTTCTGCACGTAAACGGCCTTCATCATCTTCTTGCGGTTAACCACAGAAGGTTTCTGGAAAGCCTGACGGCTGCGGAGTTCCTTTACAATGCCGGTTTTTTCATATTTGCGCTTGAATTTTTTGAGTGCGCGCTCGATGTTTTCGCCTTCTTTTACTTGTACGATGATCATTTTTAAGTGTTATTATTATGTATGTTAATTGTTGTCGTATTGCTTTTTGCGGGGCAAAATTAAGCATTGTTTTCCATTCGGCAAAACTTTTTAGGCCTAAAATTCCGTTACTGCCTCATTTTTCGGTAAATGAACTTTTTTAACAATATTTAACTATCATAGCTGCTGTAGTAACTATTCAGTCACGGTGGGGCTGAATAGTTACCTATTATAATCCGAAATCATGAGCATAATGTCATGAAAATTCATTAAATTTGCAGATAGATACCAATCTTGTCGAGAAATCAAACTATATTATCGGATGAAAACAGGTTTATTAAAATTATTCTTAGTATCGGCCGCCATGGTCGGTCTGACTGCACAGGCGCAGACAATGCTTGTGAAGAACCACAAAGCTCCGGGTAGGATCCTCTACACGGACACCCTCGACCGCCAGGCGGCAGAGTTGCTTCAGGATTTCACCCAACGCATCAGCGGCGCGACCATGCCGATAGTGGCAATAGACGCTAAACCGAAAAAGGGTGATGTTGTGTTCCGCCGCACCCGAAATGAGGCAATCAAGGAGGATGGATTCAAACTTGACTCCCGGCCGGGCTATCTGACAATAGAGAGCAACAAAGGGAAAGGATCGGTGTATGGCGTTGTGACACTGCTTGAGAAATATCTCGGGTGTAACTACTGGGGAGAAAATGAATATACCGTGCCGACACGTTCCACAATCGAGATACCGGCAGAGTGCTTTGTGGAGAATCCGACTTTCACATTCCGCAGCAATGGCAGCTATGCCACCTCATCCGACCCCATCTACCGGATGTGGGCGCGCCATGAGGATCCGAGTGAAGTGTTTGCCGGCGGATACTGGGTCCATACGTTCAACCGGTTGCTTCCTGCCTCGAAATATGGTGCAGCGCATCCTGAGTATTATGCATGGTTTGACGGCAAGCGTCATCCGGGTCAGGCCGGTCAATGGTGTCTCAGCAACGAGGACGTATTCAAAATCGTATGTCAGGAGCTTGACTCTATATTTAAGGCCAATCCGGGGATGGATATGATCTCTGTGAGCCAGAACGATGGCAACTATACCAATTGCAAATGCCCCGAATGCGCCCGCATCGACTCTATCGAGGGAGCACCCTCAGGCTCGTTGATCCATTTCCTGAACCGACTTGCCGACAGATATCCCGACAAACAATTCTCCACGCTGGCTTATCTGTATACGATGAATCCGCCTAAGCATGTCAAACCGCGTCCGAACGTGAACATAATGCTCTGCAACATTGACTGCTATCGGGAAGTGCCGATGCAGGACAATGCGTCGGGACAAGCATATCTCAAGGCACTCGACGGATGGTCGAAGATGTCGGAGAACTTCTTTTTATGGGATTACGGTATCAACTGCGACGGCTTTGCCACTCCATTTCCTAATTTCCATATCATGCAGCCCAACATCCAGACATTCCGTGACCACAATGCAAAGATGTTGTTCAACTGCAACGGCAACGTTCGCGGAGGTGATATGACCGAACTGCGTTGTTATCTTGTGAATAAATTGATGTGGAATGCAGATGCCGACGTGGATTCTCTGACCAACACATTCCTCAATGGTTACTATGGTGCGGCCGCACCGTATATTGATCAGTATCTCAAACTATTGCAAGGTGCGTTATTGGGAAGCAGAATACCTCTGTGGATCTACGACTCGCCTGCGACACATAAAGACGGGATGCTCAATCCGATACTCCGCCGCACATACAATCAATTGTTTGACAAGGCGGAAGAGTCGGTAAAAGGTGATTCGGCACTGTTGGCGAGAGTGCAGCGCTCGCGTCTGTCTCTGCAATACAGCGAGCTTGAAATCGAGCGCACAATGCCTGATAAAGATGTGACTCGTCTGAAAAACATGCTCGATACATTCGAGACCCGTGCCGCCCGATATGGACTTGCGCATATCAACGAACGCAGTAACTCGCCCAAGGAATATGTGGATCTTTACCGTAGCCGCTACCTGCCTCGCGGCGAGAAGAACCTGGCTGAGGCCGCGGATATCACATTCTCGACTCCACTTCCAGCTCCCTACGACAAAATAGGTGCTCAGTCACTGTCGGACGGTCTCTTTGGTGGTATGAGCTATAAAGACAGTTGGATTGGCTGGGAAGGAAAGGATGTGGACATCACGGTGGATCTCGGGCATCCGACCGAGATAAAAAGCATAGACACCGATTTCCTGCACCAAATCGGGGCTTGGATTCTCCAACCCAAGTCGGTAACTTATTCACTGAGTGACGATGGAGTGAACTGGAAGGAGACGGCTAAGCATGAGCTCACTGATGATCACGACGGCAAGGTGAAGTTTGTCAATGTGGTTGAAAAATTCACCACACCTCGGAAGGCCCGTTATGTGAAAGTTGCTGTAGAAGGAATGAAGCAGTGTCCGGGCTGGCATTACGGTGTCGGCAATCCGTGCTGGTTTTTCCTCGACGAAATAACAATTCTGTAAAAAAAAAAGACCGGCATCGCCGGTCTTTTTTTTTAGCATGAAACTCTGCGTGAGCGAGGTGGGAATCAGTCAATGGTTTGTTCTCAAAAATGCGGAAAAACTATCAATGTGAAACTGAAAAATCAATAAACCGGCCGCGATTGAGAACACTCATAAACTCCTCGACATGGAGTATGAGATGTAGAAGTTTTGCTAATTTTACTTTATGAATGCAGTCGATTTAGGTTTAAGTGTCTTGTGGGCAGATATGAACATCGGAGCATTACAATGC
>CAJUSN010000040.1 GCA_910589095.1 uncultured Muribaculaceae bacterium
GGTGAACACCATCTCGGTCATGCCTGAATTGTCCACACGCTCCGAAGCGGGATCGCTCATGATTGCATGTGAAGCAATGGCGCGAACTGATTTGGCACCGTTGGCCATCATAAGGTCGGCAGCTTTGGCTATGGTGCCGGCAGTATCGACCATATCGTCAATCAATATCACATTCTTGTCCTTAACGTCACCTATCACAGTCATTGTGGCTACCACATTGGCCTTAGCGCGCTGTTTGTGGCAGAGCACCAAAGGCACGTCGAGATATTTGGCATAAGAGTTGGCACGCTTGGCACCACCCACGTCGGGTGTTGCAATCACCATATCCTCAAGTTTGAGGCTCTGGATGTAAGGGATGAACACAGAGGATGCGTAAAGGTGATCCACCGGAACGTTGAAGAAGCCTTGAATCTGGTCGGCATGGAGGTCCATTGTGATCACACGGTTCACACCGGCTGCCATCAACAGGTCGGCAACCAACTTGGCGGCAATTGACACACGGGGTTTATCCTTGCGGTCCTGACGGGCCCAGCCGAAATAAGGGATAACGGCTATAACGGAGTGGGCCGACGCACGCTTCGCAGCATCGATCATGAGCAAAAGCTCCATGAGATTGTCGGTGCTGGGGAAGGTTGACTGCACCAGATACACCTCGCAGCCGCGCACGGTTTCTTCGAACGACACTTCAAATTCGCCATCAGCAAAGTGCTGGATGTTCATCTTGCCGAGTTCGATACCGAGATCTTTACAGATTTCCTCGCCCATATAGCGCGAAGCGGTACCGGCGAAAATTTTGATTGGATGGACTAATGATTGCATTGTGAAAAAACTTGTGGAGTATTGGTTTTGTTTTTACGCTGCAAAATTACAGATTTTTATCCAAACATACTCAAAACGGTCCATAAAAAAGCACCACACCGGGTCAAACCATGGTGTGGCGCTTGAAAAACATTCAGAATGTCAGTGCGGGCCTCTTGTCTCAGCGCACTTGGATTTTGCAGGATAGTGTGGCCGAGGGGGCATTCACGGTGAGAATATAGATGCCGGGGGTGAGGGTTGAGGTTTCAATCGAGGCAGAGCCATCGGCACCGCGGGCCGTGGCAACGGCGCGTCCCTGTAGGTCAACGATCTTCACTTCAAACTGAGCCTCGCCGGCCAGAGTCACGTCATAGCCGGCGCTGTTGGGCGTTACCATGAAGCGAGCCTCATCATCCTCCCACACGCTGCCGATTGCAGCAAAGTGGTCAAGCACATATTTGGCACCTTCGAGAGCATTGATCTTACCGGCTCCCCAGCGGCCGCCTTTCATGGTGAGCGCACTGTAGGTAGAAGTATTGTTGATCACCTCCATTACCTGGTTAAAATCAAGCGAAGGGCAAGCCTGCAGCCAAAGAGCCACTGTTCCTGAAACAAACGGGCAAGCCATCGAGGTTCCTTGCATCGGGCCCCAGTAATCGGCATACGCTCCGTTAGCGGCAGTTGCAGTGGTCTCATTCTCCGAAGACACGGTGTAACGGCTGATACTTGACACTATATTTGCTCCGGGAGCGCATATCAGAGGTAACTTCTCACCTTGATAAGAAGTACCGTAGGATGAAAACGGCGAAATCGCTCCTACTGTATATGTGGATGTGTAGGTATAAACGTTACCATTCAGCAATCCCCAACGGTTGCGGGTGGTGAAAGCTCCCACTGAAACTATATTATCGCCACATGCCGCATCATTGATCGAGTTGGCGGCACTGCCGTTTGTGATTGCAAGGGGTGTGCTTCCGCTTACGCTCTTGTTAGTGAAAATAACACTGCTGCCATAGAGATAGAGTTTTGTTCCGGATGCACCTGTCACCTCCAACATAAGAGTGCAAGTCTGACCGGAGAGCAAGCGGGCGTTGACCGTGGAATAAACATTGTAGCGGTTATTATCCGAGCTAACAGAAGTAGTCATCACAATGCTTCCGGAGAAATACTTGGAGAACACGGCATTATTATTGGTGCTGAGCGTTTTGCCTGCTTCATCCACTTCCAAAATAGTTTCGGCGCTCGCTGCATTGCCCTTAAACACCTTCCAGGCAAACTTCACTGGAGTGGAGCCATCGGTCCAAAGATCGACAACACCCACAGTGGTTCCCTGTACCGGATCGCCATATTGGTCAGTTGAAACAGGGAACGTGCGCAAATATCCGTCATTGCCGGTGGCGCCAAGCGTTTTGGTAATGGAGAGATTGGTGTCACCATCATTACCGGCTGCCATCACTATGATACCCTTCTCGCCGAGGCGCGAGAGAGCACGGCTATAGTAATCCGTTCCATCGTGGGGGCCTACGGTGCCACCGAGGGAAAGATTTACCACACAGGGTTGTCCAGTCGATTGGGCATAATCAATGATATTGGTCACACCCTGGATTATGTTGGGAGTAGAGAGTGAGCCAACGCTGAAAGCCAGATCAGAGCCGGTGGCCACACCGTAATAAGGGATGGGGCTGTTGTTGCGAATGCCACCCGTATTACCTGTGGCTGATGTGAGATACATGTATTTAGCATTCCCTTTGTAACCACCTCCCATAATTCCGGCCACGTGGGTTGCGTGGGTTTCTTCAGTATCGTCGGTAGTGAACGATGAAATGTCCGACGGAGTGTATTCCCTGAACGTGCCGTCAGTTCCGGTCAAATGCCAAAGGCGCTGAATGCGCGACGTTCCGTCAGAGTTCTTGAAGTTGATATGATTACCTTCAAGTCCGGTGTCCATCATGCCGCAAATCACGCCGGTTCCGTCAAAGGACAACTTCTGTGATTCATACTGAAATCCGTCAGTCACATCCCCGACACTTCCTGCAGGTCGTGCAAAGTCAAGCATAGGTTTCTTTGTTTCACCGAATCCAATGCTCTGAACTTCCGGCAAATCGGCCAATTCCTCGATACGGGACATGGGGCAGGTGAGCACTACCACTCCGTTGAGCTCGCTGAGAATTTCAACATCATCAACGGAAATCACATTGGATTCAAAACCTTTTTTCAAAACAACAACGGCCTTTACTGTCTGCTCTGTCGGTGTAGCGTTGCCCATAGGAGCGAGGATCCCGTTGCTATTGATAAGAACACGCTCACGCTCAGCTTTAAATTCCTGAAGAAGCAAGCGTCCTGCGGGATTAATCTTATTCTGAGCCTGCGCCGAAATGATAATGCCCAAAGCAAAGGCCGAAACAAGTAAAGTTTTTTTCATAAATAGGGAATGATGATGGGATAGGAGAGTAAAAGATTATTAATAGGGAAAGTTGACGCGGTGCACATTAGCGCAACCGCGTCAACTCTGTTATTGAATCCTTGTTCAGGATAGGATTAGCGGGTAAGCTTCATGTTTGTGAGCTGGCCAACGGTATAGCCTGTAAACTGAAGAGTGGTGTTGCTGAACAGGCCTCCCACGATTATTACATCATCCGGAATAACTACTTCGTTGTAGTTGCCATCGAATGTGCAGACTACCTCATAGTTCATTGTTAGATTACCTGCAGCGTTGCGGACCAAGAGAACCGGGAATGCCGCACCAACTGGATCACCGTAGTTGAATGCAAGACCATCAGTCATTCCTTTACCAACGCCTAGCTTCATCTTGCCTTCGCCTGTCACTTCATCGAATTCAAAGTCTGTGAAGGGAAGCAGGTAGTCACTTTCGCCGAAAATACCGAATCCGTAAAGTACAGAACCGTAGTCTTCACTGTCAGCACTTACAGTTTTCATATTAATATTGTAGGACACGCTCTTGCCATCGCGATCTGTACCGGTAAGTTTCCATGCGCCGCACATAGAGGTGTAGGGGTCATCGATGTTAACGATAGTAACCTGGCATGTTGCATTGCCTACTGATGCTCCTTGAGCGCCGGTGATTGAAATTTCAAACACGCGGTCATCGTTGATCACTCCAGTTTCCCACACGGGATAGATCTCAACATAACCTGTTGCTTCACCTTCAGGAATGTTGATGCTCTTGGCGGTAACATTATAGTGTTCAACTTCCTTGGCCGGTTCAGTTTCGGCGGGAGTGGAAGTGAGCTCTTTCACCTCTACGTTGACCACGATCTTTCCGTTTGTCTGACCTTCAACTTCTACAGGCAGATAGAAAGGCTGTTGGTTTTCGTTTGCTTTGAAGGTCTGCGGCAAGCTAACGGTAACACCGGAAGCCGAATTGACGCCACCGAGGAAAGTGGGATAATCCTCAACCTTGTCGTCAGAGCAGGCCGTCATTGTGAGGACGGCAACCGCAAAGGCTAAAATTTTATTGAGTTTCATAATGATTTCTAAAAATTCAGATTAAACAAGATTAATAACGAGGATTCTGCTGACCTGCGAGCTGCGGGTTAACCTGCATTTCACGAGTAGGAATAGGCCAGATGAAGCGATAATCGTCGGCCGCATAGGTCACATTGTTGGTGGTTGGTGTAACGGCAGCGAGGATTGCATCGAAAGGATAACCAAGGTTAGCGAATCCTGCTTCACGAGTAAAGCCTTCACCCCAACGACGGAGGTCGCCCATACGGAAACCTTCACCGATAAGCTCTTTGCCGCGTTCGTCGCGGATAGCAGTGCGAAGCGCGTTGCCGCTATAGTTGCGTGAAGCGTAACCCTCGATACGAGCTGAACGCAGGTCGTTGAGATAAGCGTTGGCTTTGGTTTCGTTCTGAGTTTCGTAAGCTGCTTCTGCGGCAATCAGGTATTGTTCGCTCAAGCGGAAAGGCTTGCCTGCGTTAAGTAGGGCATTGGTGGTTCCGGTATTGAGTGCGGGGTTGCCGGGATATTTGTTGAAAGCAAATGCGTAGTAGTTTTCACCACTTACAACCATAGGCTGATACAACTCAAAGAACGAATCAAAGCGAACGTCGCCATCTTCATAAGAGAGAAGTACATCGGCAGTGGGGATATAATCTGAACTTTCTTTGGAGTTGTTGGCAAGATAATGAACACCGGTTCCTATTCCACCCTGACCTTTCTCTGCATAGCAAACGAATATAAGCTCGTTACCCATGTCATTAAGCCACATTCCGGGATAATCATCTACGGAAGCAAGACCATAGTTGCCGGAATTGATTACAGCCTCAGCTTTTGCGAGCGCAGTTGTGTAGTCACCTGTTTGCAGGGCTATACGAGCCTGCAGGGCTGCAATCACATAGGAGCTCACATAGCTGGAATTGGGGTGGCATGCATCCAAATTTCCGTCTTCTTCATAAGCTACAACGAGATCATAAGCATCAGAAAGCAGCTTATTGATATGATTGACAGATTCGCGGATGGTCGAGCGACCAACGTATGAACCACGGTCGCCCGAAGGATGATACTCAGTTTCGATCTGAAGGCCCATTCCGGGGGTATCGAGGTTAGCGGTGCTGTAGTTCACATACTTGTCGAAGAGCCACCAGTAAGAATAAGCGCTTGCAAACAGAGCGGAACCTTTGTAATAATTGAGCTGTACGATATCATCGTTGCTGAAACTGCCGCTCTCAACGAGTGCATCAATTTTCGGAACAAGATAATTAGCCTTGTTCACATTGATGTACATATTGTAATAGAGTGTGGAAAGATCATTGTCGCTCGCTACAATCTGACCGGTTGAGTACGGGCCAAGACGGTTACCATTGTCAACGAGACCCACGAACTGGTCCATCTGCACATCGCCATAGACAATGAAGTCAGATCCAGAAATGGTGCGGAGTGTACCGTAAATACCGTTCATGAACTTATGCGCGTCATCAACGCTCTCAATGGCTATATCCTGGTCGATGACACCGAAGTTTCTGGTATCCATATCGCAGGAAGTAAGCATAGCAGCTCCTGCGAAAAGTCCTAAGAATATTTTTTTCATTTTCATTAATTGCTTTTTCTTGAGGTTAAGTGAAGTGAAGAGAGTGATTAGAAGCTAACCTCGATACCGAATTCATACTGGCGGGTGTTCGGGTACTGGAACTGTACCATGTTGCTCTGAATTTCGGGGTCGTAACCTGAGAAGTTGGTGATGGTCCAGAGGTTGCGGCCGGTGAAGTGGAGCTGAAGAGCCGAGAGGCCGAGCTTGCTCACAATGTTGGTGGGGAAAGCATAGGCCACGGTGAGGTTTTTCAGACGAGTGAAAGAAGCGTCCTCAAGCCAGCTGGTGTCGTCACCTGCGTAAGTGAGTGTTTCACCGTAGGCAGGTATATCTGTAATCTGACCGGGGTGTGTCCACATGTTCAGAGCGTCAACAGACTGGTTGTAGGAAGTACCGAAACCGGTGGGGTTGCAGATGAAGTAGCGGTCATTGTTGACCATGTACTTGCCGGACTGGAACACGAAGTTGGCAGAAACTGACAGGCCTTTCCAGCGGGCATTTGCACCGAAACCGCCGGTCCAAGGAGCGTAAGCCGACTTACCTGTAGCCACTTGAGCGTCGGAGGGGAATACTTTGGTCACATTGTCGTTCTTATCAAGCCACATCTGCTTACCGTCGGCGGGGTCTACACCTACGTAACGTACTGCATAGAACTGGCTCATAACGCCACCTACCTTTTGGATCAAGCCTGTGGAGGCAACAGGGTATTCATCGGTACCATCCCAAAGTTCAAGGATGCGGTTGCGGTTGTAGTTGAAACCTACGCGGGCACCAACATACCAATCTTTATTCTTGAAGATGTCACCGGTCACTTCCACTTCAACACCCTTGTTGCTCATGGAGCAAACGTTAGCATAGCCGTTGGCAGGGTACTGGGTGATCGAGAAGGGGATGCTGTAGAGCATGTCGACGGTACGCTTGTAGTACCAGTCGGCAGCCACACTCACGCGGTTGAAGAGACGCACGTTCACACCGAGGTCATGGCTGTAAACAGTTTCCCAAGAAAGGTTGGGGTTGTTCACACCGCCAAGGCTTGTACCGGCGTTACTTACCGTAGCACCGCTACCGTAGTTTCCGGTAGTTCCCACATAACCCTGCCACATGAAGTTGGGCACACCTGCATTACCGGTAGCACCGTAGCTATAGTGCAGACGGAGGTCGTCTACGATAGTAGATTCCTTGAGGAAGTTTTCATTCTTGAGGTTCCACATCAAACCGATAGCACCGAAAGTTGACCAACGGTGACCTTTGGCAAAACGTGAGCTACCGTCGCGACGTACGGAGAAATCAATGAAGTAACGGTCATCGTAATCATAGTTACCGTTCAACATGTAAGAGTTAACAACATACTCAGCCTTAGCGTATGACACACGGCTCATATCAGTGAAGGTACCTTGGGTAAGGAGATTCATACGCGGGTCAGTGGTACCGGTGGTTCCGATTCCGAAGCCATCGTTACGGGTGATAATTGATTCCTGACCAAGAAGGAAGCTGAAGTGGTTCTTCTCAGCAATGTCAAACTTATATTCAGCCGTATTGGTGTAGGTGAACTGATAGTAACGCGTGAATGATTCAGAGTTGCTACCGGAAATAATTGAACCTACTTCGCCGGAGCCAACGAGGTCGCCCATTTCGGTGCGGAAAGTCTTGCGGGGATCGATTGTTTGCGAACCGCGATTATCATAAGCTTCCATAGCCTGCTGAGCCTTGATGATGAGACCCTTTATCGGGGTGATCTGCTCATAAAGACGGAGGTTACCGGAAATACGGTTGGAAGAGTAATGGTTATAGCTGTAGATGTAGTGAGGCATTGTGATGCCAGAGTAGTGAAGCATTTCGGTAGCTTTACCATACACGATGTCGCCCTGGTCGTTGATACGATAGCCGTAGGGTGAATCGTAGGGGAGAGCCATACGGGCAAGGAGCATCGGGTTGGTCAGATAAAGTTGATCATCGGCATCATCTTCAAGGTTGATTTTGGATTTGCGATAAGCTACCTGGCCAACGAAGCCAACTTTCAACCAGCTCTTGAGCTTAGCATCAAGATTCCATGCAAGGGTTTCACGGTGCATTTCAGAATTCTCGATGATACCTTTCTGGTCATAGTGGTTGAGAGAAACATAGTAGCTTACATTCTCAGAACCACCGGTCACAGTTGCGTCAACACTGTAAGTAGGGGCGTTGTTTTCAAACATCTCGTTGCGCCAGTTGGTGTTGATTCCGTAAGTGTTGATAACATTCTGAACTTCGCCCGAAAGAGGAGCGCCGATCATGTCGCGGAACTGCATGTACTGTTGTGAGTTCATCATCTCCACATTGTCTTTTACCATGGCCGACCAACCATAGTTGGCACGTACTGTGGTTTTGGCGTTTGCGCCATATTTACCCTTCTTGGTGGTTACGACAATGATACCGTTGGCACCACGGCTACCGTAAATGGCGATAGAAGAAGCGTCCTTAAGCACAGTCACGCTTTCAATGTCAGCAGGGTTGAGCGAACTGAAGTATGAGGAATTGACAGGAGCACCGTCTATAATATAAAGAGGTGTGCTTGAAAGAGTCAAGGAGTTGGCACCACGTAGAATAACGGTCTGGTCAGTTGAAGAGGGGTCACCCGAGTTGGAGTTGATGGCGAGACCGGTTACCTGACCCTGGAGGGCATCAATGAAGTTGGAAGCCGGAGTGTTCTCGAATGTCTTTTCTCCAACAACAGATACCGAACCTACAACCGAGCCGAGTTTCTTACCCGAACCGTAACCGGTAACAACCACGGTTTCAAGCACATTGCTCGAATCATCAAGATAGATGCGCATTCCATTGGAAAGAGTCACAGTTTTTGGATTTTTACCAATGTAGGTAACCTTGATTTCCTTCACGGAAGCAGGTACCGTAATAGTAAATTTACCGTCGATGTCAGTGGCCGCACCTTGGCCTCCGCCGATCGGAGTCACTGTTGCACCAACGAGCGGTTCGTCGTCGGTTGCACTCAGCACCGTACCCGTGTAAGTGCGGTTTTGCGCCGAAGCGCTCAACGCGAAGGTAACGATGGCTGCAAGTAATAGAAACAGCTTTTTCATACTAAAAATTTAATTAGACATATATGATTGGATTGTTTATTCCATTGAATCTCTTGATTTTACCTCAATAGCACCGACGAGAGCGTCGCCGCTCCGTCAACTTGCATTTCTCTTATGAAGAGATATTAATCGTGCAAAATTAAATAATTATTATTAACAATCCAACACTTGATAGCATTTATTTTCGGCTTTTAACACTTTCACGATGCAACTTTATGGGTTTTTGCCTTTCGCAATGCTGTTTTTTGCTTGAAAAAATAAGCAATTTGCCACTTTATGTGTAAAACAGCCCGTTTTTCAACTTTGGAAATCTTTTCGGGGAGATGAAATTTGGTTAAAATTTAAAACTAAACAGGGGTATTTACTTGCAAATTGAAACTACCTCTCAAGCAATTTTCGTGGTAAAAACAGGGAAAAACATGTTTTACAACCCGGCTCTGTGGGAAGCAAAATGCGCATTTGACAAACAAATGTTTTCCAAACCTGCCATGCGAGCATGGTTAACCCACACATTTCATGGCGTTTACCAAATGCGCATATCTCTTCATAAGAGAAATGCATGTTGACGGAGCGGCGACGCTCTCGCCGGCGCAACTAAGGTAAAACCAAGAAATTCAATGGAATAAACAATCCAATCATATATGTCTAATTAAATTTTTAGTATGAAAAAGCTGTTTCTATTACTTGCAGCCATCGTTACCTTCGCGTTGAGCGCTTCGGCGCAAAACCGCACTTACACGGGTACGGTGCTCAGTTCGTCAGACGACGAACCGCTAATCGGCGCGACAGTAACACCAGTTGGCGGAGGCCAAGGCGTGATTACAGACGTCGACGGAGCCTTCAAGCTTACAGTTCCCGCT
Organism: uncultured Muribaculaceae bacterium; assembly: GCA_910589095.1. Classification (GTDB taxonomy): domain Bacteria; phylum Bacteroidota; class Bacteroidia; order Bacteroidales; family Muribaculaceae; genus Paramuribaculum. The sequence continues at coordinate 9,789 of CAJUSN010000040.1, forward strand.
TCTGTGAAAGAAGTTAAGGTTACTTATGTGGGCTACACTCCCAAAACAGTTGCTTTGAGCAATGATTTGAAAATTTACCTTGATCCCACATCAACACTCCTCGATGCTGTGGTGGTTACCGGTTACGGTTCGGGCAAAAAGCTCGGCTCCGTGGTTGGTTCAGTAGCCGTGGTGGGAGAGAAGGCATTTGAAAACACCCCCTCCACCACCTTCGTTGACGCCCTCCAGGGTCAGGTGGCAGGTTTGTCGATCTTCTCCAACTCCGGTGATCCCTCGTCGACCGACAACGAGGTGATGATCCGCGGTTTGAACTCGCTCAACGCGAGCACCACTCCTCTTTACATCCTTGACGGAGCTCCGGTGTCACAGGCCATGTTCACAACGCTCAACCCCTCCGATATTGAAAATATCACAGTGCTTAAGGATGCCGCATCTGTGGCCATCTACGGTAGCCGTGCCGCAAACGGTGTCATCGTGATCACCACCAAGAAAGGTCGTTTCGGCGAGAATGCCCGCGTGAGCATCCGCGCCAACATTGGCTGGGGAACACGTCTGCCCGACAAAGTGCAGATGATGTCATCACAGCAGCTTCTCGACTTCGGTGACCTCGTTGGTCAGCCTTTCCCCCAGGAAATCAAGGATCTCGTAAGCACCTACGGCATCAACACCGATTGGAGCAAAGAGATGTTCAACACTGCCCTCACCTATTCATTGGAAGGTGTGGTTCAAGGTGGTTCTGAAAAATGCAGCTACTACCTGTCGCTCAACCACTATGACCAGGATGGTATCATTGCCCAGTCAGGCATGCACCGCGAGACCCTTCGCTTCTCTCTTGAATCGAAAGTCAACGACTGGTTCCGTGTGGGATTCCAAGGCAATCTCGGTTACACCAAATATGAAACCAACGGAAACTCCGACAACATCTACGACAATAACATCCCCGACGGTCCCAGCATCTTCACCCCCTCTCTTTATCGCTATTTCGCCCGTCCCTGGGATTCACCCTACTATTATTCTATCAATGACAACGGCGACATCATGTATGGCAACAAAGCACAGTATCTCCACTACACCGGTGCCGTCACTCCCCAATACATCATTGACAATCAAGACTACAACCGCAGCCGTGTAACCGTTAACGCCGGCATCTACGAACAGATCACCCCCATAAAGGGTCTCACTCTGCGCGCTCAACAGTCAGTTGACGCTTACGATTCGCGTCTGCACAACCGTGCCCTCCCCTGCTTGGTACAGGTTTCACCTATGGGCGACCAGTTCCCCACCACCGCTCAGGATCCCGGAACTTACACCTCAGGACTGTCGCAGCAGGGTTTCACCCGTTACTATCAGTTCACTTACACCAATACGGCTGAATACCGATTCACCGTTGCACAAAAGAATCATTTCGGAGTCCTTATAGGCCAGGAATCGATCATAAGCAAGAGCAATGCTTTCGGAGCAGCTTCACGCGGTCAGTCCGATCCTCGCCTGCCTCTTATGAGCCAGGGAACGACCGTAACCACCAGCGACCTCACCGAGAGCATGTCGCAGGTTGTGATGAACTCTTACTTCGCCAATCTCAACTATGAATTCGATAACCGCTACTTCTTCGACGCATCAATCCGTCGCGACGGCAGCTCACGTTTCGCTCCCGGTCACCGCTGGGGTACGTTCTATGCCGTAGGCGGACGTTGGAACATGAAGGGCGAAAACTTCCTCAAGGATGTGGACTGGCTTACTGAACTTAGCATCCGTGCCAACTACGGTGCAATCGGTAACTCCGGCATCCCCAACTATCTCTATCTTGGTACCATCGGAACCACCAACAACTATGGTCCGAACGATGCAACTTACACTCCCACCGGTAGCGGCGTGGCTTCTCCCGGCAATCAGGATCTCACATGGGAAACAACTCATTCCTACGACATAGGTCTTAATTTCCGTCTTTTTGACAAAGTGACCACCGACGTTGACTTCTACAAAAAACGCACCACCGACATGCTCATGTATATTCCATGGAGCTACACGACCGGATTCTCAGGCGACTGGGGTAACGTTGGAACGATGACAAACACTGGTGTTGAAGTGGATGTGAAAGCTGACATCTACCAGAACAAAGACTGGTATGTTGGAGCACGTGTCAACTTCAGCTACAACAAGAACGAGATCACAGAACTGTTCGACGGCCTCTCCGGTTACACCATGCCCAACAGCGGTACACGCTACGAAGTGGGTAAAAACGCATCGGAATATTTCAATGTACGCTATGCAGGTGTGGACCCTCGCGACGGTAAGCAGATGTGGTAGACCAAGGATGGCAACCTCACCAAGGTATATAATGAAGAACGTGACGCAGTGTTCACCGGTATGTCCTATATTGCTCCCTGGAACGGTGGTTTCGGTTTCGACATTCGCTGGAAAGGTCTTGCCCTCCACACCGACTTCAACTGGAGCGCCAAGAAATATCTCATGAACAATGACCTTCGCTACGTTGAATCAATCGACCTCTTCCTCCAGGGCGTCAATCAGAATGTTGACATGCTCAACATCTGGACCAAGCCCGGCGACATCACCAACATACCTGCCGCAAGCGAAACTCCGGAGTTTGACTCCCGCTGGATCGAGGATGCCTCATTCATGCGTTTGAAAAACCTCACCCTCTCGTATGCACTGCCCGAGAACCTTCTTCAGAAAATGTATCTCAAGGGGCTTACATTCCACTTCACCGGTCGCAACCTCTGGACCGTCACCGACTATAAGGGTGCCGACCCCGAACCTGCCGTTAACCGTGTGCTCTTCTTCTACCCCAACACTCGCCAGTATGAGTTTGGCTTTGACGTAACTTTCTAAAATCTCCTTTGAACTAAAATGAAAATGAAAAAAATATATTTAGGGCTTATGCTTCTGGGCTCGCTGTTTACATCATGTGACATGGATGTGAAGCCCGAAGGCAGCATTATGCTCGATGAAGGCATACAAACAATCAATGATGCCCTTGCCGAACGCAACGGCCTCTACTCCTTCATGCGTTCACGTTGCGGCGGAAGCTATGTGGTCACTTCCGACTTGCAGACCGACCTCTTCCTCGGAACAATGCAGAACGGAAATGCCTATCAGTCATTCGTGACCGGCAACATACTCTCCAACGATCGCGACATTGAAGGCGTGTGGTCAGGCTTGCTCTCCGGTATCATGCAGGTGAACTACTTCCTTGAAGAATCAGAACGCTTCCTGAACACCCCGGAACTTGACGATAAAACGATTGCTACCGTGAACCACTACCGCGCCGAAGCTTATTTCTTCAGAGCTTACTTCAATTACCAGCTCATGAACTATTTCTGCGAGGCTTACGACGCCTCTAAAGCTTCAGCTCCGGCATCAGGTATCCCCTTGTGTACCCGATATCAGCCTTCTTCTGACCGCGGTAGCTATCCCGGCCGAAGCACGCTGGCTGAAACCTACACAGCGATTGAAAATGACCTTGCAGCAGCCTTGACCGGTATCGAGGAATTCGAAACTACCGACAAGTCATATCTTGTGCCCACAGGCAACGGTTTCCTCAATTCCTATGCCGTCAAAGCACTCCAGGCCCGCGTGGCCCTTCTCAAGAAGGATTGGAATACCGCCAAGACATTGTCGCAGGAAATCATAAATTTCGGCAAATTCCCCCTCACTAACATCAATGACTTTGCAAGCATGTGGACCAATGATGAGGGCGACGAGATTATCTTCCAACCCTATGGCGACGCGTCGCAGCGCGATGCAGTTCCCGCCACCGGTTCTCTGTTCTGCTCACTCCAGCCCGTTAATGTGAAATTCACTCCTTCTGCAGCCGTGCTGGATGTGTACAGCGATGATGACATCCGCGGGTACGTTTACTTCGAAGCTCTGCGCATCACCTACAATGGAGCCACATTCTATTCGCCCAACTTCAACAAGTATCCGGGCAATCCTGTCTTTGACTCCGGAAGCATCTCTGCCCAGAAGAATCTTCCCAAGCCCTTCCGTACCGCCGAGCAGTACCTTATCCTTGCCGAGGCTTCACTTGAACTTGGCGACACCGAAACAGCCAATAACGCGCTCAACACCCTCCGCGATGCCCGTATTGCCGATTACACTCCGCAGAATTACACCGGCAATGTGCTCCGCGACCAGATCCGTCTGGAACGTGTGAAAGAACTCATCGGTGAAGGATTCCGTCTGAGCGACCTCCGTCGCTGGAACCTCGGTTTCACACGCGATGGCAATTACGGATCCGGCTTCCCCGGCATGGACGGCTTCATCATTGCATTGGGCACTCAGGTGGTTTATACACCGGGCGACTACCGCTATACATGGCCTATTCCTTCGGCCGAAATGGAGACTAATCCCCAGCTGGCTGGACAGCAGAATCCGGGCTACTAATTTCAACAAATAGCAAACAAACGTTAAGATATGAAACTAAATAAAATATTTGCTATATCGCTGGCTGCACTGGCCATGACGGCTTGCTCCGACGATTCCACCGAATACAACACAGCCACCGACGTTACCGTCAGCATGGAACGAACCACCATGGAGGTTCGTGAAAACAGCTCGGTGTTCAACGTGCCTATCAGCGTGGAAGGAACCTCAAACGGCACTATCATCGTGACCGTAGAGACCACTCCCACCGGCTCTGAACCCGCAAAGGCCGATGAGAACTATCTGGTTACCTCCAACCGCATCATCATACCGGCCGACGCTACTTCAGCAGCAGTGGAAATCCTTCCGGTGGACAACACTGAAGAAAACGATACCCGCACATTCAACGTAACTATCGTGAGTGTGGAAGGGGCAAAAATTGGATCCAATGCCACAACAACTGTAGGTCTCCGCGACAATGACTCTGATCCTTACGAAAAACTCACCGGCAACTGGGTTTTCACTGCCACCGATTACTTTGACAATGTAACCGTTCAATACCCCGTGGTAATTGAAACTCCCGATCCCGATGATCCTGAGCAGGAAGCGTATTTCGGTCATGAACTCTACGCATGGGGCCTTGAAGGCTACGATTTCGTTTGCCTACCGTTCCGCAATTTCAGTTACAACGAACTGACCGGCGAAGGTACCATGGACATTGCTTTCGGAGACGCCGCAGCTGACGGACGCCTCAACTTTGGTGGAGGTATCGGAGCTGCCGACATCATTGCCGTCTATTTCAACGGTGCCGGTAGTTTATCAACTGATGGCAGCGTTACCGTGACTTTCACCAAGCCCTTCGACACCATCACATTCCCGACTGGCAACTACGGCTTTGGTCTCGGTATAGTTCCCGTAAGCACCGGTGCATTTACCGGACAGCTCTTTGGCCTTTACCAGAACATGAAACTGGAACGTGCAAAATAATTCCGGCACATATACCGGAGTGTTGATAAAACACTTGTAATCACGGTGGCGCACATCATTTCAATGTGCGCCACTGTCAACTTACACTAATTAAAAATCAATCAAATCAGATGAAATCACCATTACCTCTCATCCTGCTCGCTTTCACACTCTCGGCGGCCGCTCAATCCAAAATATCTCCGGCCGGCCGCCTGATCCTTGAGCAGTATCATCTTGATGTCACCAACGGCCTTGATACAGACAGCGATCCTCTGAAACCACTGTCAACCCGAACATCTTCCGAGACAGTAGGCGCGCTCGTAAGTCTCGCACAAGGATTCTCGGCCAATGACCTCACCGACCGCGGTTTTGAAGTTACTTCCGACCTTGGATCCATCGCCCTCCTCAACGTCCCGCTTGATCGCATAGAAGAGCTGGCCGCACTCGACGAAGTGGTGAGCGTATCATTCGGCGAGACAGTTAAAGCGTCCATGGATCTGGCTCGCCCAGCATCAAATGTCACCCCGGTCCAAGACGGCTTCTCCTACAACGGGGCGACAGTAAGTTTTGACGGGACCGGTATAGTTGTCGGGATGATGGACAATGGCCTTGACGCGAACCACATCAACTTCAAAAACGACACCGGCCGTTCACGTATCCAACGCCTGTTTCACATGACCGGCGATGATGGCACCTTTCGCACTTACAATCCAATGACCATATCCGCTTTCCGCACTGACAACGAAAGTTCTGGTCACGCTACCCATGTGGCAGGCATCATGGGCGGTGGCTACAAAGGTCCCGGAACCTACATCACCATGTCTTCGCCAACCGGCGGTTCAATGCCCAATGTGGTGCGCGACGGCGGGAACGTTCCCTACTATGGCGTGGCAACCCAAGGCGACCTCGTGCTCGCCTGCGGATCCCTTACACATGCCAATATTATACAAGGTGTAACCAACATCATAGAATATGCCGAACAGCAGGGACAGCCGGCAGTGGTGAACCTCTCGCTGGGTAGCACCTATGGGCCTCACGACGGAACCGACAATTACACACGTGCGCTCTCCGAGCTTGGGAAACGCGGAATAATCTGCATGGCTGCCGGCAACGATGGCGACGTCAATATGTCACTCTCCCGCACTTTCACCGCCTCGAACTCTTCTTTAAAAACAGCTATAGAAAATAACACAGCAAGTGGAATTGTGGATATATGGGGTAGCGACAGCAATCCCATGACTGTTACTTGGGGTGTATATAACACTGCAACCGCAACCCTCTCCGAAATAATAAAAGTGACCAATGCGGGTGAAACATTCACAACAGCCGGAAATTCCGACTTCTCAAATTATTTCAATGGGTCCATAACCGTCACTTCCAATG
>CAJUSN010000041.1 GCA_910589095.1 uncultured Muribaculaceae bacterium
ACCGCGCCCGCTTCAAAATCGACTGGGCAAGCAACGAACCCTGCGGAAGCTCAGTCCAGGGACAGAGCCTCTCTGCTAACGCCGGTACTATGATTGACTTCACCTTCCGCGTGGAAGCTGCTGAAGAAGTAACCGGTCGCAACGTAACCGTTGCTGTGGCTGAAGGTCAGGACGCTCTTGGCTCAGTTGCCATTGAAGGTTCCGACGACCTCACAGTGACCACTGAAGATGACGTTGTTGTGACTGCAACCGCTGCTGATGGAGCTCAGTTCCTCGGCTGGTACAATGGCGAGGATCTCGTTTCAACCGAGGCCTCTTACACTGTTGAAGGCACTGAAGATGTAACTCTCACCGCCAACTTCGGATGGACTGTTACCTTCACCGCCACCAACGGTACTCTCTCAGTGATGAATGGTGACACCGAGCTCACCTCAGGCGATGCCGTTCGTCCCGGAACAGTGCTTACTGTAACCCCCACCCCCAACACCAACATGGAATTCGAATCACTTACCGTAAACGGCAATGATGTTGAATTGACCGAAGGTGTTGCAACTGTAACCGTAAACGGTGTAACTGAAATCGAAGCCTCATTCAAGGCCGTGATGGTTACCTACACCCAGAGCTGCACAGGTAACGGTAAGGTTGAAGCATGGACCAAATATGACACTAACAACGACGATGCTCCTGCCGGCGACCTCATCCCCGACGGTTCAGAAGTTGCCATGGGTTCTGCCATCAACATCTACATGATCCCCGGCTCTTACGGTAACAACCAGCGCGAAACATTCGCCGCCATTCTCATCACCAACGGCGATGATGAATACACCTTGGCCGACAAGGGCTACGATATCGTTGCTCCCTGGTATGACAAGAAGAACCTCACTCTCTTCACCCGCGTGAAGGGCGACTTCAATGTCAACGTTTCATTCTCCGATGAACTTGCAGGCATCACCGATGTGTTCTTCGACGGTGAAGAAGGCGAAACAGAGTACTTCACTCTCCAGGGTGTGAAGGTTGCAACCGAAAACCTTGAAACCGGATTCTACATTGCCCGTCGCGGCAACAAGACCATCAAGGTTTATATCCAGAAATAATCTCCAAGTAGATTAACCAATAATCCTTTCAGCAGGCGCGCTTCCGCAATGGAGCGCGCCTGCTTGCATTTTCAAGCCTGCCGGTGGAACTATCCCTCAAATCTATCTGAAAAATTCTGTGAAAATAAATTTAAACAGTTTCTAAGAGCTGTCAATAGCCAAAAAATCACTAACTTTACAAAATATTTCCAATCAAGTGTCACTATCCGTTTCTTGCACACATGCGTAATAGTCAATTTCTAAGAGCGTTAGAACGATATTTCTGCCTAACTGCCGCAGCGGTAGCAGTAGTAGCAGGCGTGTCGTCGTGCAAGGAGGAGACGGTTGTGGTCTCAGCCGGAGCCGCGCGCATAACGCCCCGTGTAATCATTGACAGCACGGTTGTGACACCATCGGGACAGCGCATCAGCATCCCCCCCTCCGCAATCCCTTCGGAAGCGGAAATGAGCCTCACACTTCAAGCCGATGACGGACGATACACCCACACCTGGGCTTCGGTAACCGATTATCTGCTCACCGAACTTCTCCGCCCGGGCGATTACACTGCCTCAGTGGCGTGCGGGTCTGCGTCGGATGAAGGATTTGAATCACCTTTTTTTGCAGGTCATGCCAGGCTGCACCTTGCCGGGGGAACTGAAACGGAAGTGGAGATAAACGCCCGTTTGGCCTCCGCTCTTTTCCATGTCACTTTCGACCCGCACCTCAATGAAGCCTTTCAATCAGTTGGCGCCGTTCTTCACTCGGAAGGTTACAGCTATGTGGACTATCCGTCATCGGAAGAACGCAGCGCTTTTCTCCACCCCGGAAACGTTTCGGTGGCTCTTCAAGCTGCCACTGCCGACGGACTTGGCGCAACCATCGAAGTGGCAACCATACCGCAGACTTTAGCCCAATACATTTACGAAATAGAGCTTCGCGACGACGGAGCTGCCGAACCAACGGTCACCGCCATTGTCAACGGCAAAGAATGTGGAACCGTCCACATTACCCGTCAGCTATTGGAAGCACCGGCCCCAACCATAGTAGCTTCCGGCTTCACTTCAGGTCAAACCATTACTGTGGCGGAAGGAAACACTCCGGCTCAACCGACAGTAATGGCCGTGTCAGGAAGCAGTGCTGCCAAACTCACTCTCTCGACCATAGCCACATCCCTACAAGCAAAAGGATGGCCAACACAGATTGACCTTGCTACCGCTTCGCAATCTGAATTGGAACGACTGACCGCTTTAGGATTGCAGATTGAGCGCGATACAAACGGACACATCACTTCGCTGGATTTCACCAAGGTGATTCCGCAGCTGCGCTCTTCATCGGGCTCTTCACGTTTCTTCCTCATGGCCACCGGCGCTAACGGAAAGCAATCTGATGCGGTGGAGCTTGACGTGGAGGTGACTCCGGTGGAAATCAGTGTTATCAGCGTAAGCGACATACTTATCGGAGCAAACATTGGTGAGGTGGTGCTCGTGAGTCGGTCGGCATCGCTTCAAGATAATCTTCAAATTCTCATGGCCGACACAAACGGTGCATGGCAACCGTGTGGAATCCAATCTATAACCGAACGCGGTGAAAACGAGTATTCCGTCACTTTCAACGCCGCGCCCACTGATGCATCCAGCGCCAAAGTGCGTATAATCTATTGCGGAGAGAGGATAGCCGAAGTGAATCTCAAGCGAGTGGCTCCGGAATACACTATTGATGCCGACCCATTTGCCATGACAGCAAGCCTGCGCATCCATGCAGCCGATTCCAAGCTCCGCGAACTCATCACCGACCTCATCCGCATCTATGTCGATGGCGAACAGACGCTTGTGGCTGACCGTTTCCCTGCTCAAGGGATTGTCACGATAGGCAATCTGCAGCCTGACCACAAATACACTATCACCTCCACACTTGTAGCCACTCCCACGCCCTCCGACATGACCCCAGCCATAGAAATTGTCACCGAAAAGACACTGCAGGTGCGCAACAGCACATTCGAAGATCATGATGACGGGATTAAATACCGCAAAATGCCATGTGGAGGTCGCTATAGCCAGTCGATAGCCGATGTGTTCAACTGCCAAAATTTCACTGATTTCAGCTTCCAGCAACCGCGACACTGGGCCAACACCAACGCCAAAACATTCTGCACGGATGCCAAAAACCACAACACTTGGTACATGCAGCCTTCTGTCATGTCGGAACTTGATAATGTGGAGGGCTATGTGGCAGTAAAGTTGCAGAGCGTGGCCTGGGACACGGACGGTGCCCCCATTGCCGACTACCGCCAGAATGCAACACAATATATTCCGTACAACCCCAACGTTCCCCACATCAAGTATCGCGCTGCCGGTAAACTTTTCCTTGGGAACTATACTTTCGATCCTCAGACACTCACCGAAACCTACACCGAAGGGATTTCGTTCAGTTCCCGTCCCGTAGCCATAAACGGAATGTACCATTTCTCGCCTTGCGCAGCGGATCTGACTGATCGCGGAATGATTGTGGTGGAAGTTATTGGTGAATACGAGGGCATGGAAATAGCCCTTGCTTCCGCCACCGGCTACCTTCCCCCGGCATTATCCTACACTGCGTTCTCCATCCCTCTCACCTACGACTCAGACTCATTCGGCATCAAAGCCACAAAACTTAAAATAATGATTTCATCTTCAGTCCACACCGGATCGATCGAGCAAGAAAGCTCCACGCTTGTCACCGCTCCCGATGCACGTGCCGGCCATTCACTCGGCGGAACGCTATGGATGCAGAATCTTTCACTCTCCTACAAATAAAACCCTCACGATCTCCCCTCTCTAACCATAGTCATTACATTGCTTAACATCATAATTTACCATCAATGATCAACAAAGCCCGATTATTCATCATGCTCCTGATAGCCGCCTTATCATCGGCTACGGCCGTGGCCCAAGAGGAGTTCAAGCGCGATATCGAGCAAATTTCGTTCATTCCTAAAGGTCAGTGGATCACGGGAGTGAGCGTAGGATACTCGCAAAGCAGCCAAAGCAAATATCAGTTTTTCATTTTCGAGGACCTCAGTGGCGACACCTACACATTCAAGGTAACGCCCATGGCCATGTACGCGTTCAAGGACAATCTCGCAGCCGGCTTGAAATTCGGCTATACCCGTTCAAAACTCGCCATGGATCAAGGTTCATTCATCCTTGACAGCGAAACACATTTCGATGCCGATAACCTCAATGCCATTTCACAGGACTATTTTGCAATAGCCGCTCTGCGTAACTATATCTCGCTTGGAAACAACCGCCGTTTCGGTCTGTTCAACGAGCTTCAGCTTGAACTGGGCGGAGGTCAGTCGAAATTCTCCAACTACACCGGAGGCCAGGGCGACAACCGACATCTGTCGGGCACTTTCGAACAGAACTTCTCGCTCAACATTGGTCTCACTCCCGGATTTGTGATGTTTCTCAACAATTATTCGGCCATTGAAGTCAGCGTAGGTGTGCTCGGATTCGGCTACACCCACACTAAGTCAATCACTGACCAGATACATGTGGCACGTCGCAATTCAAAACATGCCAACTTTAAAATCAACCTCTTCTCCGTGCAATTCGGCATGGCGTTTTACCTCTAAAACCGCATGATCATGAAATTTTTCAAAACATTCATCATAGCGACGGCCGCCCTGATATCAGCATCAACGGCCATGGGAGCCGAATCGCGCATTGATTCCACCTCCAATCCGTACATTGTCAAAGGCCACCCCTATCACCCCGAACTTGAGGAGAAAGTGATAGTGGGATCCGACACCACTTCTCTGATTATACGTGACCGCAACTTTGGACGCTACGACCGCGGACTGTTCAACTATCTGTTCATCCCCCGCAAGCAGTGGACATTCGGACTAACCGCCTCCTACGGTGATTTCAACGCCAAGGATGTTGAAATCCTGCAGGCCGTGAACAACTTCGATTTCGATGGCAAACAATATGCCATAAACCCCACCATAGGCTACTTTTTCCGCGACAACCAGTGTGTAGGTCTAAAATTCAACTACACCCGCGCCGATGCTGAACTCGGACGCCTGAGCGTGAACCTGGGCGAAGACCTCAGCTTCAATATCCACGACATCAGCTACAGCTCCAACAAGTACAGCATGGGTATTTTCTACCGCAATTACGTAGGCCTCACGCGAAGCCGGCGTTTCGCTGTGTTCAATGAAGCATGTCTTTCATTCGGCAGCGGCTCGTCACGCTTCAAACGCCCTTACGACGGCGAGATCCGCGACACCCGCACCGATCTCACCGAAGTGGCCCTCAACTTCAGCCCGGGCGTGTGTGTGTTCATCATGGACTCGTTCAGCTTCAATGTGTCGTTCGGCGTGTTTGGTGTGCATCTCACCAATGAGAAGCAAGTGACCGACGGCGTGGAAGAAGGCTCGCGATTCAGCAGCGGAGCTAATTTCAGATTCAATTTGTTTAACATCAATTTCGGTATCGGTGTACACATTTAAGCATATCAAAAGCAGCGCTGCACTGGCCCTCGCAGCCGCTTTCATCCTCTTGATGGGCTCATGTATCAAAAATGACCTCCCCTATCCCTGGGTGCAGCCCACATTCACCTCATTCGAGTTGGCCAAGACCGATGCAGATGGCAATAACCTGCTGCACAGCGCCACTGAGATAGATTCGGCTGACCGCACCATCACGGTTCATCTCTCGGAATGGGCCGACATTAGCAAAGTGGAGCTGACAGACTATCAGCTCAGTGAGGGCGCGGAACTCATCTCGCCCTCTTCGCTTCCGGCAACCCTTGATCTCCAACAACCTATGACGGTGACTCTCGGGCTCTACGATCGCACATTCGAGTGGACCATTACGGCTACTCAAGAGATACGTCGCTACTTCACCATCAGCTCCCAGATAGGCAGTTCGGCCATCGACGCCGAGAGCCGAACGGTGAAAGCCTACGTTCCCACTGGTCAACCTTTGGATGCTATCCATGTGCTAACCATAAAACTCGGTGGCGAAAGCTCGGTGATGACTCCCGATCTGACCGATCAAACCGTTGACTTCACCAATCCTGTAACGGTTACGGTAAGCGAGTTTGGCGAATCGCAGGAGTGGACCGTAAGTGTCGAACAAACAGATGTAAGCGTCACCTTGGACCAAATCGATCCATGGACAGAGGTAGCTTGGATTTATGCCAGCGCTGAAAGTGGCAAGCAGAATGGCTTTGAGTTCCGACAGGAATCTGAGCAGGAATGGACTGTGGTGCCCGACGAGTGGATCACCGTCGATGGAGGCAGCCTCACAGCATGTCTGCGTCACCTGCAGCCGGAAACCGCCTATGTGGTCCGCGCCGTCAGCGGCGATGAGCACAGTGCGGAACTCTCGTTTACCACCGGATCAAATGTCCAGTTGCCCAACAACAACTTCACCCAATGGTGGAAAAACGGTAACGTTTGGAATCCATGGGCCGAAACCGGTGAATCGTTCTGGGACACCGGTAACCGCGGAGCAGCTACATTGGGAAGCTCCAACACCATACCTCTGGATGATGCCAACAGTTCAACCGGTTATGACGGAGCCGTGCTCCAAACCAAGTTCATCGGAGTAGGTATGTTCGGAAAACTCGCAGCAGGCAATCTTTTTGCCGGCAGCTACGTGAGAACCGACGGAACTAACGGTGTGCTCGCTTTCGGACGCCCGTTCACCCAACGCCCCACAGCCATAAAGGCCCGCATCAAATACACCAATGTGGCCATAACTCATACAAGCACCTCCAATCCGAACCTAAACTACATGAAGGGCGAGCCCGACACTTGCATCGTGTGGTGCGCTCTCGGCGACTGGGACGAACCTTACGAAATCCGAACCAAGCCTTCGGACCGTCAGCTTTTCGAACGCGACAATGCAGGTGTGATTGCCTATGGAGAAATCACCTCAGGCCAACCGATCGAAGACTTCAAAGATATCATTATCCCGCTTGAATACAACGCCACCAATCGCATTCCCAAATACTTGCTTCTCACGGCCTCTGCCAGCAAGTACGGTGACTATTTCACAGGCGGAAATGGATCGGTGCTAACCGTATTGAGCTACGAAGTGCTCTACGATTACAACTACTGACTCCTTAAACAGTAACAAAAAGCGGGTGCCGGCAATAAAAAACCGGCACCCGCTTTTTTAAGAGATTTAAAGATCAGGGCACAGTGGCCTCAAAGGGATAGGAACTCATAACGGAAAAAGTTGTGTTGTCTTCGCTGCCAAGCCATTTGATTTTACCAATCGGACAGCCGGCCACACGTAGCGACATATCATATTTGATTTCCGTTGAAGCCTCTACCTCTTGAACCCTGGAATTGCCATCGCCTTTCAAGAACACGTCATTGCGCGAATCAATCAACTTCATTGTTGCGATCTGAGTGTTTATCAGGTCCAGCATCACAGTTTCATAGGAATAGTTCGTGCTGAGCCCATAGGCATTCTTGTAAAGCGTGTTGATTTTACTATTCTCTATTGCAGTGGGTAGTGTTCCGGCCGACGTAAGTGTCGCACTATCGAAATTCATAAGATGGACTGCTGCGAATCCAAGATTCACTTGCTCCGTTAGCACTTTCGTAACCATTCCGCGAGGCACTGTGAGTTGGATCTCGAAATCGTCAGTGGTCACCTGCGCCTCATATCGCTCCTCTGTATCGCCAAAGAAATCAAGCTTTACACGCAGCGTGTCGCCGGCAAGTTTTTCGGTTTTGACATAAGCCTTGCAACTGCTTGGCACTGCAAGCGTAGGAGCCTTCACGGAATCGCTCTCAGTCACACGCAGTGAGATATGCCCGTCGGTGAATCCACCCCATTCGCGAGGCTTGCTTTCATTCACCAACAGCGTTGAGAAACGAGGCAAAACTACATTCTCGCATACCTTACCGTCGGTCAAATTCACCTTAGTCAAGCGTGATTTTCCAAAACCGAAAAGATAGGCAGAAAAAATCCCTACAGCTACTGCCCCAATGAGCAAAGCTATGATTATGATATATGTGGTTCTCTTCATTGTTACTTATTGTTATGTTTATCAAGATAGTTACGGTACATGCGGGCAAGATCGTCGGCCGAAACGTCAAGCATCATAAGCTGCCGGAATATCTCGTCAAGGCTACCCCGGTCAAGCTCAGCTCGACGCAGTCGCTCAACCGTGGAAGGGGCATCCGGCGATATGAAATATCCAATACCACGCTTGTTATATATCACACCCTGCGTTGTGAGATACTCATAAGCGCGCATCACTGTGTTGGCGTTCACTTCTATTTCAGCAGCGAAAGCTCTCACTGAAGGGATACGGTCGTCAGGATGCAGTGTTCCGGAGAGCACATCGTCGGCAACTCGGTCAGCAATCTGTAAAAAAATCGCTTTATTGTTCTCTTTAAATATCATAATTAATACGCGTTAAGAGGCTTGAATAAATGAGTTAAGTTTTTCGGATGGAGATTACCTGCGGAATAATTAACTCTTTTATTTGAGACACTTACATTCTGCTGTTGATGTCCATTTCCCGGTAACGCATAAAGCCCACTACGTAGCAGAACGCGGTGACTATGGCGAGCACAGTGTAATAAATCTGCCATGCCGGAATCTGCGTTGAAGAGCGCATATAGTCAGTGTTTCCCAGCGACTCTACCGTAAAATAACCTACAAAGAAATAGCCCAGTGCGAGCAGCGAAACACAAATGAACGTTTTAACAAACGAATTGCGATGCCAGAAAATCGATCCCAGCATAAACACCGCCTGCACACCGATAAATGCGGTCAATCCCATTTTCGCAGGAGTTACCACCACATATTCACCATTTATCTGCTGGCAGAAAGCCTTATAAGTCAACAACCGCGCATACTCCGGATTCTCGGCAATGGCATGAGTAAGCGTCAATCGCATCACATCGGCCACGTAAAGTCCCAAAAAGAACAGAACCACGAAACCGGGTATGTAGATCAGCCAGCGCGCAAGAAATTTTTCAGCCTGAGATGCGGGAAACATCAGCTCGCCAAGACGAGACTCCTTACGGGAGAGCCCGCCGAAAGTCATTGAAGCGGAAATGGCGGAGAATACATAAAGAAGCACCAGCATCGTTGCAATCATATCGCCCCACAACGGATCGCGATCATTCCATTCCAGAAAATGTTCCACGCGGTCACTATCATAAGCATAATTATTGGCAAAAGCAACGAGCAGTCCGCACAATGCCATAACGCCTACCATCAAAGCACTTCGTAGCAATAATGTGCGCCACTGCTCTTTTACATATTTTCGCATATACATCCCTGCACGTGACAGTGAGAATATCTGTGAAGTCGATGAAGTCTGTGTCATAATGATTCCTTCGGGAAAAAAGAGTTCAACATTTGTGGATTGGTAAGGGCCAGCTCGAAGAGCGACTCAAGGTCCATCTGCGTGTCTGCCCCGTCGTTGTTGGGCAGAACGACCTGTGTTCCTCCAAGTCCTGGCTGCGCATAGATAGCTTCCCGGGCCAATGACTGGTTGTCTGTAACCATGAATTTCAGTCGTGAAGTGATTTCATCCACACTTTGGTCCAACAGCACGTTGTGATTGTCCATAATGATGATATGATCCAGCAAGCGGTCCACATCCCTAACTTGATGCGTGGAGATGACAATAGCCCGGTCATCGTTCATGGCCGAAGCAATGAAACGCCGGAAAGCTGTTTTTCCGGGTATGTCGAGTCCGTTGGTAGGTTCATCCATAAGCAGCAACGAAGTGTTGGTGGCCAGCGCAAAACACATGAAAGCTTTCTTTTTCTGTCCCATGGAAGCCGCACCAAGATTCATTTCAAGATCCATATCGAAAGTCCCGACATTTCTTTTCAAATCTTCATTGGAAAAACGCGGATAGAAGGCCGAGTTCAGCTTCACATACTCAGCGAAACTAATGCTTGGAAGAGTGAACTCCTCCGGCACGAGAAACAGGTCAGAAAGCGTGGAAGGCTGTCGGCGCCGTGTATTGACACCTTTGAATGATACTGTCCCCGATTGCGGTGTGAGTGCTCCGGAAATCAAATAGAGCAAGGTTGACTTTCCGGCACCGTTCTTCCCAAGCAATCCGTAGATACCTCCCGCTTTCAACGAAAGCGAAAAATCCTCAAGTACAGGTGCTTGCCGGCGACCGTAACGAAAGGTGAGATGATCAATGTTAAGCATAGCTAGTGTATTAGTATATTAGTACACCGCAAAGGTAACACATTTTTCACTTCCACCAAACATTTTTCTCCAAAATTCCTAATTATTTGTCTTAATCTGGGTTTTTCATAACCACGCTTCTTATAAATTCATGGTGAAATAAGGCGAGGTTTCGGCAACAGACAATCAGCCCCCATGCCGGATTTTGTTGGCATGGGGGCTGAATTATATCAGTATAAGCTCAGACTGCTTATTTGAATGAATAATCAACCTGTTGGGTGATCGAGGGAACAGCTGCCGTAGGAATGTCGGTGGAGTCGGCTACTACGTTAAGCTTCACCTGAGTGAAGGCAGTTGACAGTTCACAACCCTCTTCATAGATGGGCATTGTCATCTGAACAATGTAGGAACCCACTTCCATATCGGCTGTGGTGAGATACATTCCGAAAGGAGCCACGGGATTGGTGCCCAGCGGTACTGCATTAAGGAAATAGCTCACCGGTCCGTTGGTGGCTTTTTTGTCGGGATTCACTGCTGTCACATCCACACGATCAATGCGGAATGTGTCAGGTTTCACCACATATACCTGATTGTCCACCACTTTAGCGTTACCATAGGTGATATTGATATTCACGTTGGGTTGGGAATCATCGCTGCTGCACGCAGTGATTGAAGCCAGAAGGGGAAGAGCCAAAAGGGCTAAAAACAACTTTTTCATAGTGTTGGGTAAAATAAATAAAGATAAAGTGTGTGAGAATTAATTAAGTGTGTATCAGTTGTTGAATGTCAGTGCATCATCCTTGACATCTATCACAATGGGACGATCCTTGTCAACTTTCTGTGCCAGGATATCCTTGGACAGCTGATTGAGCACCAAACGATGTATGGCACGTTTCACAGGACGGGCACCGAATTCCGGATCATATCCCTCTTCAGCCAGATAGTGAAGTGCAGCCGGAGTAACTTCGAGGGTGACGCCATTGGATGCGAGCATCTTCTGAATGCCGCGTATCTGCAGACCAACAATCTCTTCAATCTCCTTCTCATTGAGAGGAGTAAACATGATTGTTTCGTCAATACGGTTAAGGAATTCCGGACGGATGGTCTGTTTCAACATCTCGAGCACCTCATTCTTGGTGTTCTCCACCACCTCAGCATGATTTTCGGGCGTCATCTTGGCAAAATTGTCGCGAATCACGGATGAACCCATGTTGGAGGTCATGATGATGATGGTGTTCTTGAAGTTCACGAGTCGGCCCTTGTTGTCAGTAAGACGACCGTCGTCAAGCACCTGGAGAAGAATGTTGAACACATCAGGGTGTGCTTTTTCAATTTCATCGAACAGTACCACCGAATAAGGCTTACGGCGCACTGCCTCTGTGAGCTGGCCACCTTCATCGTAACCCACGTATCCCGGAGGCGCTCCAACCAGTCGGCTAACGGTGTGTTTCTCCTGATACTCGCTCATGTCGATACGGGTCATCATGTTCTCATCATCGAACAGATACTCTGCAAGAGCCTTTGCAAGTTCAGTCTTACCAACGCCTGTGGTTCCGAGGAAGATGAACGAACCGATAGGTCGCCTGGGGTCATTCAGTCCGGCTCTGCTGCGTCGCACAGCGTCGGCAATGGCACGGATGGCCTCTTCCTGACCCACAACACGATTGTGTAACTCAGCTTCAAGATGGAGAAGTTTCTCTTTCTCGCTCTGAACCATCTTGTTGACAGGGATACCGGTCCAACGGGACACAACGTCGGCTATATCCTCGGCGTCCACCTCCTCCTTGATAAGAGCTTTCTCGCCCTGCATCATATGAAGCTGCTGCTGAATCTCTTCGTTTTCCTTCTCCTTCTGCTGAACTTTGGAGTAACGGATCTCGGCCACTTTGGCATAGTCGCCTTCGCGTTCGGCTCGGTCAGCATCGAAATTGAGCTGCTCGATGTCGATTTTGTTCTGCTGGATGCGATTGATAAGATCTTTTTCAGCACGCCATTTGGCCGTGTACTCCTTCTCATCCTCACGCATTGCAGCCAAGTCACGCTCAATCTCCTTCACCTTCTCCTTGTCGCCTTCGCGCTTGATGGCCTCACGCTCAATCTCTTTCTGTGCAATGCGACGCGAGATTTCATCCAGAGCCTGCGGCACGGAGTCGATTTCCAGTCTCAGCTTAGAGGCTGCCTCATCCACAAGGTCAATGGCCTTATCGGGGAGGAAACGATCGGTTATGTAGCGTTCCGAGAGCTGAACGGCGGCAATAATCGTCTCATCGCGGATACGCACCTTGTGGTGGTTTTCGTAACGCTCTTTAAGTCCTCGGAGAATGGCAATAGCGCTCATTTCGTCGGGCTCGTTGACCATCACCTTCTGGAAACGACGTTCCAGAGCCTTATCCTTCTCGAAATACTTCTGATACTCATCAAGAGTGGTTGCACCAATGCTTCGGAGCTCACCGCGGGCAAGCGCGGGCTTTAGAATGTTGGCCGCATCCATAGCACCCTCTCCTTTGCCGGCACCGACAAGGGTGTGGATCTCATCAATGAACAGAATTATCTCGCCGTCGCTCTGAGTCACTTCATTGACAATGGCTTTGAGACGTTCTTCAAATTCACCTTTATATTTGGCTCCCGCCACGAGCGCACCCATGTCGAGAGAGAAAATCTGTTTCGAACGCAAGTTTTCGGGCACATCGCCACGCACAATTCTCTGCGCGAGACCTTCGGCTATGGCAGTTTTACCGGTACCGGGCTCGCCAATGAGCATGGGATTGTTTTTGGTTCGGCGGCTCAGAATTTGAAGCACGCGACGGATTTCATCGTCACGACCTATCACCGGGTCAAGCTTGCCCGAACGGGCGCGTTCGTTAAGGTTAATGGCATATTTGCTCAGAGCGTTGTAGGTTTCCTCTGCGCTCTGGTCGGTGGCTTTCTTACCTTTGCGGAGCTCTTCGACTGCACTCTTAAGTTCACGCTCTCCAAGGCCTGCATCCTTGAGAATTGTGGAGGCCGACGAGTTGACCTCGAAAATAGCCATCAGCATGGCTTCGAGAGTCACATACTCATCACCCTGTTTTTTGGCAATGTCAAGCGCACGCTGAAGCACATCGTTGGATGTTCGGCTCAGATATGGTTCCGAGCCTCCTGACACTTTAGGCAATGAGGCTATATCTTTGTCTACCTGCTGGTCAACTACGGCTATGTTAGCGCCCACTTTGGCGAAGATAAACTTGATAAGGCTCTCTCCCTCTGTCATCACGCCTTTCAACAGATGAACCGGCTCAATGGCTTGGTTGCCATTGCCCTTGGTGATTTCAAATGCTTTCTGAATCGCTTCCTGCGACTTGATTGTGAAATTATTGAAATTCATAACGGAAGTTTAATATGATGTAATTTTTTATTTCTGATCAAACTGGATTTATCACTCACACCAAATGGCCGTTTGGCGTCGCTAAACCGCCGCGCAGGCCATGTGGCATTGATATTTCTTTAACAAACTTTGGCGAATTATGGTTGCCTCAGTGATAAAGTTTTTTACAGCGCTGTGGGAATTTTCGCCAAGATTTGCTAATTTTGTATCTGCAAATATTTTGCCAAAACAAAAAACAATCCATCCATACGCCAAATGAAACACTTCATACTCTCTTTCCTCACACTCTTCATGGCGCTTTCCGCCTCTGCTCAAGCCAATGGAGCTATAACCCAACAGTTTTTCCAACTGCCAATAATACCTGATTCCATTCAGAATTTTCAGCGCAGATGTGATTTCATGGTCAAGCACTATTGGGATTATTGCGACTTGAAAAAGGCTTTCTCATCTCCTGACAAGATGGCAGACGCCTTTGCCACATATCTCGATTTCATGCCTTATGCCACGGCTGATGTGGTTTTCGCGTCGGTTGACAAGTTCATGAAAGATGTGTCGAAAAAGCCTGAGAACGCTGCTTTTATAGGTCGGTTGGCAGAGGAGAAGCTCTTCTCTGATTCAGCCGAATTCCGCAGCGAACAACTCTACACCCATTTTCTTGACAACCTGCTCAAGGTTAAAAAACTCGACAAAGAAGCCAAGGAACGATACCAGCGTCAAGCCAACATTCTGCACAACTCTCAGGAAGGTATGGTAGCTCCGGCCTTTGACTTCACCCGCCCTGACGGCACATCTGCTCATTTCGCCCCTGATCCCTCGCAATTTGCAACAGTGCTGATGTTTGTTGTTCCCGGAAACACCGAGTCGGATTTGGCTCGCCTACGCCTTGATGCCGACATAAAAACCACTCAGCTCATAGAAGCCGGACTGGTAAAAATAGTTTGCATAGCAGTAGAAGAAGGCAACGGACAGCTCCCCTGCCCCAAAGGATGGGAAGTTGGGTTCGCACCAACAATCACCGACACCTACGACGTTCGTTATCTGCCAATGTTCTACATTCTCAATTCCGATGGAAAAATCCTTAAAAAGGACCCCGATATTGTGCCACTCCTTTCTGTCATGCAGCAGCTTCGCCTGCCCAAAAAGAAATCGGAAAACAATCAGGTGTCAGACACCACTGCCACCGCAGAGTGAACTTTCCTGAAACTCGGAACGTCACTATAGCATCGCAATCCCTTTTTCACATAATCCCAATAGATTCCAACCCCATGACCAAACTCACGCAATCGCTCACCCGCCTGTATCTCCGGTTCTCCGGGTTCTCATACACCAATATGGCTCGCCTGTTCATGCGACTTTTCGTAGGCGTGATGTTCATCCAGTTCGGCATAAGCCAACTGGTGCATTACAACGAACTTTGCTCCACTTTCCCCTCCATGCTGGGATTGTCCCATCAGGCTTGCCTCAACATAATGATTGTGATCGAGCTGGTTTGCTCCACTCTGATAATGATAGGCTTCCTCACCCGGTTCGCCACCATCCCCGCAGTTTTGGCCATGGCTGCCGCCGCTTTCTACATTGCCAACGACCTGCTCCCCGAAACCGCTTCATGGGGTATCACCGCCAATCAACCGGCCTACATCCCCATCATGTTCATCGGCATTTTCCTCTTTATCCTCCTGGCCGGACCCGGCAAGATTTCAATCGATTACTTTTTGTCAATCTACATCATTTCCCGTCAGGGACGCGATGAGAAAGAGGAATTGGAGGAGGTATAAACTATGAGAGTAGCAGCATTGATCTCGGGAGGCGTGGATAGTGCCGTAGCCGTTCACCGCCTTGTGGAACAGGGGCACGATGTGCACCTCTTCTACATACGCATTGGGCTCGACAACGGAGAGGGCGACTGCTCTGCCGAAGAGGATATCGAAATGTGCCGGCTCATTGCCCACCGCTACGGGCTGCCCCTCGAAGTGGTGTCGCTTCATCAGGAATATTGGGATAATGTGATGCAATATGCCCTCGACACCGTGAAACAAGGTCTTACGCCCAACCCCGACGTAATGTGCAACCGAATGATCAAATTCGGATTTTTCGAGCAGCGGTGGGGCCACGAATTTGACCGCACCGCCACCGGCCATTATGCCACCACCATTGAGCGCGACGGTCTCGTGTTTCTCGGCACAGCTCCCGACCCTGTCAAGGATCAGACTGACTTCCTTTCACGGATAACTTACTCGCAACTGTCGCATCTGATGTTTCCTATCGGCGACCTCCCCAAGGCCGAAGTGCGCGAAATTGCCCGAAGGGTCGACATGCCAAACGCTTACCGCCGGGATTCTCAAGGCATCTGCTTCCTTGGCAAAATCAATTACAATGACTTCATTCGGCGTCACCTTGGCGAGCGTACCGGAGCTATCATAGAGATTGAAACAGGTAAGAAACTCGGTGAACACCATGGTTATTGGTTCCACACCATTGGCCAGCGAAAAGGGCTCGGACTGAGTGGCGGACCCTGGTACGTGGTTAAAAAATGTATCCCCGACAATGTGATTTATGTGTCACGCGGATATGATACCGAAAAGCAATATGGCCGCACACTCCATCTCGATGAAATGCACTGGATCACCATTGACCCCTGGAAAGAGAATTGCAACCGGGTGGAGATAACTTTCAAAAATCGTCATTCGCCCGAATTCCTCCCCGGCCACCTAACCCGTCTGGACAATGGCGAATATCTTGTGGAAAGTCTCAACAAGGTTCAAGGCATAGCTCCCGGACAGTTCACATCAATCTATAGCCCCGACAGCAAAAT
>CAJUSN010000042.1:0-15002 GCA_910589095.1 uncultured Muribaculaceae bacterium
CAGCCATTGCCGGACTTGCCATAACGTTTCCGGTGATGAACATTTCGGCAGCGCTCGGAGTGCTCATAGGAGCGGGTGCGAGTGCACGAGTGTCGATAAAACTTGGCGCTAAAGACCAAGCAGGAGCTGAAGAGATATTGGGCAATTCTCTGACTCTGATACTCATCAATGCTTCGGTATATCTCACGTTTTTGTGGTTTTTCCTTGATGAGGTTCTGATTCTGTTCGGGGCCTCCGAGGCATCGCTCCCTTATGCGCGTGATTTCATGAGGGTTATACTTCCGGGGATGATGATGATGAATATAGGGTTTACGCTCAATAATGTGATGCGCGCATCGGGATATCCGGTCAAGGCGATGGTCTCGATGTTTATTGGCGCGGGAGTGAATCTTCTGTTGGCGCCCCTGTTCATTTTTGTGTTCGGTTGGGGCATCAAGGGGGCTGCATTTGCCACGGATATAGCGATGACGGTGTTCGCGATTAACGTACTGGCGCATTTTTGCCGCAAAAAGACCACCCTGCGCTTCCACCGGGGGCGATTCGGACTGAAATGGGGTGTTGTGCTCAGCATCATCGGCATTGGCGCCGCGCCGTCGTTGGTTAACCTTGCGAGTTGCTTTATCAATGTGATTATCAACACATCGCTTTACAAGTACGGAGGCGACGGAGCAGTTGCAGCCGCCGGTATATACGTCACAATTTCATCGCTTCTCACTATGGTTGTGGTGGGTATTTGTCAGGGTATGCAGCCCATTATCGGTTACAACTACGGAGCCGGTCAGCTTCACCGGCTAAAGCGCACATATTTCATCGCTGTGGCATGGGGTTCAGCCATAGCCATTTTAGGATGTGTGATAGGACGGACCTGTCCGGCATATATAGCCCGCGCGTTCACTTCTGATGAACAACTGATAGATATCACTGCCAGATCACTTCAGATAGCGATGACAATGTTTTGGGTGATTGGGTTTCAAGTTATGTCGACCACATTTTTCCAATCAATCGGCAAGGTGTGGAAATCGATATTCCTGAGCCTGACACGTCAGGTGATATTCTTGATTCCGCTGCTGCTTATTTTGCCCGGCCGATACGAGCTGGAGGGAGTGTGGATGTCGTTCCCAGTGAGCGATACTCTCTCGGCCCTGGTGACACTGGCCATGATAGCATGGCAGCTGAGAGCGCTATCGCGTCTTAACACGGAACATAAGACAGACATGGCTCTATAAGGATGAGAGCATTGGGAAACCGGTTAAATTTATTTCAAGAAGTTTCTAAGAGTGTGTCTGAATTTAAACCGAATTTAACTTTAGTGTTTTGTATTATTCTTGGTTTCATCACAAACGTAAATTTTGGTGCTTTTCGCCAAGTTTCATCAGTCGCATAGCTCGCTATGCTCCCTCTTCAACTTGCGAAAATCCCTCAAAATTTCCTCTTTGTGCTAAAACCATTTAAATCCAGACACACTCTAAGATAACGAAGTGATTTAAACTTTTTGCGAAAAGTAAAAAATATAAATCACTTCAACGGGGAAAACCGGCTGTGGGGGCCGGGTGTTTATGTTGTAGAGCATAGTTTTTACCCTTAATTTCACGCAACTGAAGGTAAACTTAAAAAAAATGGATAAAAAGCTTGCTTTATCAGCTTTTTATCACTATTTTCGCGTTAGTGAAATTCTTAATTTACCCTCTGAATCTTAAACCAAAATTACATGAGCTACTTGAAATTTGATAAAAACCTCATGATTAATCTGGAGCAGTCGCTGATGAAAGAGACACTCCGCACGAATCAGGCAGGTGCTTATCACTGCACATCGGTGGTGGACTGTAACACCCGCAAGCAGCACGGCCTGCTGGTGATTCCCATCCCCGAGTTCGACAACAGTTGGCATGTGATGTTATCCTCGCTGGACGTATCGGTAATCCAGCACGGGGCATCATTCAATCTTGGGCTGCACCGCTACAGCGGAGGAGTGTACAGCCCCAACGGCCACAAATACATCCGCGAGTATGACTACGACAATGTACCGCGCACCACTTACCGCGTGGGGGGAGTTATCCTGACCAAGGAAAAGATTTTTATATCCCATGAAAACCGAATCCTGATCCGATACACACTCGTAGAAGCCCACTCACCCACAACGTTGCGTTTCCGCCCGATGCTTGCGTTCCGCGAAGTGAACCAGCTTGTGGTGGCCAACGACGCACTTAATCCTGAGTGTCCGGCCGTTCCGAACGGCGTGAGCTGCTGCCTTTATCCGGGCTACCCTAACCTTTACATGCAGTTCAACCGCAAGCCCACATGGGTTTATGAGCCCAACTGGTACAAAGGCTTCGAGTATGTGAAGGATCTTGAGCGAGGAGTTCCCTACACCGAGGACCTGTGGGTTCCGGGATATTTTGAAGTGCCCATCAAGAAGGGTGAGTCAATCATCTTCTCGGCCGGCATAAACGAGGTGTCTCCGCGCTCACTGAGCAAAATGTATGAAAACGAATTTGCCACCCGTACCTGCCGCACAAGCTTCTTCAACTGTCTGAAGAATGCAGCCAAGCAGTTCTATCTGCGCGATAAGGACGGAATGTTCCTCCTCTCAGGCTATCCCTGGGGAAAAATACTTGCCCGCAACACATTCATGTCGCTTCCCGGCACCACTATAGCCATTGACCATAAGGCCGACTACGAAGCCATCATGGCAACGGCATCGCAGGCTTTGCAGCATTTCATGATGACCGGCGAGGCCGATAAGCGCATACGCGGCATCGAGCTTCCTGACATCCCACTGTGGTGCATCTGGGCGCTTCAGCAGTATGCCAAAGCGTACGGCATGGAGGAAGCCCGCGAACGCTATCTGCCGCTTCTGACGGAGATTGTGGAATATATCCTTGACAACCGCCATCCGAACCTCCAGGTGGTACCTTCGGGTTTGGTACGGTCAGTAGGAACAGACTCTCCCGTGTCGTGGATGAACGCAGCTTGGGGCGGACGCCCAGTTGTTCCCCGCACGGGATTTCTTGTGGAGTTCAACGCGCTTTGGTACAACGCTCTGGTGTTTGTGTCGAAACTCACCGAGGAGCAGCCTGACCACTCAGCTCTGCGTGAGCGCATAGATGAAGTTGCCGGCAAGCTGAAGGAGAGCTTCATAAGCACGTTCCTGAATGACTACGGCTATCTGTATGACTATGTCAACGACAACTATGCCGATCCATCTGTGCGCCCCAACATGGCAGTGGCAATCGGACTGGACTACTCACCTCTTGACCGCCGTCAGCGCAAGGGTGTGCTTGACGTGGTTACCCGCGAACTTCTCACCCCGAAGGGTCTCCGCACACTTTCGCCAAAGAGTTTCGGCTACCGTCCTTTCTATCTGGGTTCGCCCGAAGAGCGTGAGATGGCTCTCCATAACGGCCCTGCGCGTCCGTGGCTGTTCGGATTCTATGCCGACGCTTATCTGCGTGTGTTTGGCCACAGCGGTGTGAGCTACATCGACCGTATGCTCATAGGCTACGAGGATGAGATGACCAACGGCTGCATCGGATCGCTTTCGCAGCTCTACGACGGTAATCCACCGTTCGGCGGCCGCGGAGCCATAAGCCACGCTACAAATGTTGCCGGCATACTCCGCACCATCACCACGCTAAAAAAATTCACCTTATAACCCACCACAAATCAACAAAAGCATAATCAATGAAAGCATTAATGTTCGGGTGGGAATTTCCCCCTCATATCCTTGGTGGACTCGGCACCGCCAGCTACGGTCTTACTGAAGGCATGTGGCAGTGTGGCGACATGGAGATCGACTTCGTGATTCCCAAACCTTGGGGCGATGAAAACCGCTCTTTCGCCAACATTATCGGTGCCTCACAAGTGCCCATCGTGTGGCGCGACGTGAACCGCGAATATGTTCAGGAGCGCATTGGTAAAGTGATGAGCCCCGACCTCTATTTTGACCTGCGCAACCATATCTACGCCGACTTTAACTACATGCACACCAACGATCTTGGTTGCATTGAATTTTCAGGTCGCTACCCCGACAACCTGCTCGAGGAGATAAATAATTATTCGATTTGCGCCGGCGTGATTGCCCGCACACTGGATTTTGACGTCATTCACTCACACGACTGGCTCACCTACCCTGCCGGCATCCATGCCAAAAAAGTTACCGGAAAGCCTTTTGTGATCCATGTGCATGCCACAGACTTCGACCGCTCCCGCGGTAAGGTCAATCCTACGGTGTTCGGCATTGAGCTGGACGGTATGCACCATGCTGACCATATCATCACGGTGAGCAATCTGACCCGCCAGACGGTGATAGAGAAGTATGGCATTGACCCGGCGAAGGTGACAACCGTTCACAACGCCGTGACTCCGCTGAGCGATGAACTGCTCAATGTGGAAGTGACCAAACCTAAGGAAAAGATTGTTACGTTCCTGGGACGTATCACCATGCAGAAGGGTCCGGAATACTTTGTTGAAGCGGCCGCCAAAGTTTTGAAAAACAACCACAATGTGCGTTTCGTGATGGCAGGTTCGGGCGACATGAGGGAAAACAAGTTTATGAAATGCTCAAGGCGAGCGATGTGTACATCATGCCCTCGGTTTCGGAGCCCTTTGGAATCTCCCCGCTTGAGGCGATGCAGATGGGAGTACCGTCAATCATCTCCAAGCAGAGCGGATGTGCCGAGATTCTGAACAATGTGATCAAAACCGACTACTGGGACATCGACGCCATGGCCGATGCGATTAACTCCATCATCACCTACCCCGCCATGTACAAACAGCTGCGCGAGGATGGCCTTGATGAAGTGAACCGCATCACCTGGGACAAAGCCGGTGCGAAAGTAATAGACATCTACCGCAAGGTAATCGACAAAAAATAATCAAAACCAACACAAAAACATCATACCGAATCCATCATGAAAGCAATTTGTTTTTATTTCCAGATACATCAGCCGTTTCGTCTGAAACGTTACCGCTTCTTCGACATAGGCAATGACCACTACTACTACGATGACTTCGCCAACGACGATATCCTCACTCGCATAGCTCAGCGCAGCTACATCCCGGCAGCTGAAACCTTGCTTCATCTGTTGGAACAGTATCCCGGCTTCCGCTGCGCTTTCTCCATCTCGGGTGTGGCACTGGAACAGCTCGAGCAGTACGTTCCTGAGTTCATCGACATAATGAAGAAGCTCATAGCCACCGGCCGCGTGGAGATTCTCGGTGAAACCTATGCTCACTCGCTATCCTCG
The DNA here is from genome assembly GCA_910589095.1 of uncultured Muribaculaceae bacterium. Lineage (GTDB taxonomy): Bacteria > Bacteroidota > Bacteroidia > Bacteroidales > Muribaculaceae > Paramuribaculum. The sequence continues at coordinate 5,247 of CAJUSN010000042.1, forward strand.
CTCATCGATCCTGATGAGTTTGCCAACCAGGTACGTGTGCATGACGAGAAGATACAGTCGCTCTTCGGCGTGAAGCCCAAAGTGCTTCGCAACACCGAGCTTATCTACTGCGATGAAATGGCACCGCAGATAGCAGCTCTCGGCTACAAGGGAGTGATCACCGAGGGAGCCAAGCATATCCTTGGCTGGAAATCGCCCGACTACGTGTATTGCGCAGCATCGGCACCGAAGCTCAAAATACTGTTGAGAAACGCCAAACTGTCGGACGACATCTCTCGCCGTTTCTCCAACACCGAATGGGAGGAATATCCCCTCACCGCCGACCGTTACATGGATTGGATTGCCTCCACACCGGCCGAGGAGCAGATTATCAATCTGTTCATGAACCTCGAAACCTTCGGCGAGTTCCATCCCCGCGAATCGGGTATATTCCAGTTCCTTGAAGCTATCCCCTACTTTGCCCGCGAGCGCGGTGTGGAATTCCTCACACCCACTGAGGCAGTGAGCAAGCTCAAACCTGTTGGAGAGCTGTCGGTTATGCACCCCATCTCCTGGGCCGATGAAGCCCGCGACACCTCGGCATGGCTCGGCAACAAACTGCAGAACGAGGCTTTCCAGAAGCTATACTCTGTGGCTGAACGCGTACGTCTCTGCGAGGACCGCCGACTCAAACAGGACTGGTACTATCTTCAGGGTGCCGACCACCTGTACTATATGTCGACAAAACACTTGCCGATGGTGCAGCTCATTCCACATTCTCGCCCTACGAAACTCCCTTCCAGGCATTCACCAACTACATGAATGTACTGGCCGACTTCATTGTGCGCGTTGAAGAGCAGTATCCATTGAGCATTGAAAATGAGGAACTCAATGCCCTTCTCACCACTATCCGCAACCAGGAACGTGAAATCGAAACTCTCAACAAGGAGGTGGTGTCGATGCGTAAGAACATTGAGCACTACAATGAAGAGCATCTTCTGAGAGAGAAGAAAGCAGCTCCTGCCGAGGCTCCTGCAAAGAAAGCTCCCGCTAAACGAGCCGGACGCCCCCGCAAAACCAAGACTGAAAACCCTGAAGCTTAACAGCCGATAAACATTTTCACTTCTCCGGCCCGCTTCAATTGCAGAAGCGGGCCGGTTGATTTTTCTCTCCGTTCACACATTAGCCCAATTACACCAGTCACTCAACGTCAACTGATATGCACCGCCTGCCCCTCATTCTCATGACAATACTGCTCGCCGGACTCGCATCGTGTTCGCAAGCCGGACATATCATGGACCGAGCCGAACCGCTGATTGACACACTGCCCGACTCAGCCGTAAAACTACTCCAGAGCATCCCCTTCACATCACTCAGTTCTGCATCCACGCGAGCACGCCATTCCCTACTTCTCACTCGAGCTCTCTACAAATCATACGCCGAATTCACCGATGACTCTATTATTTCAGAAGCCTACCGTTATTATTGCCTTGAAAACCATGGATCGGAACGCGACCGCATGCTCGCTTCCTATTTGTTGGCTGCCATCAATAATGACCTTGGAAATATAGAGCGAGCTGCACGCTACGCCAACGTAGCCATGCACCATGCTAAAAAAACATCAGATGTTATAAATCAGGCCCTCATCATTCGTTTGTTAGCGGAACTATCTCACCAAACAAACCGCAACCAGAAAGCTCTTGAGCTCCTATTAAAAAGTGAGTTACTCTTTAGAGAAAGCGATGCTAAACCATATATAGACTATCTCCAAGCCTCGAAAGGTCTCTACTATAGTGCCTGTGGTGAAAACATCAAAGCTATTTCAGTACTTGACAGTTTAATAAATAACCCTTCTGAAGATATCCAACTGCAGAATCTTGCAATGCAGTATATCACCACACCCATGATGCAACTAAAAATGTATACACAAGCAAAAGGAATATTAGAAAAGAGGGATACAGAAATTCTCCCCTACTCCTTGGCGGAACTATGTTATTTAGCTGAACTCAACATTCAATCTGGAAGTGTCGCAGATGCTGAACAATACCTGAAGAGAGCATACTCCCGTAGTGAAACACTTTCAGATAGTGTGCTAATACTTACAGTGCAACAGTATAAATATGAGAGGACAAGTCAAGCAGACTCATTATTATATACTAAATTTAAATTGGCATCTATAAAAGACCGAATTGCAGAAAAAAGTTTCAGTGAACATTCATTATCAACAATTAATATAGAAGCGGATCAAGAAATCAATTATTTATCAGATCAAGTCTCAGATCGAGAGAAGTATATCCTAGTGTTATGGATAGCAATAATAGTTTTGGCATGTGCGGCTACGTGCTCAATTGTACATATCGTACGTAAACAAAAATTCCACATTAGTTCAGTAAAGAATATGCAGCTTTCACATACAGATCTTCAAAAAGCATACTCTCTTTTAAAGGAAGAAATAAAACGATTAGAAATAGAGTTAGCGGATAAGAGTCTAACCGAAGAAAGAGAGCATAAGATGTTCATTTCATTGATAGTGGAAACTTATCTGCGTAAACAAAAAAATGCCGGAAAGCAGACTTATTCAGAAACTGAAATTTGCAAGTGTACCGATTTACTTACACAATATATAAATACATGTAAAGCTCGTTCGGCAGATTCACTCCTCAAAGCCTTTCCCGACTTAAAACAGGAAGACCGATTAATATATATATACACCGCAGCCGGCATCCCAACTGATATAATAATGTCCATATCAAATATGAGCACCAGCCAATTCAATACCCGTAAAAGCCGATTGAAAAAGAAAATAATGATATATTTCAATTTGGAAAATTATGATTTTGGCATGAATCTACCGCTTACCGACTGAGAATCAGCGTCTTGCAACGCGAAAGAATTAAGTAGTTGATTCCCAACTATTTACAATTACAGTCAGCATTTTTTTCTTACACTGATATCTAACTATTTAAATATCTGCATCTTTTATGGTAAAAGAATTTGAGCATTTGTAATAACTTTTTGATTTATTTTTACCTGTAAAAGTGACATTACGATATAACTTTGCAAGTGAATCAAAACCTATGAAATGAAAAAACTTATAATTCCATTATTTTGTGCAATTGCATCTCTATGTGCAACCGCTGAGGAGTGTATCCCTTCCAAAAGTATAATACTCGTACCTAGGGAAAATACGAAGATCAAGCCACGGAGTGGTGACGTACTTGAGGCCGTTTGCTGGTTTGAAAACGGTCAACTTAACTTCACCTTTAACGGGAATTCAGAGAAGATGACGGTGCGCCTAACCGATATTGCTACGGGAGAGTATGCTACTTATATTGTCATGCCATCACAACATTCTTTGCAAATTGCCATAGGGAATGCATCTGTTCCGATTGATATAAGTATCCCGAACGGCGATTCTTACTACGGTATATTTTTGCAGTAAGAGTATTTAATAAAGAAGTAATTTGAACTTTTTGCGAAAAGGACAAACGAACTTCCAAGTGTTTTCTTAGATTCACTTAACCAACTCATAGCGCTATACAAATTCATGGTTACCGGTAACTGTTTTTACTAACCTCAAAAACAATTACAAATGAAAAAATTTATTTTCACACTTGCCTGCGCCTGCTGCGCCATGGCAGCCTCAGCCACCGCACTAGTAGAGACTTCGTGCGGAGAGAAAACTTACACACTTTCTCCGCCCGAAGACCCAAATAGTCAAGAATATATACAATATGTGGAGTATATAAGAGAGCTGAACAAAGCACTGTGTAATGAAGAAGAAGGCTCGCTTGTTGTCACAGCAGGCGATGGTCTGGTATTCGTTCAGCCATAAAAACATTCAAAAAATGCGGTTGTCCTATGTGTTTTATCATCATAGGGCAACTGCTATTTCTCTTTAATTAATCATGAGACTCAAAATATTATTACTCATATTTTTTACTGATGCATCACTAAGCGTATATGCAAGTAATCAGACTGAGACTATGGACACATCACGGGTGGAGGTGGTGTATAAATACAGCGTAGTTGATCCTAAAAAGGACAAGAGCGAAGAGTGGGTCGACTTGCTCCAATGCGGTCAGCATTATTCTAAATCCATGTGTTACAATTCTTTTTTGATTGACTCCATACTAAACGCTCCACTATCGCCCACCGACGGAATTGAAAAGACTCTTCAATATTTGGTCAATAAATATAAGGGCCGAACTGCATATTTGCTGATAAACGAGGACGCCTCGCAATATATTTCAAGCAACTCCATAGCCATGACGCGCTATGTGTATGAAGAGCCGGAGCCGGAGTATGCCTGGGAGATACTTGATTCAACTGATACGATATGCGGCTATGAGTGCGTCAAAGCGCGGTGCAAATTTCGCGGGAGAGAGTGGACTGTGTGGTATACGGAAGAGATACCACTGAGCCGTGGTCCTTGGAAGCTGAGAGGGTTGCCGGGTATGATATTACGCGCTGATGATTCTACCGGGACACAGCACTGGGAAGCTTTCGCCATAAGAGAAGCTTCAAATCCCATAACCCGACAAACATCCGATGCCATAACAACAACTCGAGAACGATACAACCGGCTGGAGCGCGAATATAAGAATGACCCAATAGGAACATTGCAACGAAACGGCACAATTTCAAAGATAATCAATGCCAAAGGCGAACCTTCGAAAAACCGAGGCAATTCACTCTTCTACAATCCTCCCGAACTTGAATAAGTAATCCCAACGATTTCTGTCATGAAAAGAATAACATTGACTATACTTTCTATAATTGTTTTTTTGATCGCCTTTGCGAAAGACCGTAAAGGGGAAGTGACCATTGACACATCGCGGGTAGAGATACTTTATCTTTATCGGGTAACCGACCCGGTAAAATGCCAAACTAAAGATTACAATGATATTTTTCAATACGGCGATTCATTCTCAAGATTCTTTTGTTACAACTACTTTCTTATAGATTCCATATTGTGCTCACCGGATGCCGATAAGAATCCTGAGTATTCCCCCATACACTTAAACAACAAATACCATGCACGAGCTTCATACCTGGAGTTTGACCGGAAGGATAGCAAATTCATAGAAACGGCTAACATAGGATCTATATTATTTCAATATGAAGAGGAAAGGCCCGAACAGAATTGGACATTGACAGACTCCTCAATGACTGTTTGTGGCCACGAGTGCATGATGGCTCAATGCACATTTCGGGGGCGGAGATGGACTGCATGGTATACAGAGGAAATCCCCGTAAACTTCGGGCCTTGGAAGTTAGGTGGATTACCCGGCCTGATTTTAAGAGCTGAGGATGCAACTGGAAATCAGTTTTGGGAAGCGATTTCCATTCGCAAAGGGGGCAACCCTTTAAAACGAAGGGTGGCCGATGTAGTAAAGGTTTCGCGCGAACGTTTTTTGCAGGAAGAGAAAGAGTATGCCGCCGATCCGATAAAGAAATATGTTGAAAATGGATTTATTAGCGGAGTGAGTACAAAAACAGGCAAAAAGCTGAAAGGCAATACGGCTTTTTACAGCCCGCTGGAATTGGAGTAAAAACTGAAAGGATATCCGGGATTCTATTGCCCACTTGAACTGGAATAAAATCAATTGTTATGAATATCAAAATACTTTTAACTCTATGGCTTGGGGCCATGACTACGGTGGGATCGTTTGCCTCCGAAGGGAAGGTTGATTCAGGCATAGACATATCAACGCTTGTGGTTACCTATGATTATATAACATTGGACACAGCCTATTCCAAACGTCCCCATCGGTTCGCGTATGTGTTGCAACATGGAGGCAGATACGACCGTTTCTTCGACAAGCGGCAATATGAGAAGGAAAACGATGACGGCGGCGAGGAATCGTTTGTGCTCCCCAGCTCACTCGGCGTTATAATTGACCGGAAGAGTAACACGGCGGAGACCCGCAATGCCGTGGCCACTACCAACATAATGTACACCGAACCTATTCCTGAAATGGAATGGAAAATTGTGGCTGACTCAGCGAAAAACATTTGCGGCCACTCCTGCAAACTTGCCACCACCACATGGCGCGGACGTGAGTGGAAAGCATGGTTTGCGCCTGACATCAATGTGAGTGCCGGCCCATGGAAGTTTCACGGGCTGCCGGGGTTGATTCTGGAGATGGATGACACGACAGGAGCAGTCCATTGGGGAGCAACCGAAATAAAGGCTGAAAAGCGCAGTATGTACAGCCCGTCGGGGGAATTTACCCCGGTGAGCCGCGAGGAGTACAACAGCACCCTCCGATTTTACGGAACCGACATGCTGGGCTATCTTAATTCAATAGGATTGGAACCCAAGGTAAACGGAGTCAGCGGAGTGTCCAAAAAGATGCGCACGCATTATGCTCCGCCTGAACTTGAATAGTACTTATGAGGCGCGCGGTTGCTTCGATATGGCTATGTTTGCTGGCTTGGTGCTTGGCTCCGGCCCAAACATCTGTGACCGGACGCGTGACTGACACCGATGGCGAGGCCTTAGCGGGTGCAATTATCAAAATTCTTAACGCCACCGACCGTAAGGCGGTCAAAGCTTACGGGTCATGTAACGCTCAGGGTGTGTTCAGTATCAGCGTGCGCCAACCGGGCGATTCCATACTCATCACTGCGGCGGCATTAGGATATGTAAAGGGTGAGAAGGTGTTTCGTGCCCCTTATGGCGCCTGTGACATGGTATTGGAACATTCAACTGAAAAGCTGCGGGAAGTGGTGGTGAAGGCTCCGGCCATACGTTCGCAGGGCGACACGATAACATTTGATGTGGCATCATTCCGGTCCAAGACCGACCGTAATATTGAAGCGGTGATAGGTCGTTTGCCAGGGGTTTCCATAGAGGCGAACGGAGCGCTCAGCTATCAGGGAAAAACGATAAATAAATTCTACATAGAGGGGCTGAGTATGCTTGGCGGGAGGTATTCAGTGGCCACGCGAAACATATCGCCTGACGATGTGGCGTCGGTGAGCGTGTATGAAAATCACCAGCCCAAGAAAGTATTGGAGGGCATAGAAGTGAGCGACCGCGCGGCATTGAACCTGAAACTGAAAAAGAGCAGTATGCTTCGGCCGGTAGGGTACGTGGAAGGCGGAGGTGGCGGGGTGACAGCCGACGGCGCTTCATGGATGGGCGAGCTTTTTGCCTTTACGGCAGGGTCAGGAGGCCAGTGGATGGTCACTTTGAAAGGTAATGAAGCAGGCACTACGTATGCCAACGAACTGACCGACCATTCAGGAAACACGGGAAAAGCATCTACTTTTGCCTCCGGACTATTTCCCATGCAACTTTTCGGGCGTCCGCAATTGGCTGCTTCGCGCTACGCCGACAACCTGTCATGGATGGCCTCGGCAAATGGGATTCTTAAACTTGCCAATAACACGACGCTCACCACCAATATACGCTGGGCCCGCGATGACAACCGCTACAGCAACGCCTGCGTGACCACCTACACGGGTCTGGACCAGGCGGGCTCATCAATGACCATTGAGGAGAACAACCGCTCGGATCTCTCAAGCCAGCAAGCTGGAGTGGATTTCAACGTGGAACGAAATTCAAACAACGTTTATCTGAAGGAAACACTTACACTCGATGGTGACTTCCATGAGGCACAGCATAATCTGAGGCGACAGATAAATATAGTGGGACAACAACAGCGCACGGACAATTACTCCGTAACTAACAAGCTCCAGGCAATATGGCGCAGGGGTTACCGTGCGTGGGAGATAAATTCAACAATCGGCCTGGCCAACACTCCGGTGAACAGAATGGTGGCTTGCGATGAAGAGGCCGACACTTTGATAGCAGCCCAAAAAGCCACAGGCCTTGCATTGCGCACTGACACATGGAGCTCGCTGTCAATGAGATTAAGGGCTGGACATTCGGCAGGGGTAAAGTTGAAATTCACAGCTGATTATGACCGGTTGGACCTTTTGCGTCCTGCAAGCGGGGAAAGTGCGGATGCGTGGGGTTACCGCATAATCACTGCGATTGAACCGAATTACGGGTACACACTTGACCGCGTGCATTTCGGCATCAATCTGCCTGTCCGTTTGTACAACATGCGTTATGCCAGCCACGAGGGGAACAGCCCGTTGAGATATGACCGTCCGCATTTCGGACCGACACTGGCGGTGACATATCGCTCACCGTTTCTTATGGTGGCCACGGCGAAAGTGGGCCGCACGCATAGTGTTGGCGGCTTCAGTGATTTTATCACCATTCCGGTAATGACCACTTACCGAACGGAGCGCACCCCCGGAACCGGTGCCATAGGCACACGGCGATCGGATGCCGTGACTCTGTCAGTGGATTATCGACATCCGCTGCACGATTTCTTCGGATCCATGAGCGTTTCGGTACGGTCAAACAAATCGAACACAATGAGCCGCTCGGTGATAAGCGAAGAGATGGCCTCTACGTCTTCGGCATTGGTAACATCCCGAACTAAAACAGTGGATGGGAATCTGATGCTATCGAAACATGTGAGGTATATTTCCACCACGTTCAAGCTGATGGCCTATGCGGGAAGTTCGCACGGAGAAACGGAGCGAAACGGACGGGTTATGGGTGTCAGGAGCATGAGTTTGTCAGTAGCGCCCAGTTTGAGCGGACAGTGGCTTGACGATGTGTTAAGCGCCGACCTGAGCGCCAAATATGAACTAAGCCGCCAGAGGGTTGGTGAAGGCCTCCCCTACACCAGCCTTACCAATGTGGAAGTAAAGGGGGAAGTTGGCGTGTCGCCATGGGAGTGGGGACAGATGTTTGTGACTCCTTCGTTCACTCAGCATGATTTGGGCGACGGACGGGTGAAGCGCGACATGTTTCTTGATGCGGGGGTGCGTTTCACAGTGGGTAAGTGGCAACTGGGTGTGTCGCTAAAGAACCTTACCGACCGCAAGAGCTACACGCTCACTCGATTTGCATCTGACAATACTTACGTTACCACATACATGCTGCGCCGCAGGGAATTCATGGCCACTGCGAGATATAAATTCTAACCGGAAAACTTGTGCAATAGGGTTCGGCACTCACGCACATCTTACAAGTCAAGCGCTTCTCCCTAAATATATTGGGAAAGGCGCTCGATAGGTTTTAGAGTATGGTGGGATTTAAACCGGAATTAACTTATGGAGTTTTTGAATCATTCTTGGTTTTATCACAAAGGCAAATTTTGGTGCTTTCCGCTTTGTGTTAAACCCATTAAATCCAAACATACTCTTATCAAAGGGAAAGTATTACTTAAGTATCACTTTAGATGTTTTGCTGCCTTGACGGAGAATGTAGATAGAACCGGCAGCAGGGTTAGCAACAGGTCTACCTTGAAGGTCGAAATATTCTTTCGGGGCATCGGTGAGGTCAACCTCAGGGGACTGGATGGCAGCAAGACTGGCAGGATCTAGTCGGAAGTGAATGAAATGGTCGGGTGCATTGGAATAGTCGTCATAAACGCCGAAAATACAAATCACGCAATCATAGCTGCTACCGTCGGGTGTGGCATTTGATTCACCCGCCTCGCGCAGACGTACATAATTTACGTTGCGGGTGGAACCGTCGGCAAGTTTGGCTGAAACAGAGAGGAAGGCATCGTCGGAGTCCTGCAGATAGGAATAGTCACCTACATTGAGCGCATTGCCTGCGGCAGTGATGTAGTAGGCCCCCGATGAAGTGGTTTCGCTGCCAATTGCGAATGATACGGGTGAACCGGAATTGAAGAAATCTGTGATGGTGTAGGTACCATCTTCGTTTGCCTTGATCTC
>CAJUSN010000042.1:15012-16415 GCA_910589095.1 uncultured Muribaculaceae bacterium
AGTTGAAATCAAGGCATAAGCTGTTGCCAGCAGCATCTTTGACGCTGAAATCCACTGAACCGGCAAATAGAGCGTTGGCCGAGATAGCCGTGATGGCCAACGTGAGAAGTAATCTTTTCTGCATGTAATGATGTGTTAAGTGTAAATAAAATGTATCTTATTGATAGAAGAATAATTGTGTGATGATTCGCAAATTTACAACAAATTTATTCAATACTAACGCATCTCGCGTGTTAATATACGTTAATTCAATTATTAAACACCTGACCTATATGTATAAAACCGCAAAAGGAGACCCACTGGCCTCCTTTTGTGAAAAGTGTTGTTATGCTTCTAAAGCGCTGCGGGTTTAGCCCGGAATGATTGCTTCGCTGGGGCAAACTTCGGCGCAAGAACCACACTCGATGCAGGTATCGGGATCGATGTGATAGATATCGCCTTCAGAGATAGCTTCAACGGGGCATACGGGAAGACATGTACCGCAAGCAACGCATTTGTCAGTAATTACGTAAGCCATAGTAGATAATTTTTAATTAGAATGAATGATATACGAATGAACAATTTTTACTCTGCAAAAGTAAGAGTTATTTTTGAAAAAATATGAATTTCCTCCAACTTTTTTGCAACTTTTTTACCAAGCCGAGGCATATCCGGCGTTTTTTATCCACCAATTCCAATTGCAGAGATGAAAAAGGCAGAAAGAAGAGCGGGGAGCGTTACTTGACCAGTTCCATTCCTTTGAGAATGGCTTCGCGGTTGGCGGGGAGCAAGTGATGATGTCGTTCGGGAAGCGCTTTCTTCAGACCACGCATCACGGATTCAATGTCTACCACCGGATTAACCTTGAGCAATGCTCCGAGAATGATCATGTTGTAAGTCTTGGAATTTTTAAGTTCAATAGCTGCCTCCATTGCATTGACGGGAACAACGGTAATGTCGGTGCGCTCAGGCTTACGGTGAATACCATACGGATCATAAATAAGAACACCACCGGGCTTAACACGCGATTCAAATTTATCGAGACTCTGCTGATTGAGAATCACGGCGGTGTCAAACATATCGAGAACAGGCGAGGAGATGGGTTTGTCGGAAAGGACAACGGTGACATTGGCGGTGCCACCACGCTGTTCGGGACCGTAGGAGGGCATCCAGGTCACCTCAAGATTGTCCATCAGTCCGGCATAGGCAAGGATCTTGCCCATGGAGAGGACTCCTTGACCACCGAATCCTGCCGCTATAATTTCTTTCTTCATTTCCTGATGTTTAAAAAATTTATTTGAGATCACCGAGGGGATAGAAGGGAACCATGTTTTCCTGCATCCACTGATTGGATTTTTCGGGCGACATTTTCCATCCCCGGCATCTGCCACGCCATCGCTATCTCAACGCAGAAATAGGCAGGT
>CAJUSN010000043.1 GCA_910589095.1 uncultured Muribaculaceae bacterium
TGGGGCGAGTGCGAAATCGGCGCCGCGGATTATTTCGAGGCTGGAACCTATTATGCATGGGGTACTGTGGAAAATGCCAATAACTGGGAGGCCGCAATTCCATCGGCTTATAAGCCCGTCAACACATCCACTGCTGTTACGGCAGTGTCACGTGACGAAGCTGATCCTACCAAGGCCTATGACGTGGCCAAGGAAGTGCTCGGTGATCAGTGGCACACACCTAATTTTGATGAATGGAACGAAATGATCAACAACTGCGACCTCACTTGGGAAACTGTTAATGATCAACGTCGTCTCTGCTTCACCTCAAAAATCAACGGCAACAGTATTTATTTCACAGGCCACGGTTACATGCGCTCAACAAGCTCTGAGCCGTTGATGAGTTCCAGTATTTTGCTTCAAACATCCGACGGGGCAAACTCCAATATTTATGCCGCTATATATATGGTTCCGCCAAAAGTAGAGGAGCTTGAACGCTACTGCTACTGGCTCCTGCCTATCCGTCCTGTCTATGGCGATCACCTTGCTTCGATTGGCAGTGTGACTGTCGACAATGACACCGCAGGATTGTTTGACGTTTATGACATCAGCGGTCGTCTCCTCATCCGCTCGGTTGAATACTCCGATGCATGCTCACGCCTGAACTCCGGTATTTACCTCTTCGTGAGCCCCGATGGCCGACGCCTTAAAGTATCTCTTTGATCCTCTCTCCCATTATCCCTGAATTAAAGCAACCCCTCCGGCATCAGTTAAGCGCCGGAGGGGTTGTTCTATTAGATAGAATTGAGTTGTCAATTCAGCAGCAACTCCTTAGCGGCTGGTGTAAGCAGATTCTCCACGTTGTAGGGCATGATGAAAGCTTCCGATGGACCGTAAGAGTAGGGGAGTATATCGTATGGATTGTAGTGGAACGCTATGTTTCCGTTTATGATATACACATTGTTGACAATCACGGAGGGTGAGTTGATGAGGGCGCGCTTCACATCTTCCACCGACATGGAATGAGATGCGGCTATGGCCTCTATAATCATAGGCTCAAGCTCTTTCATGGCTCCCTTTTCAAACAGATAGTCCATGGTCACCGCCTGATCCGTGCCCAATACGAATGAAAATGGCGTAGCGCCTGAATTAGGGTGCGCTCCACCCATATATTCCGACGAAGTTGCTGAATAGGTCACCGTCTGCTGCGTACATTCTATGAGCTGTAGCGCCTTGGTGGCGTAGAACTCGCTGATCTCGGCGGCCTGGGGGATGGTATCAACCTCCTCTATCCTCCCTGTGAGTCCATACTGTTCCAAGTCGGTCACGCTCTTGACAATCGCCTTGCGTATATCTTTGGGTGCATCTATTCCGAATGTGAGCGTCACAATGGAGTCACGCAGATTGTCGATCTTATGCTTGCCCAAAGCCTCGGGCCACTGTACGGAAGTGTTCAGTGTCACGTACCATACAAGCGAAGTGTCCTCATCCGATGTCACTTTATAGCTTCGTGAGGCGGTTAGCAGTGACTCTTGCAGCGGAAATTCAGAAATGATGGAATCAACATCGGCACCGGACTCTTTGGCCGGCTTGTCCGCTTTTTTCTCATTGTCTATAGCGGTGCCTTGACATGCGCTTAAGGCCAGCAACGCCAACGCAGGCGTAAGCAGGTGAAGTGAACGGATCTTTGACTTCATGATAAGTGTAGGAATAAGAATGGTGGTTATGATGAGATATATATTTACAATGCAAAATTACATCATTAAGTTCATTTGGCGAAACAATCTGCAACCAAACATTTTGCTCGGCTCTGAACGCTTCATCCCACGCTTGCATCTTACCCTCTCTATCTTTTAAAAAGTTAAAAAATACTTAAAGGGTATTAACTTTTTTCGGCAAATGTTTGAAAATGTGCCACGAAATTACTTACTTTGCACCGCAAAAACTAATTGAATATTAATTTTAAATCTCAACATTATGTCAGAAATTGCATCTCGTGTTAAAGCTATCATCGTTGACAAACTCGGCGTGGACGAAAACGAAGTTACTGAAACTGCCTCTTTCACTACCGACCTTGGCGCTGACAGCCTTGATACCGTAGAGCTTATCATGGAATTTGAGAAGGAATTCGGCATCACTATTCCTGATGAAAAAGCCGAAACCATTCAGACTGTAGGCGACGCTGTCGCTTTCATCGAAGCCGCTGAAAAATAAGTCGTAACTGACTTTCAACGCACGTCTCTGATTTATTATTGGAGACGTGCTTATTTACATTTTTGCTAATCTGATTATTCGTAATCTACATTAATAACATAAGTTAGATTAATGGAATTAAAACGTGTAGTAGTGACCGGACTCGGAGCTATCACTCCCCTTGGCAACGATGTGCCTTCCACCTGGGAAGCCGCTAAAGCCGGTAAGAGTGGTGCCGGACCTATCACTCATTTCGACGCTTCTAAATTCAAAACCCAGTTCGCATGCGAGGTTAAGAATTTCAATGCGTCCGATTATATAACCGACCGTCGCAAGCTCCGTCAGCTCGACCTCTATGCGCAGTATGCTCTCGTTGCAGCCCGTCAGGCTGTGGAAGATAGCGGACTTGAAGCCGTTGAAGGCCTCAACCGCAACCGCATCGGTGTTATCGTTGCTGCAGGTATCGGTGGTCTCCACACTTTTGAAGAAGAAGCCGGTTATTATGCCCTCAATCAGGAGAAAGGCCCCAAATACAATCCTTTCTTCATCCCCAAGATGATTGCCGACATCGCTTCCGGACACATCTCCATGGAGTATGGCTATCACGGCCCCAACTACGGTGTGGTTTCCGCTTGCGCTTCATCAAACAACGCCATCATCGACGCTTTCAACTACATTCGTCTCGGAAAGGCCGATGCTTTTGTCACCGGTGGTGCTGAAGCTGCTGTTTTCCCCGCAGGTGTTGGTGGCTTCAACTCGATGCATGCCCTTTCTACCCGCAATGACAGCCCTGAAACAGCTTCGCGTCCGTTCAGCAAGTCGCGCGACGGTTTCGTAATCGGTGAAGGTTCTGCCGTGCTCGTCCTCGAAGAGCTTGAACACGCCAAAGCCCGTGGTGCCAAGATATATGCTGAAGTTGTGGGCGGCGGTATGTCGGCCGATGCCTATCATATCACTGCAACTCATCCCGACGGACTCGGTGCCAAACTCGCCATGCAGATGGCTCTTGATGACGCCGGTATGAAGCCTGAAGATATTGACTACATCAATGTTCACGGAACTTCAACCCCCGTGGGCGATGTTTCCGAAATCAAGGCAATCGTCGATCTCTTCGGTGAAGCTGCTTACAAGCTCAACATCAGCTCTACAAAATCCATGACCGGACACCTCCTCGGTGCAACCGGTGCCATGGAAGCCATCTTCAGTATTATGGCTGTGAAGGAGGATATCGTTCCCCCCACAATCAACCATGAAGAGGGCGACGATGACGAAAATATCGACTACAACCTCAACTTCACTTTCAATAAGGCCCAGGAACGCACCGTACGTGCAGCCCTTTCCAACGCCTTCGGTTTCGGCGGACACAACGCCACCGTTATCGTGAAGAAGTACGAAGAATAAACTGCTTCAAAAATACGGAATCGCTCCCCGATTTTTCGGATGCGATTCCGCCGATAAATGAAAAAACCGGGGATTCCATCTGCGACTCCCCGGTTTTTCATCTTTTCTGATTTAGCTCATTGACACTCTTCCCCAAGCATAGCGCCTATACTCGGTATAAGGTCCGAGGCGGTAGGGTCGGGGCGTACCGGTACAACAGTCACATACTCGCGGTCAAGCCAATAATTGTCCGTGGCTTCATTGTTGGCGTCCCGGTCAACGAATTGACCTGATAGGAAGTAGAACGGCTTGCCCTGTGGGTCTTTGTAGTCCACATACTCCTCAGTCCAATAGCCCTCGCTGCTTTTCACGGTCTTGATCCCTTTGGGAATGCATTTGGCCGGAATGTTCACGTTGAGGCACACTCCAGCGGGCAGCCCGTTTTCAAGAACGGCCCGGGTTATTTTCCTCACAAAGCGTCCGCACTGTGAAAAGTCAGCCTTCCACGAATGGTGGAGCAGCGAGAAGCCTATCGCCGGAATCCCTATCATGCATGCTTCAAAGGCCGCCCCCATTGTTCCGGAATACACCACGCAGTTTCCTGCGTTTGAGCCGTGGTTGATACCGGAAAGCATAACCGACACCTTTCTGTCGGCAAGCACTGTGTGCATGGCAAGCTTCACGCAATCAACGTGGGTACCCGTTACGGCATAAACCTCGGCTCCCGCTATATCCTCGCATCGCTTGATGCGGAGCGGAGAATTTACCGTGATGGCAGCCGACTGTCCTGAGCGAGGTTCGCTTGGCGCCACTGCTATCACGTGGCCCATGTCGGCCACCGATTCAATGAGATAACGAAGTCCAGGAGCTTCTACTCCGTCATCGTTGCATATCAGTATCAGAGGTTGTTCATTCATTTCGTATGTTGTTAATGTTAAAAACTTATTTTTTTTCTCTTTTTTGAAACACAAACGCCATTTGGTGTGTTATAGTTTTGATACCCGTAAAGAACTCATCCAAGATTCATCCATAATGCTTGTTGAAAACGGCAGATGAGTTCCATAATATGAACCAATTAATCAACTACATCCATTATGATACAGCGTATTCAAACTTTGTTCCTTCTCCTCGCGATCGCATTCACGGTTGCTTTCTTCTTTGTGCCTTTCGGCTACGCTCCCGTTGTTGATGAAGTGACTCACACCGGTATTCTTCAGCCTCTCAAAGCCGCTGATTTCGTTGGTCTCATCGTGCCTTCCGCCGTGTCGGTGATTCTGATGCTCGTGGCTATATTCCTGTTCAAGAATTATCCCATGCAAAAGCTCTTCACTATCTTGAGCGCACTCTCAGTAGTTGCGACCATCGGAGTAGTCATCTATGCTGTTGTAAGTCCCTATATGGATTCGAATCCTGATGTCACCATCGCCACCGTATGGGGTGGAGGAGGACTCTTCCTTGTCGGTGCTCTTATAGCCGATCTGGCAGCTTACCACTATATCTCCAAGGACCAGCGCCTCATCAGAAGCTATGATCGTATTCGCTGACACCTCAGCTGTAACCGATTGACTTGTCGAGGCAAACCTCCACACTCATATCGGAAGAAATATAACCGGGAGCGGTAATCATCCCCATTGCGCGGGTTGTTGCCGCTCCCGGTTGTTAATGATATATCACTCGCGGTAATAAATTCTTTTCACTCGCGATGACACGGAGGTGAGCACCTCGTAGGGGATTGTTCCAAGTACGTCGGCAATTTCACCTACCGGCACATTCTCACCGAATATCTCGACACGGTCGCCCACCGAGCAGTTGGCGTCAGTCACATCAATCATACATGCATCCATGCAGATGTTTCCAACAGAGGGGCAGCGCTGGCCGTTGATCAGCACTTTCATTCCGCCGTTGCCTAAATGGCGGTTTATGCCGTCGGCATATCCTACAGGGATAGTCGCTATCACAGAATCACGTTTCAGGACGCCCTTTCGGCCGTAACCAATAGTGGTGCCGGCCGGCCACTCCTTAAGCGATATTACGGTGGTTGAAAGTGTCGACACAGGTTTCAATGCGTTTTGTGATCCATCCTCCATGGTGTGGATGCCGTAGAGGCATATCCCCAGTCTCACCAAGTCATATTGATGTTCAGGGAAACGAGTGATTCCTGTGGAATTCAGTATGTGGCGCATTATATGGTGATTGAAACCGCTCTGGAGCATGTCGGCGCAACGGTCGAATATCTCAAACTGCATCTGCGTGTAATCATCCTGCAGTGGCTCATCCGCAACAGCCAGATGGCTGAATACTGAGCAGGGTCTCACCACCTTCTGTCGCTTCAACATCTCTATGAGTGCAGGAATATCCTTTTCAAGAAATCCAAGGCGGTGCATACCTGTGTCAAGTTTGATATGTACCGGATAGTCAGTAATGCCATATTTCTCACCTTCGCGTATCAGTTCGCTCAACACTTCAAGCGAGAATATCTCAGGCTCAAGATTGTAGGCGAATAGCGTGCGGTAATTAACCACTTTCGGATTCAGCACCATTATAGGCATTGTGATTCCTGCGCGGCGGAGATCTACACCTTCATCCAGTACGGCCACGGCAAGATATGCCGCACCTTGGCTCTGAAGTGTCTTGGCAAGCTCATAGGAGCCCGCACCGTAGCCCGATGCTTTCACCATGCACACTATACCAGTTGTGGGTTTCACAACCGAGCGATAATAATTGAAGTTATGTACCACCGAATCGAGATTTACTTCCAACACAGTTTCATGTTGACGCGCCTCAAGCATATCGGCTATAGCCTCGAAGTCAAATGAAGGTGCACCTTTAAGCAATATTAGTTCATTCTCGAAATCGCCCGGCGATACTGAGGTAAGAAAAGCCGTTGTGTCCGGATAGAAGGTTGCCGATGAGTCGAAGTACCGTGAATTGCGCATGAACTCCGGACCTATCCCTATCAGGCGGTCTATCTTGCGCAGCTTCACTGTCTCGGCCACTGTTTGGTACAGCTTGGCAGGGGGGAGCGTTTCATGCATCACATCGGACAGTATCAGTGTACAGCTTCGCGCCGATGTGCGGCGTCTGTTCATGAAATCAAGAGCGGGTGTGAGCGAATGAAGGTCAGATGTGTAGCTGTCATAGATCAGGAGGCAGTCGTTCACCGCCTCGATCACGTTAATGCGTGTCATCACTGGACTCAGATGTTTCATCCGTTCCCGTATCTGCTCGGCGGGCAATCCTAAGTAAAGCATGGTGGCCAGGACGTGGATCGCATTGTGGATGCGGCCCTCATCCGTGAACGGTATGGTCACACTTCCCGGGGCTTGAAGATAAGTGTAGCTTACCTCCGTGCAGTTTTCAAGTTTTTTCTCGCCGGTGATCGACAGCACAGCGTCAGGATCATTCCTTGACCATGCTATCTCCACCTCAGGCTTGCACTCTTTTCTAACCGCCTCGCTAACCAGTTCTTCATCGGCGCAGTAAATAAGGCATCGACATTCCGAGAATAGCGAAACTTTCTCCTCGCATTTTCTTCCGCGTGAGCTGAATCCGTTGTCGTGTTCGCTGTCTATGTTGGTGATGATACCAACATCAGGAAGTATCATTGACTGGAGCGAACTCATCTCCCCTTGACGCGACACTCCGGCCTCTACGATGGCCAGGCGTGTGTCTTCGTTGATTTCCCACACTGACAGCGGCACGCCTATCTGTGAGTTGAAGCTGCGCGGCGAGCGGACAATGTTGTAATCGTCACAAAGGGCTTGGTAGAGCCATTCCTTAACGGTAGTTTTGCCGCGTGACCCCGTGATGCCAATCACCGGAATGTCAAATTTTCTTCGGTGATGACGGGCTATGCTCTGGAGAGCACGGGTCACATCCGGAACAACCAGAAATGTGGCGTCTTCGGCATCTTCCATCTCCTCCGGAACATGCGTCACCACAAAGGTTCTCACACCGGTTTCATATAGTTGCGCAATAAAGCGATGACCGTCGTTGGTAGGGGTCGCTATGGCGAAAAAAATCGATTTTTCTGGGGCCGTCACCGACCGGCTGTCGGTGAGCAGCACTGACAGCTCCCTATCTGTCTTGGGCGCCGGGAGTCGCAGTATCTCGCAAATTTCACTTGTCGAGTAGTTCATAATCGGTTAGATATTTGGTTATGGCCTTTTGAAGTTCGGGATGAGTGCCCATGAGCTCGTGAGCCATTCTTATTGTTTCTTCTTTAAATGTGATATATGCCTGTGCATCGTCGCCAAGGGGGCGATGGACGGTGCGGCGTGTAAATTTCTCGGCTCGGCGGGCTAGGTCGGCAGTAGCGGATGTGAAAAATGACTCAGCGAACAGTTCATGCACATAGTTCACCGCCACCTCTGATGGATGTTTCATATCCGCTGCATAGAACCGGTAATCGCGCAGGTCATCTATCAATGCTTCGTAGGCCGGAAAGTAAACTGCATTCTCCATCTGCTCCACTGTATTGTCAATAGCCAACAGAAGAGTCGATTTGGATAGTTGATTCTCATGCAGGCCATCGGCCGTGTGCCTTATGGGACTAACTGTAAAAATTATCCGTAATTCAGGGCAGATGCGTCGCAACGCAACAACTGTTTGGATAAGTCGTTCTGTTGCCTCCGCTACACTAATCCGCCGGCGAGTGAAGTTACAGGCAGGGAGCTTGTGGCAGTTGCTGACAATCTCACCGCTGCTCCGCAGTTCATACACATAAGCGGTGCCTAAGGTAATTACAGCCGCGTGGGCTTCTTTGATGAATTCGCGTGCCTCATGAAGACGTTCGTTCAGCTGCTCCACAACCCGCATCCGGTCTGTTGATGAAAGTGAGGAGTGCGCCATGAACGAGTGATACATTCCGTGAGCTTCCACCAGTTCATCTGCGGTGAAGGGCGTGCCGTCGGCTATACGCGTTGCTATAGCTGCCATGCTTGCCGGGTTATAGACTGTTCCAAACGGATTGCTCAACACTTGGAACAGTTCCTGCCGCAGGCGTCCGCCCACGCTGTCGGTGAAGCATGAACCCATAAGGAAGAGGGGAGTGCTGTGAGCAATCTCTCCTTTTCTGTCAAGTGGTTTCAGTGTGGTGCGGAAAATCATTTTTAATACATGTTGTAATCTACTGAAAGCACATTGAATTCCGTGCGACGGTTTATCTGGTCGGCAGCTTCGCGGTCTGCCTCTTCCTCAAGTCCGGTCACGAACTCTTCCGTCAGCACCTGGCCCTCTTTGAATTGGGGGAATAGTGTTGCATCACGTTTGGTGACCGTCTTTGGCCGCGACTTGCCGAAGCCGTGATATTGCAGACGGTCGGCCGCGATGCCGGCTTCTATCAGATAGTCAACCACGGCCTTGGCTCTGCGCAGTGAAAGGTCTATGTTGTACTCTTCTGTACCAACACGGTCCGTGTGCGAGGTCATCTCTATGGTGATGTTCGGGTTGTCGTTAAGAAGCTGTACCAGCTGATCAAGAGCTTCTTTGGAATCGGGCCGCAAAGTGGCCTTGTCGAAGTCGTAGAAAATATTTTCCACTATGTTAGGCTTCGAGAGGGAAGCAAGCATGAATTCTATCTCATAATCGGCATCGGTTTCGGCTGTGTCGGTGATGAACTCCTGGCGGGCGTTCAAAAATCCCTTGGCACCGGCCATCATCACGTAGCTCACACCCCTTTGGAGCGGAAGCGTGAACTCTCCGTTGCCACCCGAGGCAGTACGTTGTATAGAGCCATCGTTGCCCACTATGCGTATTACAGCGCCCTGTATCGGTTCTTCGTCATGGTCAGTAACCCAGCCGGTTATGTTTATTTTCAGGTCCGGTAACTCGAAGGAGTAGATATGGTCATAACCTCTACCGTCACCGCGGTTGGAGCTGAAGAAACCCTCGGGATGGGATGATTTGGCAAACGTGATGCCGAAATCGTCGGCTGCCGAGTTGATGGGCATACCCATATTGCTAACCACCCATTTGCCCGACGGTTGCAAAACGGCTTGGAATATGTCAAGCCCCCCAAATCCAGGATGACCGTCGGAAGCGAAATACATGATGCTGTCCGTGAGCATATAGGGGAAAACTTCATTGCCCGCAGTGTTGATTTGCGGTCCGAGATTTTCCAACGACCCCACTCGCTCCTTCAGATTCAATCTCCAGAGGTCCTTTCCACCCTCTCCCGGCATGTCGCTCGTGAAGTAGAGATACTCTCCCGAGGGTGACACCGCCGGATGTCCGTAGCTCGAGATGGTGTCGCCCGAGACCTCGAACTTGACAGCTGCACTCCATTGCGCGTCGCCGCGAGTGGAGGTGAAGAGCTCTACGCCTGTTGATGAATTGGGCGACCGCCGGGCCTTGGTAAGATACATTGTGTTACCGTCAGGCGAGAAGCTCATGATGCCCTCGTCCATCTCAGTGTTCAGTTCGCCTTCTACCGGTTCTGGACGTTGCCATGCGCCCTGTTCATTCTTTTTGGCCATCCAGATGTCACTTTTTTTCATGCCGGTGATCTCGCTTCGCTTGTCGCCCGTAACCTTTTCGTTTGTGGTTGTGAAGTAAAGTATGTCGCCATTGAACATCGGGGCAAAATCAGCGCGTCGCGAATTGAATAGTTTGGCGTTTTTCACCACGTATCGTGTGGGCTTGCTCTTGGCTTCTGCCGCCCATCGGGCACCTTCCAATCCCGTTACGGCAACGGCCGAGTTCGGGCAACGGCTCAGATACTGTTCGTAGGATTCAACGGCGGCCTGATATTTTCCGTCGGCATGTAGCATCTGAGCCAGCCTCAATTGGGCCGTAGAGTCGGGATACCCATAGCGGATTGCATTCTGGTAGGCTGCACCGGCGCGCGACCACTGGCTAAGCATCCTGTGGGCTTCGCCCATCTTGTAGGCCACTTCGCCGCGCAACGGACGGTCCTCGCGCTTGGTCAGCTTATTGTATATCTTGCGATATGTTTTGGACGCATCGAAGTACTCACCCCTGGCCATCTGTTCATCGGCGGCTGCCAGTTTCGGGCCGCGGCAGGATGTCACACCGGTCATTAGGGTTGCCAGCAGCAGGAGTGTCAGGCATATATTTCTCATATCTGTGAGTTTGCGTGATAAGATTATAATATATAACGTGATTCACCATCGGTATATTTCCTTTTATCATTACAAAATTACACATCTTTTCCTTTTTAACCAAGCCTTTTTTCATGACGCATTCCGAGGGTGGTCCGACAAAAATGCTTACTTTTGTGTTATAAATACAGTCAAACATTTTTCATTATGATAACCGCATCACAGAAACGTAAAGAAAACATAGCTGAATATCTCCTCTACATGTGGCAGATAGAGGATATTATACGTGCCAATAATCTTGATATCGAGCAAATAAAAGCCAACGTCATCGATCGTTATACATCGCTTTCGCCGGAGCAGCGCAAGGAAATGACCGATTGGTACGAGTCGCTTATCGATATGATGCGACGTGAGGGTGTCGAACGTTCCGGCCATCTCCAATTGAATCGCAACACCTTATCCTCGCTCGTGGCGCTTCATCAAGCATTGTTGAAAGATCCTGAATTCGCCGACTATTCAGCTGAATTCTATCGCACTTTACCTTATATTGTTGAACTGCGTGCCAAAGCAGGCGATGCCCCGGTTGGCGAAATAGAAACCTGTTTCAATGCCCTTTACGGAATGTTGCTAATGCGCCTTCAGAAGAAAGAAATCTCTGACGACACGCTGGCTGCCATCAAGCAAATCTCTCATTTCATCGCTGTTCTTGCCCGCAACTTCAAACTTGATGAAGAAAACCGCCTCTTCAAATCCGACAAAGACTGAGAATTGGTAAATATGACTGTCACTGATCTCTTGCCTCGGATTACGGTATCACCGAGCGTACGCGCTTAAGTGAGGGGAACGATGCGTGGGAAATCCTAAAAATAGGGATGTGTCCGGGTTGCGGCAATAAATCGGTGTCGTAAGCACACCTGAGGCATCCTTGGCCTCCACACCGAAGCCGTAGGCGCAGGTGTGGAGGGTCACGAAAAAATCGGCGTCGCAACGACGCCCGGGTGATGTTTAGCAGGGCGAAGTTGGTGGAAATTTTAGATAAACGCCAGCAATAGAATTATTGTTAATGTTTATTAACTATTCGTTTGGTAGGGGGAATGTTTTTAATGTAAATGGCAGTGTGTTAGCGTTATATGAGTTTGTTGTGTATGATATAGCACCTTGTTCCATTTTCATTGTATGGAAAATATCTTTTTTCAGTTGTAACTTTTCCTCTATGTTCCGCGTCAATTATAGTGACGTCAGTAATTTTGAACGCATATTTTTTGAGTCAAATACGTTCACTATTTCCAAGTTACCTTTCATAAGCTCATTATTCACATTTCCACGCAAAAAATGAAAACCTTTCTGATTTCGCTCGTTATGTTCATTTACCCCGTGCTGGCTTTGGCCTCGGTCTTTTCTGTTAGCGGGAGGGCAGTGAACGTCTCCGGCGAACCGGTTGAGTTTGCCACTTACCGGATATTCTCTTTGCTCGACACGGTCAAACCTACAGCTTATGGTGTCACAGATGAAAATGGTATCTTCTCCTCGAAACTAAATAAAACGGGACAATATTATGTGAGAGTTTCCGCGGTAGGGCTATCCGATGGGAACAAAGATTTCACAATTACCGACCAGCAACCGGTTGCAAATTTAGGCTCCATTGTTTGCTCTGATAACACGAATCTACTCGGTGAAGTTACCGTAACAGCCGCTAAACCTTTGGTTAGCCGTGAAATAGATCGTATTGCTTACGATGTTCAGGGCGATATCGAGTCTAAAACTACCACGCTTGATGAAACACTTAAAAAGGTGCCTCTCGTGACCGTAGAACCTGACGGGACCATTAAAGTCAAAGGTTCTTCCAATTTCAAAATCTATAAAAACGGCCGTCCGAACAACTCTTTTACAAACAATGCTAAAGAGATTTTCAAGGCCATTCCCGCTTCTATGATCAAGAAAATAGAAGTGATCACTGATCCGGGCGCCCGAGAAGATGCCGAGGGAGTGGGCGCAATCCTCAATATTGTTACCGAGCAATCCACCTCTATTAAAGGTGTTTTGGGGAATGTGGGTTTTGGTATGGATTCGCGCACACTTTTCCCAACTCCTAATCTTTGGGCTTCGGCTCAGATTGATAAGGTGACTCTTTCGGCCTACGCCGGTGTGAAGTTCATCACGAAGCGCGATGAATACAATGGTGGTACAACCCGCACCACCGGTATCTACGAGGAGTCAGGCAACCAAAGTCTTTCCGAATCAACATCCACACAGTCAGGTAATGTCAACTGGTGGGGCATTGACGGTAGTTATGAACTGGACTCCCTTAACCTGTTCACCCTTGAGTTTGGAGGCTACAGCTACAGTGTAAATGAACGTTCCTCCGGTTTCACCTCTCTGTCTGACGCTGCCGGTAACCTCATTTACAGCTACAACCAACGTGGCAGGACAAATCCCGCCAGTTATCTTGATTTCAACGGAAACTTCAATTATCAACATTCCACTCATCGCAAGGGTGAACATTTCATCCTCTCCTATATGATCTCCACAACCAATCAGCGGAATAACTCCACCACGGAATATTCCGATATGGTGAACATGCCGGTGGATTATTCCGGAATCTACTCCGATTATAAGTTGAAATTCATGGAACACACCGTGCAGGCCGATTGGACCCGTCCCTTTGGCGAAATTCACACTTTGGATGTTGGCGCGAAATACATTTTCCGTGATAATCACAGTCGCACCGCTCAACGATATGAGGGTACGGATCGCGAACCGTTCACCGACTTCACCCATCGCACTTCCATTGCGGCTGCTTTTGCCGATTATCGTGCAAGAATCCGTCGGGTCAGTCTACGTGCGGGTTTGCGATATGAGTTCTCTCGTCTGTCGGCAAAATATGCCGACGGTTCCACTCCGGGTTTTGCTTCGAATCTATCCGATTGGGTGCCCAACCTTGCCATTTCATATAATGTTAATGATGCCAATACTCTGAAAGCATCTTACAGCACTCGTATCAACCGCCCGGGCATTTCTTATCTTAATCCTGCTGTCAGCGAAACCCCTTCCTCAACCTCGCAAGGCAACCCGGACTTGGGCAGTGCACTTTACCATCAACTCAATCTGAATTACGGCTTGATAAGCCGAAAGGTCAACATTGACCTTAATATAGGATATACATTCACTAACGATGCCATTATCCAGGTTATGGATGTCAGAGATGACCACACCTATTCCGGATATGCAAACGCCGGACGGAACCGTGAATTCAATGGTTCACTTTTCATGCAATGGAGCGCCGGAAAGAAGACCTCGGTGATGCTCAACGGAAATGTGTCATACGATCATTTTGCCAATCGCTCGCTTGACATTGCACGTGGCGGTTGGAGCGGAAATGTGTATGCACGTCTTTCACAAAAGCTTCCATGGAAAATCAACGGTTCGTTAGGTGCCTCTTATTGGTCGGGAAGCACCGGTCTTTACAGCGAGATGCGTCCAATTGGCTTAAGCGCGCTCTTCTACCACATTCAGTTTACACGTAATTTCCTTAAGGAGGACCGACTGACTGTGCGTGTGTTTGCCAACAATCCCATCTCATGCCGCATGCACCAGCGTTCTGAGTCATTCAACACTTCTTATAAAACCATTACCGATACCTACAACCGTCCGCGAAGTACTTTTGGCTTCGGCGTAGCTTACCGATTCGGTTCTCTAAATGCCCAGGTGAAAAAGACCGCCGCTACAATCAGCAACGATGACCTCGTGGGACGCAAATCAGAATAAGCTGATTTTACATCATTTACTTATCGTATTATACTCACTTTTTATCTCCCCATAACTATTATGTTACGTCTATCTGCGTTAGTATTCAGCCTGCTTCTATGCGTTAGTACAATGTCTGCTCGCACTATCACGGGAAAAGTGCTGAGCGATTCCGATTCCACTGCTGTGGTGGGTGCCACATGTCGGCTTATGTCGGGCAATCAGTTCGTAAACGGTATGGTCACCGACCCTGACGGGAAATTTGAGATCTCTACCGATAGCAAATCGACTTTGACCTTAGAGATATCCATGGTAGGCTTCAGCACTACGGAGATAGTCATCGCTCCCGGTAAGAACGTAAACGTAGGCAACGTGTACCTCTCCGAGGGAGTTGCCTTGGAAGGCGTGGAGGTGACAGCGCGCTCTATGGTGGATGTCAAGGGACGCACCGTGGTATTCCCTTCGGCTTCGGATGTGAAAGCTTCGACCACGGCCATAAGCCTTTTTCAGAAGTTGCCGCTTGCAGGTTTGGAAACCAATCCAATAAACAGAACTTTGTCTGTTGATGGAGGAACTCCGGTGATTCTCATAAACGGCATCCCGTCCTCAATGAATGACATAAATACCCTGAAGCCCGACGAGATAGCGAAAATAGAGTTTTCGCGCATTACACCTGCAAGGTATGCCGACAGGGGGAATTCAGGATTGATAAGTATAACCCTTAAGAAGCGTGATGATGGCGGCCAAGTGTATTTATGGGGACGCAGCGCACTAAACGCTATCTTTGTCGATGGCAACATGAAGGCCTCATATCATCAGGGTCCTTCGCAGTTCACGCTGTTCTATCATCCACAACGGAGGGACTATAAAGATGTGTACGACAATACGGTTCAAAGCTATATAGGCAATGATTTCAGAGTGGAACTTGAAGAGCATGACCGGAACCCTTTCAGCTATAACTACCATAATTTAGGAATGAAGTATGATTACAGTCCCAACGTTCACACTGTTTTTTCAGCGACATTCAACGCCACTCCTAATTTTTCCAAGGGTAGTACAGATGCAGTGACTGTGGACTCTTACCTTGGGAAGTATCATGTCGACAAGCACTATAAGACCACTGACTTCGCTCCGTCGCTCGACCTTTTTTTCAAACGTGATTTCAATGAGCGAAACTCATTGGAACTTCAGTTGGTTGGTACCCTCAGCTCGACTGACTACCGCCGCAGTAATAAGTATATTTTCAACGATGGGTCGCTGTCGGATTATGTGATGGACGTGGACAGCCGTCGTCACTCACTCATCAGCGAGATAAGTTACGCCCATCAGTTCTCCGAGAAGACATCCCTTTCAGTGGGCTATCAGAATACCGTGTCGCGGAGCACCAATACATATCTTACTTCAGATTACAAGCCGGTATTGACCGAGAATAACAATTATGTATATGCTCGGCTTGGTCAACAGGTAGGTAAGGTCTATCTGTCACTTTCCACCGGTGCCAAAATGTATTGGATACGCAATGATGTGAATAAGCGTCACTTTGTACGCAATATTTCTACCGCCCGTTTTTCATGGTCCATTTCGCGGAAGTGGAGCCTTTCGGGTGCATTCCAGTATTCACCGACCATACCGTCGCTCTCCGCTCTTACTGACTATCCTCAGCAGCAATCGCCTTACCTCATCTCAAATGGAAATCCAAACCTAAAGGTGTCGCAAAACTTCTTTTATCAATTGAATCCATCCTATCAGTATAAGAAATTCACGGCTTCGCTGCTGATGGGTTACTCGCGAGTGGGTGACCAGGTGGTGTCAGACCTGACGTATCTTGGCGACCGTGTATTCCTTTCGCAGTCGGTCAATGCCAAGGACTCTTGGGGTTTAGGAAGTAGGCTAAGTCTCAAACTGAGCGATATTCACGGCTTTGGCGCAAATGTGAGCCTGGGTCTTGAACATTACGAGACCCAAGGAG
>CAJUSN010000044.1 GCA_910589095.1 uncultured Muribaculaceae bacterium
ACATAAATGACATTACCCTCGGAGTCGTAGTACATATAGACTCCGGGGGTTGACGGTAAGATGGATATTTTCTCCTCGAGTTCGGGGGATTTTCTGTGCTTTGGCATGTGAGATATGGGAGAGAAAGTAGGAGAGATGAGGGTGGGGGGTTGTCAATAGGACAGCAGCGATGTCACTTCTGCATCAGCGGGAAGGGCTGCGCGTCCGTTGAGCGACTTGAGCTCGATGATGAAGTTGATGTAGATTTTTTTAGGGTTGAGGCTTTTTACGAGTTCGTAGGCGGCCGCCATTGTTCCACCGGTTGCGAGAACATCGTCGTGGAGCACGACCACGTCGTCAGGACCGATTGCGTCGCGATGGATTTCTATGGTGTCTTTGCCGTATTCTTTGTCAAAGCTGCAGCTGATAGTGTCGGCAGGTAGTTTGCCGGGTTTGCGTGCGGGAACGAAGCCTGCGCCGAGCTCAAAGGCCAATATCGAACCGCCAATAAAGCCACGTGACTCGATGCCCACAACTTTGGTGATTCCTTTGTCGCGATAGAGTTGGGAAAGGTCCCATCCAATGATGTGGAGGGCGCGTGCGTCCTTGAATGCCGTGGTGAGATCTTTGAACAGAACACCTTTCTGGGGGAAGTCCTGGACATCGCGGATTTTTGATTTTACGTATTCCATTTTTTGTGAGTATGTGAGGTTAAATATTTGATATTGTCAAGATTGTTTGTGTTCCACGTGGAACATTTAGAAGCGCCGGCTGTTGTTTCACCGCCCGAGGAGGAGAAGTAGTATGTTGATGTCGCTGGGTGAAATTCCCGGGATGCGGGATGCTTGCGCTATGGTTTCAGGTTGGATCTTTATGAGTTTTTGTCGCGCTTCGGTTGAGAGCGAATTGACGTTGGCATAATCTATGCGGCCTGTCAATTTCACACCCTCCAAACGGTGAAGTTTTGCGGCCACCAGTTGTTCGCGGTCAATGTAGCCTTTGTATTTTAAAGCTATTTCTGCAGCCTCCACAATTTCTTCGCGACGTTCGCTTTCAATCTCTGCCTCTATAAACTGTGCTAACTCGGGAAGGTGATCCGCAAGCGACGAGATGGTGAGTTGCGGGCGAAGCACGAGTTGTTCCAGCCTCGTGGATTGCTTCAGCGGGGATATGCCCTCGGCGACGAACCATTCGTTTACTTGCTCGGGGCGCACGGAGCAATTTGCCGCGAATGTTAGGAGATGGTCGATTTGCTTGCGTTTGCTCTCAAGTAATTCTACGCGACGGGGCGATGCGAGTCCGATCTCATTGCCGAGTGGCGTGAGACGCATGTCGGCGTCATCCTGACGGAGGAGTATGCGATATTCTGCACGCGAGGTGAACATTCTGTATGGTTCGTCAACGCCCTTTGTCACGAGGTCGTCGATGAGAACTCCAATATATGCTTGGTCTCGGGCCAGTGTGAACGGTTCAAGCCCTTGGTGACTACGGTGCGCGTTTATTCCGGCAATCAGTCCCTGACCGGCGGCTTCTTCGTAGCCTGTAGTGCCGTTAACCTGTCCGGCGAAGAAGAGTCCTGATATGAGTTTCGTTT
Organism: uncultured Muribaculaceae bacterium; assembly: GCA_910589095.1. GTDB lineage: Bacteria > Bacteroidota > Bacteroidia > Bacteroidales > Muribaculaceae > Paramuribaculum. The sequence continues at coordinate 1,574 of CAJUSN010000044.1, forward strand.
CAAGTGAGTGGCGGAGCTGGGTGGGATCGAAGAAATCATATTCTATGGCGTAGCCAGGTCGGTAGATGGCCACTTCCGAAAGTGCCGGTATGGTTTCAAGCGCACCTATCTGCACATCGAGGGGGAGCGACGAGGAAAATCCATTGAGGTAATATTCCTGGGTTGTTTCTCCTTCCGGCTCAAGAAAGAGTTGGTGTTCCTCTTTGTCGGCAAATGTCACAATTTTCGTCTCAATACTGGGGCAGTAGCGTGGTCCTATGCTTTGGATCTGTCCGTTGTAGAGAGGTGAACGGTCCAGATTGTCGCGCAGAATTGCGTGGGCTTCCGGGTTCGTGTAGAGTATGTGGCATGGGCGTTGACGCAATTTGCGTTTCTCTTCAGGAAGGAATGAAAATTTATGGAAATCGGTGTCGCCCCATTGTTCTGTGGTCAAGTCCCATTTTACGGAGCGGCCGTCAATTCTCACCGGTGTGCCGGTCTTCATCCTGTCAGTGGTGAACCCCATTTCGCGGAGTTGCTCTGTAATGCCTTTTGATGCTGGTTCAGCCACACGGCCGCCTCGCATCTGCACTTCGCCTACATGCATCAGGCCGTTGAGGAACGTTCCGGCGGTGAGCACTACGCTTTTTGCTGTGAACGTCACTCCTAATGCAGTTTTCGCGCCTTTTACCGCGCCATTTTCAATAACCAGAGAGGTGACATTGTCCTGCCAGATGTTAAGGTTTGGTGTGTTTTCAAGTATCTCACGCCATTCAGCGCTGAAACGCATGCGGTCGCTCTGAGCGCGAGGACTCCACATTGCGGCTCCTTTTGATCGGTTGAGCATGCGGAATTGAATGGCGGAGCGGTCGGTCACTATACCCATCATGCCTCCGAGTGCGTCGATTTCGCGCACAATCTGACCTTTGGCGATTCCGCCTACCGCCGGATTGCAGCTCATTTGAGCAATCTTATTCATGTCGATAGTGATGAGCAGTGTGGACGAACCAAGCCGCGCAGCAGCGGAGGCTGCCTCGCAACCGGCATGGCCGGCACCAATGACAATCACATCATAGTCAAACTTCATGTTATGTTATGTGGGTTTGTTAGTAGTTGAGATAAATATTGCTGCGTAAAAGTGTCGAGCAATACTCATTTAAGATTGTGGAGGAGCTCAAGCGCCTGGTTTTCATGAGCTTCCATTATTTCTCTCTCGCCAGGCCCTTTGTCGTTGATACCGCAAAGGTGGAGCACACCATGGATAATTACTCTAAGGAGTTCCGTTTTATATTGGGCGCCAACTTGTTCGGCGTTGGATTTCACGGTGTCGAGTGAAATGAACATGTCGCCACTCACCCTGCGGCCATGGGTATAGTCGAAGGTGATGATGTCGGTGTAATAGTCGTGATTGAGAAATTGCCGGTTCACCTCTATGATTTTCTCATCGGAGCAAAATATGTATGTCAATGGTCCGAGGATACGGTTGTGTTCGTTCACCACCTCCTCAATCCATTTTTCAAGAAGGGTCCGGTCAAAGTTGGGCATGTCAACCTCTTGCGAGGTCCATTGTATCATTTTATCCATTGTCAATGATATTACTTGCAAAGATAATGATTTTTTTGAAAATTCTTGATATTGTTCCGAGCCTGTGATTTTTTTTGAGAAAAAATCGCGAAGCTTTAAAATGAGTTTAATAAGCAGTAAATCAAAAAGAAGAGTGAAGATTAAGGCTCTGAGAATTGAAAATTTACCATTTACCCGTTATGCTGTGCTGAAATTTTTAATTCTCGGAGGCTTAAATCTGTCCCTAAAAACCGGGGAGAGGTTGCAAATGAGAAAAAAATTTTGCGCTCCCGCTTTTTGTTGCTAAATTTGTGTGATTGCCTCCGGACCTACCTGATACCGGAGTCTTGAAACAGATTTCTCGATCTTTTTGCCATGACGAAGATTTCAGCCACAATTCTTACGCATAATGAGGCCGGCCGCATTGAGGCTTGCCTTGAGTCGCTGCGCGACGTGGTGGACGAGATAGTGGTGGTCGATTCCTTCTCAACCGATGCCACCCTGGATATTTGTCGTCGCTACGGGTGCAAGATCACACAGAGACGGATGACCGGCTTCGGAGCGCAGCGCCAGTATGCCACCTCCTTGGCCTCACATTCCTATGTGCTTGCTATTGATGCCGACGAAGCACTTTCCCCCGCCTTGCGACAGAGCCTGCTCAATCTTAAAGCCACGGGGTGCCGTCACAGAGGTTATATGATGGCAAGGCTAAACTTTTTCTGCGGCTATGCCGTTAAGCATTGTGGTTGGTATCCCGACTATCAAGTGCGTCTCTTCGACAAACGCTATGCTTGCTGGAGTCTGCGCGACGTGGATGAGCAGGTTCAATTTCGCGACGACGTGAAACCGGAACTTCTCCAAGGCGATCTTCTCCATGACCGCTGTGCCACTCCAGAGGAATATCTGCTCCGTTGCATGAAGCAAGCCGATTTGCGCGCGGTTTCAATAGCCGGCGCTCCCGGCTCGATATCCCCGCTATCGCCTGCCGTGAAAGGGTTGCGCAGTTTCTTTTCCGCCTACCTCCGCCACGGAGGTATCCTGGACGGCTCAGTGGGGCTGGCGATAAGCCGAAGGCAGTTTGCCGCAACGCGCCATGCTTATAAAGCTGCCCGCCGTCTGCGTCGTAAGGGGTGACAGCCCGTTACGGAGCCGGTGACTCCAGCGCTGTTTTGTATTCATTTATTTATTACTTTCATCCTCATAACCCTTCACTATTCATCATGAGCAACACAATATCCGTATATATTGAAAATGTAAAGCGCCACATTGAAGTCAGCGGTGGCGACAATCTCCTTGACGTACTTGCCAAAGTAGCCGGCGAAATTGCCTTCGAGCCTGTTTGTGCAATGGTCAATAATAAGATTGAATCACTGAAATATCCGCTTTATGCGCCTAAAACGGTGCGTTTTCTGTCAGCAGCAACAGCTCCGGGAAACCGCACTTACATACGCTCTCTCTGCATGATGCTCTATCATGCCGTCAACGCTCTCCTGCCGGGTTCGCGCCTGCGTATCGAGCATTCCCTCTCAGGGGGATATTTCTGCCGTGTGGATAAACCTGACGGCACACCGTTGAATGTCGATGAGCTTCATCGGCTTGAGGATCACATGCGTTCCCTTGTGGCGCGTGATCTACCTTTCCGACGCGCAGAGCGTCGTACCGAGGAAGTGATCGCCCTCTTCAAATCTCAAGGGCTTGACGATAAGGTTCAACTCCTCACAACCCTCCATGAGCTTTACACGGTATATTACACTCTTGATGGTCTTTCCGATTCCTACTACGGTCCGCTTGTGCCGTCGACCGGATTGCTCACAACTTTCAGTCTTGTGTCGTGGGAGAACGGTGTGCTTCTGCTGGGGCCTGACCGTGCCGACACCGGGCGCGTATGTGCCATCCATCCACAGCCTAAAATGTATCAGGCGTTCAGCGATTATGTCTCATTCAATAATGTGCTGGGCATAAGCACTGTGGGCGAGCTAAACCGATCCATAGAGCAGGGTGAGTCACGCAGTATTGTCAATGTGAGCGAAGCGCTCCACAACAACCGAATCGCAGCCATTGCCGAAGAGATAACCCGACGTTTCCGAGCCGGCGGGGCCAAAGTGGTGATGATTGCCGGTCCGTCATCTTCGGGCAAAACCACCTTTACCAAGCGTCTTGGCATTCAGCTTATGACCAATAAGCTGAAACCCAAAATGATTTCACTGGATGATTATTTCGTTGACCGGGCCCATACTCCCCGCGATGCCGATGGTGAATATGACTATGAGTCGCTCTATGCACTTGATCTTGAAACATTCAACCGCCACATCAACGCTCTCATACGCGGTGAGGAGGTGGAATTGCCTTATTACAATTTTTCCACCGGCGAGCGAGAATATCGCGGTAACCGCATGCAACGTTCACCTGAGAATATACTGCTCATCGAGGGTATTCACGGATTAAATCCCGAACTAACCTCACAGGTGCCCGAGGAGATGAAGTATAGAGTATATGTATCGGCTCTCACTACTATCTCTATTGATGACCACAACTGGGTGCCCACGACCGACAATCGATTGCTCCGACGCATTATCCGCGATGCCAAATATCGTGGGGTAACCCCGGTGGAGACAATCCGCCGCTGGCCCAGTGTGCGCCGTGGCGAGGAGCGATGGATTTTTCCCTATCAGGAAAATGCCGGCGTGATGTTCAATTCGGCGCTTCTGTTCGAACTCGGTGTCATGAAGGACCGGGCAGATTCACTGCTGCGTCAGGTGCCACACGATGAAGTGGAGTATGCCGAAGCTCAACGCCTGCGCACATTCCTTGGCTATTTCCATTCCATTCCTGAAACTTACATACCCTCCACTTCACTCCTCCGCGAGTTCCTTGGCGGCTCGAGCTTCAAATATTGAGTTCAGCCATGTGCGGCAACGGCGTGCGGCGGTGAGTCCGATGAGCGGTAGTGCCACGCCTGCAATCGAGTAGGCAACCCAGAACCAGTCGCCCTGATGGTCATGGATCACCATGTGGCAACCTATCTGATGCCAGTCGAGGCCGTACCATTGAATTTTCCAAAGGCTCACAACCTTGAAGGATATAATGTGGAACACCAGTATGTAGAGCGTGTTTTCGCCAATGAATGTGAGCAGCTGTTTCAACCATCCTTCGCGAGCGGCTATGGCTTTGGAGGCATAATGCACGGCTATGAAACCGGCAACACCTGTGAGAGGAAGGCTCCATAAGTCGCGGTAGCGGCCTATATTGTTCATGCCTGACCAATGCTGCGTTCCGGCAAAACAGACCAGCAGAAGGCACGCCAGGGCCATCCACGCGCCTCCTTTCATCACTTGTGGCTCCCATTGACGGTAAATCACTCCGATACCGAAGAAAAACAATCCCCAGGTCTCACGCCATGCCCCTGCCGGAATCACCGATACCTTGAAACCGAAATATATATGCGCCGCTGTGAATGTCACGGCTGCAAGGCATATAAGTGCAGCAATGTGCCACTCTTCCCTGCGACGCCACTGCGCGTCAATGAGCCGGAACAGTACGAGGTAGAGAATACTGGCCACCAGCAGTCCGCGGAAAAACCAGAATGCTCCGGCCATGAACTCATCATAGCCCGACATGGAGGTGAAAATCTGGACCGTGCGGCTAACCATCTCCTTCAGCGCATAAGGATGAGTCACGCCCTTTTCCCAGTTGCCGTAGGTTTCGTTGAGGATGCCCCAGTGATGAAACAGATTGTGGAGAAGCAGCCACATCAGGCTCCATTTTACCATGGGAACGTAGAGTCCGCGGAAACGCTTGCTGCAGAAATCCCACGGACGCTCCGCGCTACGGCGGGAGAAAAAGTATCCGGCAGTGATGAAGAAGAGCGGCATGTGGAACGTGTAGAGGACCGAGGTGAGCAGTCCGGGATATTCCGTATGGCCTATCACCATGAGGATTATAGCCACCGCCTTGGCTATGGATATCGAAGCGTCGCGCTTTGGCTTTGGTGCGATAATTTCATTTTCAATCATGTGCAAAATTACTCATTATGTAACAATAAAAAAAGCCGAGCGCTCCGGATGTGTGCCGGAACGCTCGGTGTGAAAATAAAGGGTGATATCTGTAAATCAGCGGCCGATATATACTTTAGCCGATTTCGACCCTTGGCGAATGATGTAAAGGCCAGGGGTGATGTTGCGTGCATCCACGCGTATACCCTGCAAGTTGTAAATCTCAACGGGCAGGTTGTCAGCGCCGGAAACTATTTCCGATATGCCGGCAAGGTCAGTCACGGTGAAGGGGATGTCATAGCACACACCGTCAGTGATATACTGCGAATTGGGGTCGCAGTTGCTGTGTGATACTCCGTTTCCGGTGCTGAGCGCCGAGTTGGTGCCGGGAACTGTCCATGCATTGGCATAGATGATTCTGAGGCGACCTTTCGCACCGTCAGTGAGATTAGAGGGCACGGTGAAGAGATGGGCAATTTCCATCACATCGTCGTAGTTACCATAAACGTTATGAGCGGGCGGGAGTGAGCCGTAGGAACCAACCAGCGAGAATTCGGCTGTGCCGTCCCAGTCAGCGAAGATGTAAGCAGCGTCATAGCGCAAGTCCTGGCGTACCACAGAGGTGCTTCCGGTACCGAGTGAATAAGCATCGAGATGAAGCGTGAACTGGCTTCCGGGAGTCACGTCGAGAGTTTGGTCAAGGAGGTTGAACACGCGGTCAGGAAGAGCGGTGTATTCAACGTTGATATTCTCATTGGCGCCTTCGGAATAGATGGCTTTCACATAAGTGTTGTCACGCACGTTACCACCGGCTTCCTTGTAGATCACAGCAACATCAGGGTCGCGTACAAAGCTTGCTGCCACTTCCACGGCCTCGGTTAGGGTGAAGGTGTCACCTTCGAGGGGAGTACCGTTGACCGTAACCTCGTCGAGCATGTAGCCGTAGTCGGCTTTGGTCTCAACGGTGAGCACTGTGCCATTTTCAAGTTTTTTGCCTGAAACAACGGGAGTGGCGCCATCTTTGACTGTCAGTGTACCATGTTCGGGGGCCACGATCATCACAGCTGAAATGTCCTTTTCATCCGGAGCTTCGATAGCTTCAACTGATCCGTCGTAAACCACTACACATGAGCCGGGAAGCGTAACAGTGATGGGGGTATCGGGGTTGATGGCTGTGTATGTTGCAAAGCCTTCGATTTCAGTCTGGATTTCAAATGCGGGAGCGAAGTAAACCGGAGTGTTGTCGTAAGCCGGTATGTCAAGCGCTTCACGCAAAGTGAACGTGTAGGTGGCGGTAGAAGTCGACGGGTTGCGGAGAGCGAGAGTGGCTTTTTTGCCGTTCCATGATGCCCAACCGTAAACGTTGGCTTTAGCGCCGTCCCAGGGATTGCCGCCCACCCAGTGGATGTCGGGGAGCACATCAGCATTTTTCTCCTGCCATTTGATGCACTCGGCCAGGTCACCCCAAAGGGCGCCGTCGTTGATGCTGTTCAGAAGCTTGGCATCGCAATAGAGCTCAACCATTCCGGATCCGCATGCAAATGCACAACGCATCTCTCTGACAATACCTTCATAGTCCATGGTGCGTGACACGTCACCTTTTTCAGTGAGGATGAAACCATGAGTCATGAGAGTGTTGATGGGACAGAGCGGTGAGTTCTGAACAAAGTTTTGGTATACCAGACGGTCGCGATAGGTTATCCAGCGTTCGCGGTCATCACCTTGGTTGCCTATGGTGCTCCAGTCGGCTTCCTGGCGCCACACTGCGTCGGTGTAATGGAACCAGAAGGGTGATGCCCATGTGCCCACGGTTGTGTTGAAGAACATGTCGGGGCGAATTTTGCGCACCTGGCTGAGAATGTCGATGATACCTTCAGCGTTTTCTTCGCCGGTGGTGCCGGAGTCAGGTCCTACGGAGCTGAATTGGGCACTGATACCGTCGAGCTTGAAGAAGTTGAATTCGTAATTGTCAACCATGTTCTGGCATGCGTCAAGGAACACCTTGTAATAGGCAGGATTGCTGAGCTGCATTCCGCCTTTAGAGGACCAGTAGCTGCGACGGAGTTCGCCTGAAGTACCGTAGCCACCGACCGGGCCCAGCCATGCACCGATACCGGAGTTCATGGCCACTGCTGCATCGTTGGGCTCCTTGAAGCCGTTGGGGAAGTTTTTGTTGAAGGTCCAGGTTCCGTATTCATCCCATCCGTCGTCCCATACGAATGATTTGATGTTGGCGCCATGTTTGTCATAAAGATTGGTGCGCCATTCGTTCACTACGTTCACGCAGTCGGTCGAGGTCATATGACCGGTATAGGTGGGGGAGTTGTTGCGGTCAATGTTGAGTTCGTACCATGAGTTGTACATTGGGAATGCACGCCAGGGCACTGCGCGTTCGCGTTCGCTGTAGGCCAGTACTGAGCGGCGGGCTTGATCTTCGGCAATCAATCCCACAACGGCGCTCACTTCCCATGTTTTGCCCTCCTGAAGAGTGGTGTGGCGGCTCCATAGACCTTCTATTGTGCGCAGGTCGGCGGTTGATCCGCTCTCTTCGCCTGAACCGACGGTTGGGATTTCGGGGGCTGTGGCGCGTGACACCGAAGGACTCCAGGTGATGGTGCCGTTGGCTGTGATGGTCTCTGTCTTGATTTCTACGAAATAACGAACGAGATAAACGCCCGCTTCCGGAACATTGAGCGTAAACACATTGTTACGCGAAACGCCTCCGGTGAATCCTACGTGATAGTCCGATGCAACCACGTTGCCGTTAATGTCGACCATGTCGACTCCCACCACGTTAAGTCCGTGAGTACCGTTACTGTATTGGAACGTCACTGTATGGCTTCCGCTTTGAGTTGCTTCAGCCCATCCGCGTTTACCGCGGATGTCGGATGATGAGAACCCGAGGGCTTTGATGCCGTCAGGTGTCTGCGAGCCGGGTTCCCAAGTCCAATATGCGGGACTGGCAGGCTGGGTGTCGCCTGTGGTGTCGCGGCTCCAGCCGTTAAGAGAAAATCCGTTGTCGGCAACGAGTATGTCAGAAAGATCGGGAGTCGTTGTGCCGGTGCTCACGTTCTTTACCGAGTTGATGCCGGTGGGTGTTTCCAAGCCGGCGAAAAGATGGTCAGAGGCAAGGATGGCACCACGGGTGTTTCCAACCACCGCTGGTGCTAACTCGGTGGGGATGTTGTAGGTCATGGGAATGACATTGTGCATTGCCACATCCTTTTTGGCCTTTATGGCCAGGTTGGTGCGGAAATAGTGTGAACCATCGCGCAGCACTGCCGTCCATTCGATTTCCAAGTCGCCGTAGGTGAGGGTGGCATACACGCACTGGCCGGCCAGTTTTTCTGAGGCAACCGTAGCTGTGGGGTCGGCGTCGAGCGCTTTGCTGCCCCAGCTGGTCACTGTCATCTGCGAAGCGGGAACCACGGTGGTTTCGTCGCCTAATGTGATTGTGAACAGTTCGGTGCCGCTCTGGAGGTTGAGTTCCGGGCATCCGCCAAATTTCAGTGAGCCGCCATTGTTGATGAATGTGGCATTAAGGAGGTCGTTGCTAAGAGTGATAGACCCGTCGGAAGTTTCCGATGATGACACACGAGCTTGGCCGGCTTGTTGCTCTTGGGGGAAGAATACAGCCTGTCCGAAGGCCGGCAATTCGCTTCCCATAAGGAGCGCCGCTACGAAGCATGGTGTCAGAAGAGTTTTGGGTAAAAGGTTAACTCTCATGAAATTTAAGGTTTTAGATTGGTGATAATTGGAAGTGTAAAGTTATAAAATATATTTCTAATATGCTTTCTAAGTTGATTTTTTTCAAAATTGGTATTCTTTTGACCTTTGAGTGGTTATTCTCTGCGTAAGAGAAATGCATATTTGCAAATGCTTTGGTATACACGTGTTTAACTTGGTGCGTATAATTATTTGACAAACAAATGCGTCTCCGGGAAGTTTTTCATTCAACACTCTGTGCAAAAAATAATGTAATTTACTTTATGATTTAAAGATAACTACCTATCTTTGCTAAGTAAAATGCATTTCTCTTACGCAGAGAAATGTGTTTTTTTGTTAGGTGAGAGGCGGCTAAAAGGTGGAAAATCAAAACAATAAAAAAGAGACCTGCCATGCGGGCAAGTCTCTTTTGTGCGCTTCAGGATGGGCTTGAACCAACGACCCCCTGATTAACAGTCAGGTGCTCTAACCAACTGAGCTACTGAAGCATTTGCCGCGATGAGCTTTTGCTCACACGCACCCCTCCGGGTGATTAGCAATGCAAAATTACACGCTTTTGATGAATTATCCAAATGTTTAGCCGATTTTTTCGGAGTATTTTTTGTTTTTTCTTTGCATTTCCTGATTTTCACGGCATAAAATTATGAAAATATTGGATTTGAACCGGGAGCAGGGTGTGGCATGAAGTAATTTTGTGCAAAAAACGTAAAGAAACAATGAATAGAATTTGTTTTGTAGTGGCAATGCTTGGCGCGGTTATGCTCTTGGGGTGTAAGTCAAAGGAGGTTGCAACTGTGTATGCAAAGACCGATTCGGTGGCAGAGGTCAGACATGAGTCTGTCAGCGTGGAACAAGTGCTGTTGAGCGACAGCGTGTGGCATGAGCGGAGTGTGAGTATTGACAGCATCGTAGTGGAGATGCGCATGGACAGCACCGGGAAGCCGGCGGGTCGCAGAATCAGGATTGCCGGAATGAGGAGCGATGTGAAATCAGCTTGCGGGTGGGATTTGCGTATGGAGCGGAGTGACAGTACGAATGCTTCCTCCACATTGCGCCGCGATGTGAGCTACGCCGATGAGCGCCAATCTCTGACTGAGGTAGATCCCTTTCCTCCCGTTTCAAGGTGGGCGTTATTGGTGGTTTTGCTGTTCGGAATAGCGTTGTGGCGATTACTCCATTGAATCGGTGCGTCGGTTGCGCGGATGATGTTCAAGGATTTCCTTTCGCAGCCGCGAACGGTCAATGTGGATGTAGATTTCGGTGGTGGAGATGTCGGCATGTCCGAGCATTTGCTGGATGGCGCGTAGATTGGCACCCCCTTCCAGGAGGTGAGTGGCAAATGAATGGCGCAGGGTGTGGGGCGATACATCTTTAGCAATTCCGGCCAGCAACGCAAGTTCTTTGACAATGTAGAAAATCATCACGCGGGTGAGGCGCTTTCCTCGCCGGTTGAGAAACAGGATGTTCTCCTCGCCTGCTTTGATGGGAAGCAGTTCGCGGTCGGGGAGATAATGGCGGATCTCCGTGATGGCCGATTGGCTTATGGGCACAATGCGCTCTTTGTTGCCTTTGCCGGTGACCACAACATACTCCTCGTCGAAGTAAATCTTGGATATTTCCAAATTTATCAGCTCGCTTACGCGGAGGCCGCAACCATAGAGTGTCTCTATTATGGCGCGGTTGCGCGACCCTTCATTTTTGGTTGTATCCACCGCATTGATCATGGCGTCGATCTCGTCGAGGCGGAGCACTTCGGGAAGATGCCGCGAAGATGAGGGAGCCGCCAGAAGCTGGGCCGGATTGTGGTCAAGATAGCCCTCAAGCTTAAGGAACTTGAAAAATGATTTCAGCCCCGACACAATGCGAGCCTGCGACCGAGGGGCTATTCCTATGTCGTGTAGGTCGGCCACAAATTGGCGTAGTGTCTCTTCATCCGTGTCACGCAGTGCCATTCCGTCCACCACGAGATAGCCAAGGAGTTTCTCCACATCGCGCCGATAGGCTGCGCGGGTATTGTCGCTCAGCCCGCGCTCCAACATAAGGTAAGCCTCGTAGGAGCTCAGGATCTGTTTCACGGAGTCAATGCTGCGCATGTGTAGGTGCTTAAGGTAGGAGGATTTTAAACGCTTGGTGAGGCAGATGTGGGGATCGGACAAATACGGCCAGCTCCGGAGCGGAGAAGAGCATTCCGGTTGAAGCTTCGGCCCAATCTTGCGTCACAGACTTTATCCCACCTCCAACTCCGGTAATGCAAGTGGCCACTTCCTCCGCAATGGTGTGGTTCAGACCTTTCTTGATGGCCTGTACCATTGCCTCGGGTGCTTCGCCTTGAAGAGTGATACCTTCGGTGCGGAAAAAGAGTGCGAGACGATAGAGGGCCTTTGCCACTCGCACGTCGGTTTTATCCTCTCGGCACAGACATTCGATTTCGGGGTAGGCGTAGTAAGCGTAGGGCTGTCGGAGAACCTCCCTGATGAAGCGGAAAGCGAATGGAGAGTGCACGCCGAAACCGCGGCTTCGGGCAGCCCTTCGGGGCGCCCGAGCCTGCTGTAAAACCCGTTTCAGACTGCCGCGCTTCATGGGCTGCCTCAAGCGTCTTTCTCGGTAGATGTTTCGCGGCGTCGGCGTCGTGAGATAACCCCGAAGGCTATGGCACCGGCAGCCGAGATATAGATGAGGATGATGCTCACATAAGCCACGGTGGAGGTGGTGTGGAGCGATTTGGGATCGAACACCATTTCAATGGTATGTTCGCCTGCCGGTATCTTCATGGCGCGGAGCACATAGTTGATACGACCGATTTCGGCGGGCTTTCCGTCAATTGTGGCTTGCCAACCCCATGGGAAGTAAATCTCCGAGAATGCGGCTACTCCACCGCGGGCTGAACGTGAATGATATGTGAGGCGGTCAGGCGCATAGGATGTCTCGAAAATGGTGTCGCCGGCTGCTTTGGGCTGCGACGGACCGAGGATGGCGTTGAATTGCTTGTCGGCCACGGCAGTTGTTGCCACCTGAAGCGAATCAAGTGCTTTCATCTCGGCGTCGGGGCCATCGACGTAAGTCACTTTGTCAACGAACCAGGCGTTGCCAAGGGCCCCGGGGTTGAGCTGGGGAGCTGAGTTCTCATCGGTGATTATGTAGCGGGTGTTGAGCATGTCGAGCACGCGGGAATTGTTGCGCATGATCTGGCGATCGATGAGATCCTGGTAGCGTGTGAGCTTGGCCGCGTGGTAGCCACCCACGGCTTTATGATGGTAGGATGGTACGGCCGATGAGAACTGAGGTATGTTGAGCACACGATAGTTCATGGCTGTGTCAGTGAGCACAACGCGGTCGGCCGGAGTGGGTGCGAAGCGGTCAGTGGTCACAAAACGGCGGGGCACGAAGCTGTCAGTGTTGAGGTAGCGTTTGTTGACCAGATAAAGGTCTCCGCAAATGATAACCGCTATCACTATTATGGCCAGGTTCATTGTGGCTTTCCGGCGGAAATAGAGCAGGAGGAATCCCAGTCCGAGGGCCACAACGAGGAAACTGCGCAGGGAATCGGCACGCACCATGGAGTAACGGAGGGTCTCAACAGCCTGATAAATACGGGGGTTGTTGATTGTGAGCACTTGAAGGGCTTGCGAGGGGTCGAATCCACCTTGCTGAGCCTGCATGGTGATGCTCTCGGCTATGCGTGCGTCGGTCTCTTTGTCGGCCGATGTGATGGCTGAGCCGAACACGCTGGGGCTCGCAATACCGGCCAGGCAGATCACAAGAACAGCTCCGAAGCTCCATAGCAGCGGCTTCTTGTAGCGTTCCCAACCCTCTTCCGGTGAAATTTCGAATATCTTCTGAAGGGCGAGGGCGGCAAGAAGCGGCATGGTGAATTCAGCTATGACAAGGATGCTTTCAACGGTGCGGAACTTGCTGTACATGGGCATGTAGTCGATCATGAAGTCTGTGAGCCACATGCAGTTTCGGCCCAGGGCAAGCAGCAGGGAGAAGATGGTGAGGATCAGGAGCGCCCATTTCATGGGGCCTTTTACAATGACACAACCTAACAGGAAGAGGGCCACTATGAGGGCACCTACATAGACCGGTCCGCTTGTTCCTTCGGGGCCACCGAAGTATTGGGGGAGCCAGTCGAGATAGGTGGCTTCATCCGGAGTGATCACGCCCTTCTGTTGCATTTCAGCGGCTTCAGGCAGCTGGCCCAAGCCGAGATATTCGCCACCACCGCCAACGAAGCGTGAAGTTGCGCCGCCTTTGATGTTGGGAATGAGGAGTGAGAAGCTTTCTGAGGTTTCGTAGCTGTACTGGGTGATGTAGTCGCGGTCAAGGCCTGTAGCTGTTGTATTGGATACTTGTCCAGGCAGAGGGGACAGTTCAGAGTGTCCGCCTCGCATGGATTGCTTGGAATATTCGTAAGTGTTGTAGAGCGAGGGGAGGTTGGCGCCTACGGCAAGTGCTGCGGCCACGGCGAGCACGCCTGTGGCAGTGAGCCAACGACGCATCTGTTTCTCTTTCACAGCTTTGATGAGGTAGGCTATTGCCATTCCGGCTATGACAAACAGGAAGTAATATGTCATTTGGGGATGGTTGGCCGAGATCTGCATCATTGCCATCAAAGCGGCCAAGGCTCCTCCGGCCAGATATTTACCGCGGTAGCACAGCACCATGCCGGCAATTGTTGGCGGGATATAGGCGAGGGTGATGAATTTCCAGATGTGACCGGCGCCAATGATTATGATGAAGTAGGAGGAGAATCCGTAGGCTATGGCACCGATCAGGGCCACGTACCAACGGCATCTGAACGCCAGAAGGAGAATGAAGAACCCTACCATCATCATCATGAGCCAGTCGGCCGGATTGGGCAACCAAAGGCCCATGGCGCGGTTTATCCAGTTGAAGAGTGAGTTGGAAGGATAGGAGGGCGAGATCTGGAAGGTGGGCATACC
>CAJUSN010000045.1 GCA_910589095.1 uncultured Muribaculaceae bacterium
AACACCGCCAAGCCGTCTTTTAACACTTCAACCGCTTATTTACATTGACCCGTAATTTACGGTGGGAGTGGTGACTTTTGTGGTGACTCGGAGGGGTATGGGTGAAAGAAAGACCGCTAACTCATTGAGAATTAGCGGTCTTTTGTGGTGTTACCAGGAATCGAACCGGGGACACAAGGATTTTCAGTCCTTTGCTCTACCAACTGAGCTATAACACCATCATGTTTGTTGCGTTAGCGGCTTTTGCCGTTTTGCGATGCAAAGTTAGTGCGTTTTTTTGATTCTCACAAATTTTTTGGCAACTTTTTTCCATTCATTTTTTCATTACACGAGGAATCATACGGGAAATCAACGCATTACACTTTTCTTCCCGCATCAGCTTTACGCACTTGCCTCTGCCCAAGGAACGCTCTCAGGCCTAACGACGACAGGCAAGGAGACCACAACGGTTTAATGCGCCCGCGGGAGAGTGTAGTCCACACCTTCGGCTATGATCTCAACCGGAGTACCTACCTTGACATATTTTTTCAGCTCAAGAACCTTGTCATTGTGCAGGCGCACACATCCCATGCTGGCACGGGTACCGATGGATTCGGGCTCATTGGTACCGTGGATGCCGATTGATCGGAATTTCGGCATTTTCAGGCGCATGAACCAGGGTCCGTAACTGGCGCGGAACTTACCGTCAAAATCGGGCCAACGGCTGGAGTTCTCAATACTCATGATGCTGAATTTCCCTTCGGGTGTCTTATGATCTCCGTTGCGGGTTTTATTGCCAAGGTTTTCGCCCAGACACACATCTGTCTCAAACAGAAGCGAATCGCGCTCGTTGAGCACATATAGTTTAAAATCCTTTTTGCAATCACAATCCGGTTCTCGGCCCGGATTACACCTATCGCCACAACGGCCGCGAGAATGGTAAATAGTAAACGTTTCATATTCAATTTAAATCAATGTGAGTGTATCTGCATGTCACTCAGCCTTTAGTTCAATACTTTCTTAATGTTATGGTTATCCCCTCTGCAGTAGTCATCACAAGATGATCGTTGTCAAGACGGTCAATATGGTAATGCTCGACCCAGTTACGGGTCTCTGCCGTGGCATCCGGCGGGGGGGTCACACCCCAATCGGTCAGAAACACCGGACTGTCTTCTGCAAACTCAAGCGACAGCGAGGGATTGTCGTAGGTCATGTTGGCAGTGATTTTCGTTTCGCCCGGCGCTGTCAGTTGAGCCGTGTGGCGATAGAAGCAGTAATACCTGTCCGACACCATGACATCGTGCCCTTCCGCATCGGTCATGTGCGTTATCTGCCATTGTCCCGCCAAGGGGCCTATGAGCGGTGTTTCGCGGCATCCTGCAAGCGACAGCGCCATCATCACGGCCGCCGCCACTGAATATATCATTTTCTTAGGCATCCTGTCTTGCTTATAGTTAACATTGCTCCATAGCTTTTTCCCAGCAGGCGGCCACCGTCGGCCGCAAGCCCGAGGCGGAAATCCCACCCGGCCAACTTACGAGGCGAATAATTCACCTCAAGCAGCGCATTGAAATTATGCAACACCACAGGTGTAGGGTCATCATATGTTCCCCATGAACGCGTATAGCTCATCAGCACTCGGTAGCCAACCTCATCCAGCGGGCGCCCGGAGAATCCGAAATGATGTCCTTTCACGCGGTTATGGCGAAACTTCAGCGTGCCGTCATTGTTGAATATCGGCGAAATCACAAGCGGATTGCCCATGCCCATGCCCCAGTGGCTCCAGCCCGGATAGAGGTAATGGTTGTAATAATTGTCGCGACCACTCACCTGCTCCGGTATAGTGGAGGTGTGGTCCCAGTACACGGCTCCGCTCTGATCCTTGGTGTTCAGATACTCATAAACGAACTTGTCTACGAATCGGTTCCGCGGGAAGCTCACCTCTACTCCCACAAGCATATCGCGCCACACATGGTCAAAAAACATCATGGAATGATCCTCGAAATAGTGCTGGTAATATCCTCTGAATCCCCATTCCGTTCCGCGAGGCTTGAAGGTAGCGGCCAACGACCACTCCCCTACATGATTGCCCAACGCATTCAGCACCTCGCCCATCTGGTCAGGCTCAGACGAATCGCCGCCCCCCATTCCGAAGATCGACTTTATGATGTCGCCCACACCATGTGTGAAGTGCACGGAACGTTTCTCACCCGTATAGCGGTCGGTCCAATACACATTGCCGGCAAACTCAGTGCCCAGTTCCAATCCGCCTTCAACCGTGAAGGGGTGACGCTCCGGATCACCTACACGCAGGAACAATCCTCGGGTGATATACCACACCTTTTCGGCCCAGCGTCCATCCGGACCAACATAATCCTTCTCCCAGCGCCAATCAGTGAGCAAGCCCATGGAGAAATAAGCCTTCGCGGCAAGCCAATGATTGGTCCAGGGCACATACTCATAGCGCGGCATTGCAAGATACACCTGCGGCACGGGACGTGCATTTTGCGAAAACACCATGTCGCCCGAGCCGAGCTCCTGATTCACCACTCCCATATACCGTTGCTTAGAGCCGATCGTAAGCTCCAGACAGCGCCAGCGCACCTCACCGTAGAGCTGCTGCACCACGAAATGAGAGGTAAAATTATAAGGCACCGCCAAGTCAACGCCAAAGCCCCATGAGAACCGCTCGTCATGTTGCATGTCGCGAAAAAACGAGCCTCTCAAATAGCCGTTGTTTTTCTTGATGGAACCAAGCCCCCAGCGATTGTCAAGCAGCCAAAAAGGTGTATGGTTCGAAGCCGTTGAAGCCATCGCCTCGGCTCGCCAATGGTAAGGCGACCGCTCTTTATCGGCCACAGGCCGACAGGCCACGCTGTCGTCCCTCACCTCAACCACCTCTTCAATCGCTTCAATCGCCAAAGCAACCGTATCCGCCGGTTCAGCAGCATGAGCCGTCATGGCCCATCCCACCAGTATTGCCGCCGCAGAGAATAAAATGTGCTTCATCATTCTCCGAATTTCATTTCACTCCATCTGCATCCACGCAGATACTCCTCCGCGTCCATGCGGCGCTTACCTTGCGGCTGAAGGCTTAGAATCTGAAGTCGCACATCGCCGCAATCCACGGTCATGCGTCCACGTTCGCCAATCCGCACCCGCCCCGGCTCCGAGGCCGGCTCGTCGGTAATTGCGGTGGCAAAAATCTTCATTGTCCCTGCATCCTCACCGTCGGCCTTCATCGGCGTCCACGCTGCCGGATAGGGAGCGAGTCCGCGAATCAGATTGCGCACCCTTTCAGCCGGCGCACTCCAATCAATCAGGCACGTGTCCTTGAATATCTTCGGAGCAGCAGTAGGTTCTATCCCACCCATATCGCTTTGCGCGGTGGTGGCGAGCTCTCCTGTTGCTATAGCATTGACAGTGTCAACCGTCAGGCGCGCTCCAAGTTCCATAAGGCGATCATGCACCACTCCGGCATCATCATCGGGACCTATCGCCACGCGCTCCTGCTGGATCACATCGCCGGTGTCAATCTCATGCTTAAGAAAAAATGTGGTCACCCCGGTTTCCGTGTCACCGTTGATCACCGCCCAGTTGATAGGGGCTGCCCCACGGTAGCGCGGCAACAGCGATGCATGGAGGTTGAAAGTGCCCAGTGGCGGCATGGTCCACACCACCTCAGGCAGCATCCTGAAAGCTATCACCACAAACAAATCGGCCTCCAACGCACGCAATTCAGCCACAAACGCCTCATCCTTTAGCTTAACAGGCTGCAACACCGGCAACCCATGGCGCAAAGCAGCCTGCTTCACTGCCGATTGCATCAGATGCTTGCCTCGGCCAGCAGGCTTATCAGGTCCGGTGACCACGGCCACCACTTCATGTCCGGCTGCAAGCATGGCCTCAAGCGAGGCCACCGCAAAATCCGGAGTGCCGAAAAACACTATTTTCAATTTCTTATCGGTCATTCAATTCTCTTTTTTATCCGATCGGAAGGCAGCCTTATTCATCGCTATCCTCCTGATTCTTTCTCTTGGCTGCAAAGTTAACTCATTTTTACCAAAACACCCATCACCGGTCCCGCATTTCTCACCTCCATATATTGAATTACCCACCTGGATCTATATGGATGCGGCCAAAATGCAGTCCGATCCTCCTCACCTCCTTCCGCAACGCACATCATCCTCCTAGCACCCTCATTATTAATGTTATTTAACAAAGAAACAACAAACCACATTGCATTTTTCACTATTTTTGGACAATGTTTTCCTAAACAATGATAAACCGCATCCACACTACGGTAATTGTAATCTAATCGACTTCTTTTCATTAACCTTTCAAACGCAATATCATGAAAAAACTACTATCCTTCATCATTGCCGTAAGCGCAGTGTCTGGCTTATGCACAAGCTGCGGATCTTCCGACGAACCGGCGCCCGCGCCCGAGAAACCTAATCCCTCATTAGGCAACTATTACTCTCACGGCGGATTTTTCACAGTGATCGATGGCGATACCATTGAAATCACCGACAACACGCTCACCATTCCTCAACTCACCACCGACTTCACCATCAATGTTTATTCCAACGGGATTCTCAAAGAAAGCAGTGACGCATATTCCGAAAACCATGGGCTGAAAGCTTCACTCGTCAATCCAATTGAATCGCCATCAGCTCCCGGTTTAGAACCGGTGCAGTGGCCACGTGTGAGCTGCATGGCATCATCTTGCGAACGCGAGGATTCTCTCCTCATGCATCCCATTTTCAAACAGACCTTCCGCATAACCCCACACCAAAGCTCCGCTTTGTCCGGGCAACCCCGAAGCACTGTCATACAGCTCTCAACCTCCGGGATGTTTTTTGCCGACCAAAGCGCACGCCTCTTCGAAGCCTACCTCACCATAGTGGAAGAGTAAGCTCACATCAGCGCGTGCAGCACATCGAGCGAGCGCAGCGAAGTGAGCTGCGTGTGGTGAAGCGTGTAATATTCCAACACACCCTCAAGCACCCTGGCACGCGTGGCGCGGTCCATGCGCCAGCGGTGCATGTTGGCATAGGTCAAGCGCATCAGTGTCACCACTGCGCGTGCCTCCGAGGCCGCAAGATGGCGCGTATGAAGCGGAGCGGTCATGCGGAACCGCGCATCAACCAAGTCAAACACCATCCCCTCTCGATAGTCCGTGATATCAGGCGCCACACCCAGCACCCGCGCCAGCCCCGCCAGGAAACATAGGTGAAAATTGGCCAAGCGGGCCGGTGGCAGGGCGTCAAGCTGCATGATACCATGGGCTATGAACCGCCACACACTTTCATCGCCCGGCCCGTCGCGTAGCACCGCGCCAAGCACCTCAGCCAAAAACAGGGCCAGAGAATTTTTCACCGGATTGGACGCAACACTGTGCAACGTGGCCAGCGCACGGGGATTGGCCAACCTCCCCACCTCCACCCCGGGCTTCAATTCGGCCTCACACTCTATCAACGACAGCGGCATCATCAGCGCCCGCATCCTTGCGGCGTTTCGGCCCGCACCTGCACTCACGGCAAATGCCATCCTGCCGCGCTCAAGCGAATAGGCTGTGAATATGTTGTGACGGTCATTATGCCGTATGGTGCGCAATGCTATCAAATGAAGAGTCTGTTTCATAAGTAATCGCAAATTTACATCTTTTTCCGCGCAATACACGCTGCCACCAACTGCTCTTTGCTTTTTTTTCACTACTTTTGCAGAAACATCATCCCCATGACCGACACTCCCAAGCGCAAAGTATGCATCGTAACCGGCACCCGCGCCGAATGGGGCCTTCTTTCACCATTGGCCCGAAGTCTCAGCCAGCGTCCCGACGTGGAGCTCCAGATCATTGCCACTAACATGCACCTAATTCAGCGCTACGGCCACACCGTTGACCGCATCCGCGACGATGGCTTTACCGTAAACGCCGAAGTGCCGATGGAAGCGGCCTCCGACTCCGAGACCG
Source organism: uncultured Muribaculaceae bacterium (assembly GCA_910589095.1). GTDB lineage: Bacteria > Bacteroidota > Bacteroidia > Bacteroidales > Muribaculaceae > Paramuribaculum. The sequence continues at coordinate 5,957 of CAJUSN010000045.1, forward strand.
ACACAGCCCGCGCCATGGGGGAATGTCTCCAAGGGATGGCCTCGGCCTTCGCCTCGCTATCGCCTGACCTCATTGTGATTCTCGGCGACCGCTACGAAATGCTCGCCGTGTGCTCGGCAGCCACCGTGATGCGCATCCCCATTGTCCACCTCCACGGTGGCGAAATATCCGAAGGCGCCATCGACGACTCCATCCGCCATGCCATCACCAAGCTCTCGGCACTCCACCTCACCTCGGCCGAGCCACACCGCCGGCGAGTCATTCAAATGGGCGAAGACCCGGCTATGGTACACAACGTAGGTGCCATAGGCGTGACCAATGCCCTTTCCATAACCCCGCTGCCCACGGAGGAACTTGAACGCGATCTCGGTATCACCATCAACCGCCGCACACTCCTTGTCACCTACCACCCCGTGACCACCGACAATGCCTCGCCGGCCATTCTCTTCAACCGTCTCCTCGCTGCCCTTGAGCTATTCCCTGATTCCTCCGTCATCTTCACCTACCCCAACAATGACGCACGAGGGTCCGAACTCATTCCGCTTATCCATGACTTCGTAAAGGCCCATCCGCATCGTGCCATAGCCGTCCCCTCACTCGGCATGAAACGCTACATGAGCGCACTCCACTACGTTGGCGCAGTGGTGGGCAACTCCTCCAGCGGAATCATAGAAGTGCCATCCATGGGCATCCCCACCGTCAACATCGGCAATCGCCAACAAGGGCGTCTCGCAGCCGCCTCGGTAATCCATTGTCCCGACTCGACCGATGCCATTTCCGACGCCATTGCATCAGCCCTCTCATCATGCGTAAGCCGGGAGGCCGCCAACACCGACAACCCCTACCACCGCCCCGACACCATACCGCTCGCCACCACCCTGATTGCCGAGACTCCTCTCCAACTTTTGCGCCATAAACGCTTCCACGACATCAGATATTGACAATATTAACACCCATTAACACACCGGTCAATCCACACCCAACCGATGTGTTAAATCCCTACCACACTACCATATAGATACTAAAACATCTATAAGGTTTGGCTTTTAAATAAAAATGTGGGAATTTTGCAACGTGACTGACAGACTGTCGATACTCAAAAAGGCCCGTCCGGCCCATCCCCGCGAGATCATCCAATTCCTCATCCATCTCGTGTGCCTCAGCATACTCTTTTTGCTCCCCGAGGTAATTGCGTCGTTCGGCAACCACAACCGCTACCATCCGCTCGAACTCTCATTCTACCTCAAACCAATTCTGTGGGTAATGGTGTTCTATGCCAGCTTCTACTTCACCACCGACCCCACCTCCCGCAAACCACACGCCATAGCGAAATTCATTGCCGAAATGCTTCTCATCCTCATTCTGGCAATGGTAGGATTATACTTTATATGGGAATACAACATCCCACACATGGGCCTATCCACCGGACGATGCGGCGCAACACTCCCCGACTCCGACATCCTCCACTCCCATCCTCACCCTCACCCTGCATTTCTCACCATCCCCACCCTGCGCGACATGGTCATGGTGGTCCTCACCATTTCCCTTGCCCAGTCAATCAAATTTGTCTACAAAATCCATCGCATCGAACAGCACCGACGCGACCTCATGACCCAGGCACGCGAAACAGAATTGCGCCAGCTCAAAGCCCAGTTGAAGCCCCACTTTCTCTTCAACACTCTCAACTCCATCTACGCCCTCATCGACATAGACCCCGCCAAAGCTCAGCGCGCCATCCACAAACTCAGCAAGATGCTGCGCTACATGCTCTACGAAAACGACGGACAAGTCACCGTGGCCGAGGAAACGCAATTCATCCGTTTCTACATCGATCTGATGAAAATGCGCCTCGCCCCAACCATGCCCCTCAACATTAACATCGACACCGAAGCGCTCGACAACTTGCCCATCGCACCGCTCACATTCATCAACGTGGTGGAAAACGCATTCAAATACGGATCACGAGCCAAGGTGCAAGGACCAATTGAAATCTCTCTCACCGCATCAGGAAGCAGACTTATATGCTCGACCCTCAACAACTACTCTCCTCCATCGCCGGGGACTCGCGCCGGTATCGGCCTGGCCAATCTGCGCCGACGCCTCGACATACTCTATCCTAACCGCTACAAACTCTCCACCATTTCCGGCAACGGGGTGTTTCGCGCCACTCTCCTCATCGACATTTCGGCGCCGCCTCAAACCACCCCGCCCGATAACACCGATTCAACTCCAATCCTCAACTGTCAACTTAACGAATTCTCATGAAAAAAATCAGATGTTGCGTAATAGACGATGAACCTCTCGCAGCCCAACTCATAAACAGCTACATTCTCCGAACTCCTTATCTCATCGACGCCGGCACCTTCTCTTCCGCTCAGGAAGCAATCAAGAAGGTGATCGACGGCGAGGTCGACCTCATCTTCCTCGACATCAACATGCCACAGCTCAACGGCCTTGAATTCGCACGCATCGTGCCTCCAACCACACGCATCGTATTCACCACCGCCTACGACAATTACGCCGTGGAGAGCTTCAAAGTCAACGCACTCGACTATCTGCTCAAACCCATCAGCTACGAGGAATTCACCAAAGCCACAACCCGAGCCCTCCACTCGTTCGTTTCGGCCCGAACACCTGTGAAATCCGACACCGATTCCATAATTGTCAAATCCGAATACAAACTTGTGCAGATTATGGTCGACGACATCCTCTACATCGAAGGCCTGAAGGACTACGTCAAGATTGTCACAACCGGGTCGACCATCATGACCCTCATGAACATCAAGACTCTGGAAAAAGCGCTCCCCGACGACCGATTTATGCGCGTTCACCGCTCATTCATCGTCAACAAGCGCCGAATCACCGTAATAGAGCGAAACCGAATAGTGTTCGGCAACACCTACATCCCCGTCAGCGAAACCTACAAGCAAGCTTTCTCCGACTTCATCAACGCCCGCCTCGTTGGCTCAGGACCCCGACAGATCGAATAATCCGCGTTAAGTAAAAAAGTCACCGGCTTCTCACTTGCCAAGCCCGCGACGCTCGAATGCATCGATAAAGCTTCCGGGAGTGGAATTGAATATCCTCACCCCGCACGCATCAGCATAGCTCCGGATAGCGAAATATGACTTGAAAGCAACGTAGAAACTGTACATTATCTCGTGGAGCCGGACATCCTTATACACCGACGCCACCCGAGCATGCTCAGCCGCATTATCTTCATAGAAATGCGGCTGAACGCTTACCACAACATTCTCATCCGTCACCTCAAGCGTGCGGCTCCAGCTGTGGTCGGCGCCAACCACGTAAATTCGCTTGAACCCCAAAGCCATCCCCATCATTATCGAAGGAATCAGCACATTGCGCGGACGAGGCATCCCCAGCCCCTTCCGGAAAGCCCAACGCTCCAGTCCGGCAAATCCCTCAACCCCCACGGCATTGAATCGCTCCACCCTCACCGTGGCAGGCAACTCCACAGGCACCACAGCATCGGCCGGCACCAGCAGCGTCATATCCCAGTCCGTCACCGAACCCAGATTACGCCACAGGAGCTTCACATTCTCATTATCCATGTCGCGGAAAAAAACCGGATCGGCCAACACATAAAAATCAGGCCGCAGCTCATCGAACTCAGGCGCATTGGCAGCGAAATTCACAGCCAACAATCTGTGGCGCTTCAGCTCATCTCGCTCCGTGTCGATGGTTTGACGCAGCGACGGTCCGTTGCCCATCACCACCAACGCCTCATCCTCCCGCGCCACGGCCTTCACACCGCACCTACGGCTCTGAAGCGCCATCTTCACCAAGCTCTTCACCGAACTTCCAAGACGGGCCACACCGCCCGCCGCCTTATCACCTTTGCTCATAGCCTACTCCTTCTTTTAGAAACTGTAAGTGGCCCGACCCTCGCCGGGTTCCACCCGCAAAGTTACGCAATTTTTCCTCACCGCCCCACCCCTTTTTCAATTTCCCTTCCAACCCCTTCTAACCCACCCCCATAAAAATTTGCCATTTCCAAATTATTTCCCTAACTTGCAGCCGAAAAAGTAATCTTGCACTCTGCTGACATGCGATTGGAGGTAAAACACAGCCAAAAGAGGTGGAATCCGCTGCGGTTTTTCGTAACCGTGGTGTGTGTCCTTTTGTGGACTTCCATCGCAATGGCGGAAGTGGCGGATGCCGACTCGATACCCGGTCCGGTGGCCGTGCCTGATTCTGTCCCGGCCGATTCGGCAACGGTTGCCGATGGGATCTCACAGCCCATGCCTGCACTTTCAAGCGGTGACGACTTCATGCCTGAATTCTCGCTGCCGAGCCTTGTGGTAGGACCTTCGCCCGATGCGGCGGCGATGACCTTGCGCCATGATGTGGGGATTGACTACTCTTCCGGCGAGGCGCGGCTCTCAATCCCTCTGTTCGACTGGGAAGTAGGGGATTACCCGATGAAGCTCTCGCTCGCTTACCGTGTGGGGTCCTACACAATGGATGCGGCCTCGGGATGGTTCGGCCTCGGATGGAATCTGGGAGGCTCGGGGTGCGTCACACGCCATATCATGGGACTGCCCGACGAGAAATTCGCCCAGGACATCCGCTCCGCCTCATCGATAGGTTCCGATCCGGAAGCCTACAAGTATCTCGCCGACCTTCACGAATACCGCAAGGACGACGCCCTCGACCGGTTCTCCTATTCCTGCCCCGCCGGAGCGGGTGATTTCTTCATCAAGGACGGCGTCATTATCCCTACTCCGCAGACCGACAACGAGATCACCTTTACGGGCGACCTCACTGACGGAATGCGCGATTTCATGGCGACGTCACCCGACGGCACGCGATACATTTTCTCCGAACGAGAAATGATTGACTTTCAGTATCATCAGGAGACAATCAACCACAGAGTGCATGCTCCCTCGTTTCAAAACGCTGTGAGCACATGGTATCTCTCGCGCATAATTACTCCCGAGGGAGCCGACACCATAACCATCACCTACGATTCGCTGCCCGAATGGGTGCGTGCAAACACAGTGAACACAAGCACCCAAAGTTTCAGCTACACCGACCGAAATAAAGCTGCCACTATTGATCAGACGACCGTGACGGCTATGTATGACCAAGCTGTCACCACCTTCCACAACCAACGGATCATAAAGGGAATACAATCCCGTAGTGCAACCGTGGAATTCACACATGCCATTGTCGCAAAGCCTGCCGACAATGATTCCCGCGGAGTTATCACTGCGCTTACCGTAAAGTCGCCGGAGGGAACGACCGTTCGTAACATATCCACCGGTCTCTCCGACGGCTTCCCTCGCTATCTCTTCCACCTGACGATATCACATCAAGGTGTGGTGATCGACCGACACGACTTCACGTATAGAGGTCTCGTACCTAGTGCCAACAAGGATTTTTTCGGTTATTATAATGGATATTTAGGGAACAGGAGCAGCCATGAAGTAATTGACCCGACCGACGCAACTTTCAATTCATCACGCCTCTCATACGATCCGCCTCACTCCCACACCGGAGGTATGGAAACTCACATGACACTCCAGGGGCTTATGACGCAATATAATTTTGAGGCTGCAAAAATGGAGTATATCCGCAGAAACAATGTAGGCGTGCCTACGGACACGCTGACAATCCAGATCGGCCACAGGTTAAAAAGCATAGTCACCACCGACTCTGTAACACTCCGTCAACGGATCTGCGAGTTGAGCTATTCCGATCCTATGTGCGACATCGATTTCGACAGAGTGTATATGGGTGCGTTCGTTTCGCTTTCCGGACTTACAAGAATCCAGCAGCTGTCGACAATGCTGACGGAAACCACCTATACCACTGCCGTTTCCTTTCATGACACTTCATTGATGCCCGGATTCAGCGTCCACGATGCCTCAATCCATTATGGAACGGTCGAGGAACGGATCTCGGGCACAGGCATAGACCGGCCGGTCATGACGCGATACGAATACGACACCTCCCCGTGCCGCATGACCTTTATGCCCACAAGCGGCAATGGCAAATCAGACATAGGCATTTTGCAGCCTCACCCTCGTTTCATGCACACCTCCCCTGTGCCATATAATGTTGCCGACGGGATAAAACACGTGGTGAACAGCACCACACATGTCAGCGGAGGCTTCCGCGAGAACATCGGGGCGAAGCCCCTGCTCACTGCCGTGACAGAGTTCAGCTTCGAGAACGGCACCTACACTCCGCTCACCGAAAAACGCATAAGCTACGTAAAATCTGAATGTGACTCGCTCATCACCGGCGTGTTCCATCAGTCGCTCGTACGCAGTAAGATAAATATCTATGGAGAAGAAAAAAGCGATTTCCAGGACAACACCGATTTCAACTATGGCAACACCGCCGTGAAATGGACCACCTGGCTTCCCGACACGGTCACCACCGTGCGCACTTTCCCCGACGGGTCAACCCGGACCTCGGGCACACGCTTCCTCTACACCGGAAGCGCTGTGTTCCCCATCCTTATTCCCGGCGGAGGAGGCACAATCGAACTTCCCCCCGGCTTCCAATTCCCGGTCGACACCGCAGTCGTCAAGCCCGCTCCGGGCCTTGTCCATCCGCATTGTCCCTTCCGGGCCGACTCCATCACCTCACAGGCCTACCGCTACACCCTGTTCGGCACCCGCACCACCTCGGCCGGCCACACCACCGAGCATTACATGGCCCGCGCTCAGAACGTGACCACCGACTTCTTCCGCTCAGCCGCAGAGCGCGGCCTCCGTTCGCTCCCCGTTCAGGAAATATGGGTGGTTGACGGACGCGACACCATCACCCGCAACTACGAGTACGGGCGGTTCGGCGGCGTAACGCGGCTCACCGCCGCCACCATCACTGGCCGTGGAGGAGCTGTCATGGACCACCTCTCCGTGGGTGGCTACACACACTTGGGGCGCCCCACATCCGTGAAGAAAATGGCCAGTCCCACCGAACATTACGGATGGGGCTACTCAGGCGACCTCCTCGTGAGCCGCACCACGGGCGACGACACAGGACCGCAGCTCACATCGACTTTCACCCACAGCCCCCTGATAGGGTGCACATCCATGAGGGCCCCTGACGGCCTCCGTACATTCTACGCCTACCGGGGTTCACGCCTCTACCTGGTGCTGGACAACAACCGCGAACTCCTCACCCGATATGACTACGCCGCTTTCGGTGACACCAACATATTTTCGGAGCCGGCGCAATGCAACCGTGTCACCGCCACCGTCTACCCCGACGGCCCCTCATCCACCCCCTCCGTCACTGAAACCATCACCGACGGCTTCGGGCAGACCATAGGAGAGCTCTCGCGCGACTTCGGCAGCGAGGGCGACGTGCTCGCGTCGCTCACGCGCTATGACGCACTCAACCGCCCCCTGCGGGTATGGCGCCCGCCCCCGGTGAACAACTACATCGCTGCCATGCGCTCCGATTCACCCTTGGGACTCGCGGCCATGAACCTCTATTCCGACTCGCTCGCCTTCTCCACAGCCACCTATCCCGCCTCGGCCCTGGAGATCCCCTCGCGCACCACTCTCCCCGGCAGCAATTTCCGCCAGGCTGCTTCCACCACCCAACTCACCACATGCACCACACAGATGCGCGACTACTCGCGCGCCGTGATCCGCTATACATTCGACGGCACCACCGTTCGGTCCGACGGCTATTACCTGCGCGGCGAGCTTGACTGCGTCCGGACCACCGATGCCGACGGCAATGTCACCCTCACGTTCACCGACGTGCTCGGCAGGACGGTGCTGGTGCGCCGGCTCACCGACAGTTACTCCTACGCCGACACCTACACCATCTCCGACTCCTGGGGCAATCCCCTAGTGGTGCTCCCGCCCGAGGCCTCAGCCGCCATAGGCGACTGGGAGTGCCCCACCGACGGCGAACCCATCGACCTCTACGCCTATCTCTATACCTACGACGCGGCCCTGCGTCTGCGCTCCATGAAAGCACCTGGGCGCGAGGCGGTGGAATACGCCTACGACAACGAAGGGCGCGTACTCTTCACCCGCGACGGCAACCAACGCCGCCGGGGCCTGCGCACGTTCACCCTCCGCGACGCACTCGGACGCGACGCCGTGATCGGCCTGTGTGCCGACGCTCTGAGCGATGATATATGGGAGCGCGACCTATCGGCCACAACCGCTCCGCTCACGGTCAGCCTTTCCGGAGCGGTAGGAACCGGATTGCTCGGCACGGGCTATACACTCACGTCGGGCGAGCCCCTTTCCGACCCCCGCCTCCTCCAGGCCACCTATTACGACGACTCCTCCTTCCTGCCCGCCGGCCATCCGGCGCTCTCCCTCCCCGCAGCGGGACTCGCCACGCCCAAAGGGCACGTCACCGGCTCACTCACAGCCACCCTCGCGGGTCCGACCGCTCCCACCGAAAGCGACATGGACTCCGACTCCTCCGCGCCCACGCTCACCGTCTCGGGCTACGACTCGCTCGGCTTCCTCTCCCTCACCGCACGCTATCTCCCCGGCGGACGCACCCTCCTGAGCCGCCTCACAAACTCATCCACCGGCCTCCCGATCGAGCAATCGGTGACACTCTCGCAGGCCGACTCCGTGATAGCCCACACCGTCACCAGCAACACCTACGACCCCTACGGCCGCCTCATCCGCTCGCGCATAAACCCCGACACTCCTGAAGAACTGACGGTCTATGAGGCCACCCCCGGCGCCACCGGAGAGATCACGACAGAGCGCACCGCATCGGTGGAACGCACCGTCGAGCGCGACATCCGCGGGGCAGTCTCATCATGGTCCACCCCCTGGATAAGCCAGCAGCTCTTCTACGGCGACCTTGGCGGCCGACCATCCTTCACGGGGCGGGTGACAGCGAAAGTGACCACCATGGCCGACGGCAGCACGAGGCGCTATGACTACACCTATTCGCCGCTCGGGTTCCTCACCGGAGCGAAGTTCTCGGGCTCTGATACTGCCAAGGATTTCTCCTCAACATACACCTACGACAGTCACGGCAACATCACCTCCATAGTGCAGGGCGGTCTCCCCTTGGCCGGTTACGAGACTTCACAGGTGCCCGACTTGACGTTCACCTATCTGGGCAATCAGATCACCTCAGTGAAAACTTCGCTCGCGCGTCCGCCCCGGCCTCCGCGTCCCGTGAGAGAGGCGGAGCTGCTCCCCGAAGCCTCGGCTACTGCCGCGGAGTCCCGCTCGGCCGCATACACTGGCTTCGACTACGATGCCAACGGCAACCTCACCGCCGACCCCATGCGTCGGCTCAATGAGATAGAGTACAACGCCATCGACCGCCCCTGGCGCGTCATCACCGCCACGGCCGACACCGTGACCTTCATCTACTCCGCCGCCGGCGACAAGCTCGCCGAGATCTACCGCAGCCGCAACGGCCTCTCCGACCTGCGCCGCGACCTCTTCGGCCCCTATGAGCTTGAGGATGGTCGGCTCCTGCGCACCGCCTTGGCGCAAGGCTTCATCGACACCCTCGGCACCATCCACGCCTTCATCCCCGACTATCAGGGCAACATCCTCGCAGTCATCGACTGCTCCACCGACTCCTTGGAGCATCTGACCGACTACTATCCTTACGGGCAACCACACCCCGACTGCCTCGCCCCCGAGCTGTCGCTCCGCAAATACTCCGCCAAGGAGCTCCTCACCCCCTTCG
>CAJUSN010000046.1 GCA_910589095.1 uncultured Muribaculaceae bacterium
ATCTTCGCCGGTAACGGTCTTCACAACCTTCGGGCCGGTGAGGAACATGTAGCTGATCCCTTTGGTCATGATGGTGAAGTCAGTGAGGGCAGGGGAGTAGACCGCACCGCCGGCACACGGGCCCAGGATAGCGGAAATCTGAGGAATAACACCGGAAGCAAGGATGTTGCGCTGGAAAATTTCAGCGTAACCGGCCAGTGCGTTGATACCTTCCTGGATGCGGGCGCCGCCCGAGTCGTTGAGGCCAATGACGGGAGCGCCCATTTTCATGGCCATATCCATGATTTTGCAGATTTTTTGTGCCATTGTTTCGCTGAGTGATCCACCGAACACGGTGAAGTCCTGTGCGAAAACATATACCAGACGGCCGTCGATTGTACCGTAGCCGGTCACAACACCGTCGCCAAGGTAGGATTTCTTTTCCTGACCGAAGTTGTGGCAGCGGTGACGTACAAACATGTCTATCTCTTCAAACGAGCCCTCGTCGAGGAGCTGGGCAATACGTTCGCGGGCTGTGTATTTGCCGCGGTCGTGCTGTTTCTGAATGGCTTTTTCGCCACCGCCCAGGCGGGCTTCATTGCGCAGGGCTATAAGCTCCTGTACTTTTTCAAGCTGATTACTCATTGGTAATGATTGGGAGTATGGTTGTGTTATAACTGGTCCGAATCCCCGGCAGGGAGTGCCTCCGGGGATTCGGCTATGGTTTTTGGGTTAATTATTTGTTGGGGTCTTCGCACAGTTCCACCAATGTGCCGCAAGTGCTCTTGGGGTGGAGGAAGGCGATGTTGAGGCCTTCGGCACCCTTGCGGGGAGCTTTGTCAATGAGACGTCCGCCCTTTTCTTCAACTTCAGCAAGCGCGTTGGCCACACCGTCCTGCACGGCGAAAGCAATGTGCTGGATGCCGCCGCGTCCGCCGTTGTTGGCTATGAATTTGGCTATTGCGCTGTCGGGTGAAGTGGCTTCAAGAAGCTCTATTTTGGTCTGGCCCACCTTGAAAAAGGCGGTGCGTACTTTCTGGTCTGCCACCTCTTCAATGGCGAAGCATTTGAAACCGAGCATGTTTTCGTAGAAAGGAATGGCCTCGTCAAGCGATGTCACTGCGATGCCAACGTGTTCAATGTGGGAAATGTCCATGATATTGAATTGTTTTAGATGATTGATTTACTGTCCATTCGGCACTGTAGCCGAAAATCGGGGCAATTGTGCCTAACTACCTGCAAATTTACTAAATATTATTGAATAACAATTGCCCGAGGCGTTTTTTTATTTTTCGGCATGTGAAAACTCATTGACGCAGCTCCTTTTTCTTCCCTCAGCTAAGCCGTTACCTTGAATGTTTCCTGTCAGCAATGACATGAATTCTCCGGCGAAGTGACATTTTGGCAATCGTTGTCAGCCGGTGTGACAGTTCGTAACATTTTGTAAAATAATATGTTGAGGTAGTAGAAACTTTTTGGCATAATAATTGTTTTATTCTATGACAGCGGGAGCGCCCACCGGTTCACCTCCCGGCCGATAGCGATAATCAAAATTCAAAAAATATAACTTAAAAACTTTCTAACATTATGGGAAAAATTATAGGTATTGACCTTGGAACAACCAATTCATGCGTGTCTGTGCTTGAAGGAAATGACCCCGTGGTAATTCCTAACAGCGAAGGCCGTAACACCACACCTTCTATTGTGGCTTTCGTTGATGGCGGCGAACGTAAGGTAGGTGATCCTGCCAAGCGTCAGGCCATCACAAACCCCAAACGCACCATCTACTCCATCAAGCGTTTCATGGGTGAAACTTTCGATCAGGTAAAGAATGAAATTGACCGCGTGCCTTATAAAGTGGTACGTGGCGACAACGGCACACCCCGCGTCGACATCGACGGCCGTGAATATACTCCGCAGGAGATATCAGCTATGATCCTTCAGAAAATGAAGAAAACAGCCGAGGACTATCTTGGACAGTCCGTAAGCGAAGCTGTTATCACCGTTCCTGCTTACTTCAATGACTCTCAGCGTCAGGCCACCAAGGAAGCCGGTGAAATCGCAGGTCTCACCGTTAAGCGTATCGTGAACGAACCTACTGCAGCCGCTCTTGCCTATGGTCTTGACAAGACTGACAAGGATCAGAAAATCGCGGTGTTCGACCTCGGTGGCGGTACTTTCGATATCTCCATCCTCGAACTTGGCGACGGTGTGTTTGAAGTGAAGTCAACCAATGGTGATACTCACCTTGGTGGCGACGATTTCGACCACGTAATCATCGACTGGCTTGCCGATGAATTCCAGAAAGATGAAGGTGTTGACCTCCGTCAGGACCCCATGGCCCTCCAGCGTTTGAAAGAGGCCGCTGAAAAAGCTAAAATCGAGCTCTCCAGCACCACTTCCACAGAGATCAACCTTCCTTACATCATGCCCGTGAACGGCATTCCAAAACACTTGGTCAAGACCCTTACACGTGCTAAATTCGAACAGCTCGCCGACAAACTCATCCAGGCCACTATCAAGCCTTGCGAACAGGCTCTCCAGGATGCAGGTCTCACAGCTAAGGATATCGACGAAGTGATTCTCGTGGGCGGTTCCACCCGTATCCCCGCAATCCAGCAGATCGTTGAGAAGTTCTTCGGCAAGGCTCCTTCAAAGGGCGTCAATCCCGACGAAGTTGTAGCCGTAGGTGCAGCCATCCAGGGTGGCGTGCTCTCAGGCGATGTTAAGGATGTGCTTCTGCTCGACGTTGTGCCTCTGTCAGTAGGTATCGAAACCCTCGGTGGCGTAATGACCAAGCTTATCGAGGCCAACACCACCATTCCTACCCGCAAGAGCGAAACATTCTCGACCGCTGCCGACAATCAGCCTTCCGTTGAAATCCATGTGCTTCAGGGCGAGCGCCCCATGGCCAAGGACGACAAGACTCTTGGTAAGTTCCACCTCGACGGAATCGCTCCCGCTCCTCGTGGTATCCCGCAGATCGAAGTTACTTTCGAAATCGACGCCAACGGTATTCTCAACGTCTCTGCCAAAGATAAAGCCACCGGTAAGGAACAGAGCATCCGTATTGAAGCTTCAAGCGGTTTGACCGATGCCGAAATCAAGCGTATGAAGGATGAAGCCGCTGCCAACGCCGCTGCCGATGCTAAAGAAAAGGAACGCATCGACAAGCTCAATCAGGCCGACGCACTCATCTTCCAGACCGAGAAACAGCTCAACGACCTCGGCGACAAGATTCCTGCCGATAAGAAAGCTCCTATTGAAACTGCACTTGAGCAGCTCAAGGAAGCTCACAAAGCGCAGAACATCGAAGGCATCGATGCAGCCATAAAGGCCATTGAAACCGCTTTCGGAGCCGCCCAGCAGGATATCCTCAACGCACAGGCACAGGCTCAGCAGGGCGGTGCCCAGCAGGCTGGTCCTCAGGCAGGCCCCACTCCTAACCCCGGCAACGGCGACGGTGTCCACGACGTGGACTTCGAGGAAGTGAAGTAAGTATCAAAAGATAAATAAATCCATCTAAAAAGGCTCGCAGTTAAGAGGACTGCGAGCCTTTTTAGATGGATTTGCATATATTTAGATAGATAAATGTTATCTTCCCTTCCATATTTGGAACGTCTCATAAATAGAAACAATGTGGCCCTTACGACAGCACGCTGACATTAACCATTGTTAACATGGATGTGCCTTAAATTCGCATACGCCGGTATTAACTTTGCCATATCAAAAGACAATATTATGAAGCATCAGGCCACATCAATAATCACAGACCGAAAAGAGGCAGTTCCCGCACAGGCACCGGTAATTATTTCGGCAAGCAGGGCTACGGATATCCCAGCCTTCTATTCTGATTGGTTCTTCGGCCGGCTGTACAAGGGATATGTTAGATGGCGAAATCCCTTTAATGGAAAGGATAGTTATGTGTCATTCGAGAACACACGTTTTATTGTATTTTGGTCTAAGAACCCGGAGCCTCTTATTCCTCATCTCTCCAAGCTTCGTGAACATGGCATAGGCTGCTACATCCAATTCACTCTCAATGATTACGAGCGTGAAGGTATTGAGCCGAATGTCCCCGCTTTGCGAACCCGTATTGACACGTTTAAGCGACTTGTCGATACTCTTGGCGAAGGAGCAATTGTATGGCGATTTGACCCCCTTATTTTAACCGATAATATCACCGAGGACCAGTTGCTTGAGAAGATAGCCAACATAGCTGGACAACTAAAAGGATACGCCGAGAAGCTTGTATTCAGTTTTGCCGACATTGGTTCATATAAGAAAGTAGGACGCAATCTCACCAACGCCGGAATAAACTATCTCGAATGGGACAACGAATCAATGCGGAACTTTGCTGAACAGTTGTCAAGCCTCAATGCGTCATGGGGCTTTAGGCTAACAACATGCTCCGAGCCAATCTCATTGGAACAATACGGTGTAGAACACAACAGATGTATCGACCCCGAGCTAATTGCTCGTCTGACATCGCACGATGCGGTGCTTCAAAACTTCCTATCCAACGCGCGAACTGACAATGGTCAGCGTAGACACTGTGGTTGCATTCTCTCCAAGGACATTGGTACATACAACACATGCCCTCATGGCTGTGCATACTGCTATGCCAACACCACACCCCGGTCAGCCCTTGCCAGTTATCACCGCCACAATTCCTACAACGATTCAATCCTTTAAGCCCATGCATTACACACCGCAAATCTACAAATCGGCGTATACATCTGACGATATATCTTGATTGAGCTTGACTAAAAAGTTTCCATATTTGGAACATCCCTCTGCAATTAACTGATTTATTAATACTATTAGAATTGAGGAAGTGAAGTAATAGACTTAACAAGATAAATCCTATAAAAAGGGTTGCAGTCCTTGCGATTGCAGCCCTTTTTATATGGATTTATTCCTTATTTGAATTGATGAAGGTGCCATAAAGCTTCCAGAAATATTTGCTCTCAAATATTTTTGATATATTCAAAACAATCGCTATGTATGCAAAAACATTTGAATATGATTAAAACAATAAAAAATATTCCGAGACCAAAATATCTTGATACGGTTTTGAGATATGAAGGCAAAGGTGTGATAAAGGTGCTGACGGGACAACGGCGCGTTGGGAAGAGCTTTATATTAAATTACGTTGAGGAGAAACTCCGTCTTTCATCGCCAACTGCCAATTTCATTCGCATCAATCTCGAAGATTTTGCTTTTATCTAAACCTATACAAACGGAGCGTAACTCAGAAGGTTACGCTCCGTTTTTGTTTGTGGGGCTGTTTATATGTCTTATAATTTCTCAGTTGATTGGCAATTATTTTCGCTTGCGGATAGTAGCGTTAGGGCTTTTGCTTTTTTGACGTGTTTGTTGCCGGGATTTTTGTGAGTTTGATTCGGCATTATTAAATTATTTTCGGTGTTGTGAGATATGCTACTAATATGTTGCCCTTTAGGGGGATGATTTAAATTTATGACTGCGTTAACAAAAAATAACTATAAATATTTGCGTTTTTTATAACATGGATTTACTATCTTTGTTACAGATGTTTACCTAAAATCTAACACCATGAAACCAATCTATTATTTCTTAACGTGTATGCTTGCACTGTCATCCTGCACGCAGCACGACGACGTTTTCTCAGAACTGGCGGACGTGTAGATTCAGAGTCCCCATCTGCGATACGTTGGGGTACCTATGAGATTCTATACATATCAAAAAAATAGAATTACTAATGTAATATTCAAAACTTGCAATTATGAAAAAATATGGTTTTGGTTACCGGCCATTGTTGTGTCGGCGTTATTAGCAAGTTGCCATGATGATCCGGAACCCATTACGGGAGCTCCGGTTCAAGTCGGCAGCGGTTCCTCCGGAGGGGCTTACCGTATTGTCAATGGTGATACCTTGGACTTGACCGATGAGGTGTTTTATCTTTCTCGAGAAGGCAAGGTGATTGAATTCGACATCTATTATTTTGGTCCCGATACTGTCACTCCTCACTATGAAGCCACTTCGCTACGCAATGCGCTTAGCGAGAAAAGCATCCGTATAGAATATCCCGACGAAGATGTGTCATTATTTGTATCTACTTATCAACCGGAAGATATTGCAGTCACCCTGTCGGAAAGGGGCTACGTGGACGCCTACTCGGAATTTTGGAATCAGAAAAACATTAAGAATATCAATCCACGTACACCCGATAAGCTTTTTGAGATCTGTCCAATGCACAGACGCCGCCTGCGCATTGAGTATTTGTCGGATAATCCTCCCGTTGTGTCCACGGGATTAGTAGCCACCGTATCGTTCACAACGCGTCGATGGACTGATATCTTGCTTACTTCTACTTTTGAAATTTATTCTGAACCGATGCCTATGATTTGACTGCATTAGCCTTGCGTAAATGCATATTTTTTAACCTGGTCTCATTTTGTTTTCTTTCCAAACGACAGAGATTACACAATACCTTATATATCATGAAACCAGTAAGATTTTTATCCCGTATGCTGCTTCCGGCAATTCTTACTACGGTATTACTTGCAAGTTGCCATGATGATCCCGAGCCGAATGTGCCGTATGCGTCCGATGGATATTATCCAGAATGTGGGGCTTTTATAATTCAGGATGGCGATACGCTCGATTTGTCGGGGCAAACGTTATATCTTACCAAAGGAGAGAAAGTCATAGGGTTCGACATGTATTATTTCGGTCCTGATTTTAAAGCCGCAGAAGATGTTTTGGCGGTTTCTCCCGCTGCCTGCGTGTCAATTGGTGAGGATATCCATATTGAAGAGGAATATCTGTCGCTGTCACTGTTCTCGTATCAACCTGAGGACTTCAAGGTTGACTTTTCACGTCCTGAAGAGGAATCTCCATATGCTAAATATTGGGATCCTGTAAAGTGCAGGGAATCCAACGTGAAATTAACCGACCAGTTGTTTCAAAGCTGTCCAATATATAAGCGCCATCTGCGGGTGGAATTTCTATCTGACCGGCCTCCGGTGAAATCCGATGGGTTCCTGATAGAACTGAATCTCTCGCTTTTTCGCTCGACTTACTACATGAATTCTGTATTTAAGATCTATTCTGAAACGAAGTAGGCCGTTTAGCAGAAAAGTTACGCACGTTCAATCTCCTATGTGGCGATGAACGTGCGTTTTATTGTGAATTAACTTTTGTGCGGAGTCAATCAAGGTCGAGGTCATCCTCTTCCTCTTCATCCATCCACAGGGTGAAGTCGTCATAAATGTGTGAGGTGAAGTCCTCAAGCTGGCGTCCTTCGCGCTTGGTGGGGCGCCCGAGACCCTTGCGACGGTCAACGAAGCCGGAGATCTTTACCATATCCAGCATGTCGAGTTCGGATTTCGGAGTTATATTCTCCAGATAATCGGGCACTAATTTGGCTCCGAGGCGGTTTTCGGTCAGTGCGAGCACGCGGAACGAATAGGTCACAGGCGGCTTGCGCACCTTCACGGTGTCGCCCACTTTCACCGTGCGCGATGGTTTCACCGGAGTGTCGCCGATCATCACACGCCCTTTCTTGCACGCGTCGGCGGCAATGGTACGCGTCTTGAAAATGCGCATGGCCCATATCCATTTGTCAATTCTTACTTCCGATTTCATTTGTTGTTGAAGGTGTTCATGGCTCGCTGTATGCCGGCCAGGCAAAATTCTTTGATGGCATCAACAGCAACGTCCACACGGGTGGGCAGCTGCTGGCGCTGGTCAAGTGTGAAATGGCCAAGCACATAGTCAATTTGGCAACCGCGCGGGAAATCGTTGCCTATTCCAAAGCGCAAGCGAGGATAGGCATTTGTGCCAAGCATCTGTGCTATGTTTTTAAGTCCGTTATGGCCTGCGTCGCTTCCTGAGGGCTTGATGCGGATGGCACCGAATGGAAGCGCTATGTCATCAACAATCACCAGGATATGATCAAGATCCACTCCCTCTTGCTCTTTCCAATAACGCACTGCGTTGCCTGAGAGGTTCATATAGGTGGAGGGCTTCAACAACACCAGCTGCTGATTTTTCAAACGCATGCGGGCAATATCTCCGTAGCGACCCGTTGTAAAAGAAGTATTGGATGCCTCTGCTAAGGCATCCAATACTGTAAATCCTATGTTGTGTCGGGTGCCTTGGTACTCTGCACCTATGTTCCCGAGTCCAACAATTAGATATTTCATAGGCTTGCGGTTGATTACTTACCGGCGGCTGCGGCAGCTGCGGCACCACGGGCGGCGCGGGTGAGCTGTACGGCGCAAACCACTGCGTTCTTGGCATTCATCAGTTCAAGGCCTTCGAAGTGAAGCTCGCCAACCTGAAGTGACTTGCCCAGACCGAGGCTGTCAACGTTGATAACCAGACGTTCGGGGATTTCAGTGTAAAGAGCTTTCACGCGAAGTTTCTTCATTGAAAGAGTGAGCTTACCACCGGCTTTAACACCTTCAGCGTGGCCTTCAAGCTTCACGGGAACTTCAATTGCAACAGGCTTCTTGTCTGAAACCTCAAGGAGGTCAATGTGAAGGATGTTGTCTTTCACAGGGTGGAACTGGATGTCCTTCAGAACGGCCATGCGCTTTTCGCCATGAACGTCGAGTTCGATTGCGAAGATATCGGGAGTGTAAACAAGATTGCGTACGCTGTCGTTGGTAACGGTGAGGTCAGTGGTGATGAGGCCTTTGCCATTGCCGATTTCAACAATCTTTTCACCTTCGCGGAGGTTACCGCTGTAGGGGAGTTCGATGATTTCGCCGCCGTTGAGCACTACGGGAATTTTGCCTTCAGCGCGGAGCTGCTTGGCTGCTTTCTTGCCGAGGTCGGTACGGGGCTCGGCGGTGAGCTGAAATGTCTTCATTTCGTTGGATAAAATTTAATGTGTTACTAAAAATTAAGAGCTTCTTAATTTCCCATCACACGGTGCGGGCTAAAAAGCGACTGCAAAGTTACTGATTTTTTTTATCATACGCAAACTTCAATTTGCGTTTTCATTGATTTTCAATCACGCGTCATACGTCCGACTTGTCTGACTTGTCCGACGAATGTCAATGCCTTTTGAAATAAGTCACTTAACCGGGCTAAGTCCAATGCCGGCGGCAAACTCGATCATGAACGCACGGGCGGCCTCATACTCGTTCGGAATCACACCCTCAAGCACAGCTTCCTTGATGGCCTTTTTTATGTCTCCGACCGGTTGCGACGGGGGCAGCCCGAATGTGCTCATTATCTCATCTCCGCTCACCGGCGGCTGGAAATTGCGCACATGGTCGCGAGCCTCCACATCGGCCATTTTTTGCATCACCATGGCAAAGTTGGCTAAATGGTTGCGCACCTTCTCCTGATTACGTGAAGTGATGTCGGCGCGGCAGAGAGTCATTAGATCCTCCAGATCATCACCTGCATCGGTCATAAGTCTGCGTATAGCCGAGTCGGTCACCGTATCTTCCACCAAGGCAATGGGACGCATGTGGAGTTCCACTATCTTCTGCACATATTTCATTGGTTCGCCGAGTGGAAGCTTCATGCGGCGGAATATCTGTTTCACCATTTTTGCGCCTATGAAGTTGTGGTTATGGAACGTCCATCCCGTGCCGTCGATCCACTTTTTGGTCACAGGCTTGGCTATATCGTGGAGTAATGCTCCCCATCGCAGCCACAGGTTATCAGAAGCCTCTGCCACTCGGTCAAGCACAAGCATAGTGTGTTCGAAATTGTCTTTGTGGCCCCTTCCGTGGATCACCTGCACACCCCGCATGGCATCGAGTTCCGGCAATATACGTTTGAGCAGCCCGGTGGTGGCCAGCAACTGCCAGCCTATCGACGGACGGGCCGAGCTCATTATTTTGTTCAGTTCGGTGGCAATGCGCTCGGCTGTGATTATTTTAATGCGTTCGGCATTGCGGGCAATGGCAGCCAGTGTTACAGGGTGGATTTCAAAATTCAGCTGGGTGGCGAATCTCACGGCGCGCATCATGCGCAGCGGATCGTCGCTGAATGTAACATCGGGGTCAAGCGGTGTGCGGATTATGCGTGCATGCAAATCCTCGATACCGCCAAACATATCCACCAGCTCGCCAAAACTGTCGCGGTTAACCGAAAGTGCCATTGCGTTGATGGTGAAGTCGCGGCGTGAGATATCATCTTCCAGAGTACCGGCCTCGACTATCGGATTGCGCGATTCTGAGCGATAGGACTCCTTACGGGCCGCGACGAATTCAAGCTCCATTCCCCGGCGCGCCACTTGTGCAGTGCCGTAGGTGCGGAACACATTGACACGCGCTCCATGTCCCATGGCGGCAGCCACATTCTGCGCAACGGCTATGCCGCTGTCGGGGCCCACGCATAGAAAGTCTATATCCTTTGAATGGCGGTGTAGGAAAAGGTCGCGCACATATCCCCCCACTACGTAGCAGGGGATATTAAGGCTGTCGGCCGCTGCGCCTACCGTAACGAATGGTTTTTTATCAATGAGTTTGGAATAGTTTTCCATTGAAAGTGTAGAAAGCTCCGGGGGCGGCGGTCTGATTGCTCTTCATGCAGTTAAAGGCATGAGTGGCAACGTTTGGAGTCGTACTTTTCCCATTTATACAGGTGAAAGGCGCTCCTCCTCGCCCCAGTGGATAGTTCCTGAGAGGTTAAATTAAGTCTATGATTTCTTCCGGTGCAAGGGTAAGCGATTCAAGTCCCGACGCGGTGACGCGATAAGTGTTCTCGATGCCAACTGCGCCAACGTGGGGGATCACGAATTTAGGCTCCAATGCTATCACATTATTTTCTTGCAAAATGTCGTGGCTGCGGGGCGCTATTACCGGAAGTTCGTTGATTTCTATACCTACGCCATGGCCTATGAAGCCGGCTTTTTGCTTATGTCCCATGAAATATTCATGTAATCCGGCTTCATTCACCATCTCCTGCGCTATTTCGTAGAGACGTTTGGCTTCCGTTCCGGGCTTTCCCTCTTTGGCAAGCCTATGGCAAATATCTATGGAACATTTATGAGCCTTCACGGCCAAATCGCTTATGGCGCCTAATCGGAATGTGCGCGTCATGTCGGTCATGTAGCCGGTGTAATTTCCGTTCACGTCGGCCATCACTGTGTTGCCCGGACGTATGAGCGAGCCGTTACATCCCACCGGAAGCGAAGGGTCCATACCCTCTCCGCCCATCGCAAAATCGTAGGGGGTGGGGATGTCCGCGTTGTCGCCCACAAGCAGATTTGCCATGTAGAGTTCCATTGAGTCGCCGCTCACACGAAACTGTCCCAAGCAGCCTTCCATGCGGCTTGCGCGTTCAATCTCCACTTGTAGCTCTATATCTGTCATCCCCTCATTGTAGAGCGAGGGAATCAATGAGTAGACTCTTGTCTGCTTCACTCCCGAGATGCGAATCTTGTCAATTTCCACATCTGTTTTCACCGCGCGTGCTTTTCGCATTATTGTTGAAGCATTGGCAATCTCTGATGCGGGAAACACGTTCGACAGCCTCTTGACAGTTGACCATGCTGTTACGTCCAGCTCCAATCCGAGCTTTTCCGGCAGATTAAGCCCTATGGTTTCAGCCATCTGCTCCGGCTTGCGAATCTCTACAACACCGTCGCCCTCCATTTTCACCGGGCGCCTCACAAAATAAATCGGCATCCCATCTGCTGGCAGATAAACATATCCGGCAAAAACTCGACCTGTTAGATAATATAGGTTGGCGTTGTCCGAAATCAGAAGAGCGTCGACACCATCAGCTTTCATAAGGTGTCTGACTTTATCAAAACGAAGTGAGGATTCCTCGCGGGATAAGAGCTGGAGTTGCATATGCGTCAGTAATGAAATTTGTTTCTAAATCACTTCTATGTCAAGTTATAGGGAATGACGCCGATTCAGTCAAGGCTTATCGATGATTATTCCTATTTGGTTCACACCTCGGAGCGTATCTACCCTCATGACATGGCGCACCGTTATGCGTGCGCTGTCAGGAATGGCTGCATTTTCCGAAACTGTGACTGCTTGCTGATAGGATGGGCCTATGCCGGTGCCCAGCCATGCCCCATAAATATCAGCCAGTTCCATATTAACGGTATCACGACGCCATTTGTTGCCATCGCGATAGGTAATTTCAAGCACAACGTTGCGGTATTCGTAATCGTTGCTGTGGCGAACTCCCAGTCTTATCCTACGTTGTGCAGGAAGGGTATCAAGGCCTGACACCTCGATGGCGAGGGTGTCGCCATAGGCCAGACCGGCCGGATCAACTTCGGCAAATTGGCCGAAATCGTCATGCCGGTCTGTGCAAGCTGTCACGGTTGTAAGCACAGCGGCCGTCAATGTCAGTGCAAAAGTTTGCAGCCGGTTCATTGTTGAGGTTTTGGCGGTTGCTGTTTAGGCTGGCGCTGCTCTCCGCGCTGCTCGTCGCGTTGTGGTTTCTGGCGTTTCCGGTCGCGGTCGTTGCGCGGCTTGTGTTGACGCGGTTGCTGCTGTGGTTGGGCCGCGGCGGGGGCGCCTGCGTTTTCCCGTTTACTCTCGCCTGAGTTACCTTGCGGTTCCTTGGGTGCCTGTTTGGCTTTTGGCTTGCGCTTTTTCTTCTTTTTGGCATTGTCGAAACGCGCAATGCTGTCCTGTCCCAAAAGGTCGGCATACGGTTTCTTCTCGGCCTGGCGCGATTCCGATTCGGGTAGAAGCGTCAAGGGCTTTTCACCGGCCTTGTTCATGGCAATCACTTCAAATGCGCGGTCGGCAGTGATAGTGGTCAGATTGGCCGGCACTGATTTGTCGGTTGAGTAAGTAACCAACCGATTGAACACATCGTATTTGAAATGATAGAACGTATTGTCGGCCGTTTCCAGTCGCACATCCTTGGGCGGTAGGCGCTTGATGCTTTCCACATAGGTGTCCACCTCGAAGTTAAGGCAGCATTTCAGCTTGGCACACTGGCCGGCAAGTTTCTGTGGGTTCAGCGATATATCCTGGAAGCGGGCGGCTGCAGTGCCTACGCTCACAAAATTGGTCATCCAAGAAGCGCAGCACAGCGGTCGGCCACAAGGGCCGATGCCACCTATGCGTCCGGCTTCCTGACGTGCGCCGATCTGTTTCATTTCTATTCTCACCTTGAACGTTTCTGCCAGCACCTTTATGAGCTGACGGAAATCCACTCGCTCGTCGGCGATATAGTAGAATATGGCTTTATTGCCGTCGCCCTGATACTCCACATCGCCTATCTTCATGTTGAGCTTCAGCTCTTCGGCAATCTTACGTGAGCGTATCATGGTGTCATTCTCCTTGGCCTTTGCCTCTTCAAAGCGGTCAAGGTCGGCCGGGCGGGCCTTACGCAGCACACGGCGGGTCTCGCCGGCGTTCTTAATGTTGGCGCGGCGCATCTGGCGTTTCACGAGCGGACCTGTAAGTGTCACCGTTCCTATGTCATGACCCGGAGCGGCTTCAACAGCCACCGTGTCGCCTATCTTGATGGGTAGATGGAGCGAATTGAGGAAGAAGCCCTTGCGGGTGTTCTTGAACTGGACTTCCACCATATCGCACCCTTCGGATGCGCCGGGAATATCGGCCATCCAGTCGTAGCACGACAGTTTGCCTCTGGGGGGCTCATGATGCTCGCATCGTCTGCATCGGCTCAGGCGAAGCTCCATATCGGAGCCGGGCTGAGAGTCGTGCAGGTCCTCCTCCTGATGGCTGTCCATCGGCTTTTCGGATTCTATATCTGACATGTTTCAGAATTCTTGTTGTGAGGGTTTGCCGATGTGATTTATTTCGCGAAGCTTACCGAGCGTGTTTCGCGGATAACGGTAATTTTCACCTGGCCCGGATAAGTCATCTCATCCTGGATGCGCTTGGCTATTTCTGCCGAGAGTTTTTCGGTTTCTGTATCGTCGATCTTATCGGCACCTACAATCACGCGCAACTCACGGCCGGCTTGGATTGCATAGGTCTTGATCACGCCGGGATAGCTGAGAGCCAGCTGCTCAAGGTCGTTGAGACGCTTGATGTAAGCTTTGACCATTTCACGGCGGGCACCGGGGCGGGCGCCTGAAATGGCATCACATACCTGAACAATTGGAGCAAGTAGCGACGACATTTCCACTTCGTCATGGTGTGCACCGATGGCATTGCAAATTTCAGGTTTCTCCTTGTACTTTTCGGCAAGTTTCATACCCAGCAGTGCGTGTGGCAATTCGGGTTCTTCATCGGGCACTTTACCTATGTCATGAAGCAATCCGGCGCGACGTGCTTTCTTAGGATTCAGTCCAAGTTCGGATGCCATTACGGCACATAGATTCGCAGTCTCGCGTGAGTGTTGGAGCAGGTTCTGCCCGTAGCTCGAACGATACTTCATCTTTCCAACTAGGCGCACCAGTTCAGGATGAAGTCCGTGGATACCAAGGTCAATTGCTGTGCGCTTTCCGGTTTCAATGATTTCTTCTTCAACCTGTCGGCGAACTTTAGCCACTACCTCTTCAATGCGGGCAGGGTGGATGCGTCCGTCGGTAACCAACTGATGCAGTGCCAGACGGGCTATTTCGCGACGCACAGGGTCGAAGCCGGAGAGCACGATTGCCTCAGGGGTATCGTCCACAATGATTTCAATTCCTGTGGCAGCCTCGAGAGCGCGGATGTTGCGACCTTCACGACCAATGATACGTCCCTTGATCTCATCCGAGTCAATCTGAAACACGGTCACCGAGTTTTCTATGGCTGTTTCGGTGGCAACACGCTGAATGGATTGAACCACAATGCGTTTGGCTTCCTTGTTGGCCGTCAGTTTGGCCTCATCCATTATGTCGTTGATATAGCTCTGAGCGGCGGTCTTGGCCTCATCTTTCAGGTTTTCGATGAGTTTTTCCTTAGCCTCTTCCGATGAAAGGCCCGACACGCGTTCAAGCTCTTCCTGAGCCTTGAGCTTCAATGAGTCAAGCTCGTTCTGGCGTGCTTCTGCAGCAGCCAGTTTGTCCTGAAGCTTTGTGCGGGTCTGTTCATTCTCGTTGCGTGCACGCTGATTTTCGCTCTGCTGTTGGTTGAGCTGAAGCTCGCGCTGTTTCAGTCGGCTCTCGGTCTGCTGTATTTTCTGCATCCGCTGCCCGGCTTGTTTCTCGGCGGCGTTCACAATCTTGAGCTCCTCCTCGCGGGCCTCGAGCAGTTTGTTCTTCTTGAGAACCTCGGCTTCATTGCGAGCTTCGTCAAGTATGGCGTTGGCCCGTGAGCCGGCCATGTTCCGCTGTACTATGGTGGAGATTACCGCGCCTATTATCAAGGCTATGATGGCAATCGACACATAAATTATTGTTTCTTCCATATTTTCTTGTAGAGTTTGACGGTTTTTTAATGCTTATCTTATTTATTTTTAATTCTGTGGTTAGTTGGATCATTAAATGAAACATAACGGCCCGCAGGCCGCATCACAGCTCATGGAGCTGTTTCGCGTGCTTACGGGCTACCGTCTCTTGTGCAATCACCTCGCAGCCCTCGGCGCAGAGGTTAATGCCTGATAAATGTGATAATACGCTGAGGGAGAGGCTATCCTTGGCGCAGAAGTT
>CAJUSN010000047.1:0-15174 GCA_910589095.1 uncultured Muribaculaceae bacterium
CCGCCTCGGTGCTTCCTGCCGACAGCGCTATGTGGCAGCTTTCGGCTCCGGCCTACGAGAATCCGGCCGTGAAACAGTGGATGCTGCCCCGTAGCCACAGCTCCATTGGCGCCGGCTATCTGCATGAACGGCAGAACAAAGCAACCGATGTGCAGAACGGCACCGGAGAAGACTATTGGAACATCGGTGCGGAAACGTATCTCAAATACAAGAGTTCCACGCTGTGGGGCGACGCATCGTACCGCAACGGCCACCGTAGGCAAGTGAAATGGAACGAGACGTCAGACGCCGAACTCATCTACCCTTATTTCACTGCCGACTCAGTTGGAGGCGACATGAATCTTGAACGATACAGATTTGCCGGCGGCTATGCCGATTGCAACGGGCCATGGGGCTGGGGCGCCTCAATCTCCTACGAAGCCGGACTATATTACCGCAATGTTGACCCGCGCCCGCGCAACGTCACCGGACTCCTCGACATAGCCGTGGGCGGTGCCCGACGCCTGTGGAGCGATTATTACGCCGGCGTCTCTGTCAATTACCGGAAATATAAGCAAACGGGCGACATTGATTTCAAAAACGAGCTCGGTGTTGAAAAAATTTACCATCTCACCGGTCTCGGCACTCACTATAACCGGTTTGCAGGTACCGGCACCGAAACTTACTACAACGGTAACCGCATAGGCATCACCGCCAATCTCTACCCCTCTTCGGGACGAGGTTTCACCTTCACTGCCAACCTTAGCCGATTCACGTTCAACAAAGTTCTGACCGGGTTGAACAAATTACCCCTCACCCATGTATGGCACAACGCGGTGACACTCCAGGGTGGATACTTGGCTCCCGGAAAAAACCACGACTGGGGAGTGACAGTCAATTTCGATGCCTACAGGCGCCACGGCGAAGAGAATGTATTCGGCGACGCCTCATTGAATATCTATCCGGTTATAGCCTCACTCGACATGTATGCCGACAATGCATGGGCACCCTCTCTCGCGGCTCTGTGGCAATACCACCCGGGCAACGGGGGATTGCTGCTTTGGGTGAAAGGCTCAGCGCGTTACAACCACAGGTCGGAAGTGTATCGCACTCCGAGGCGACGCATGCTTGTAAATGACGTTACTGCAACGCTCGCAGCCAATGTTTCAGTGCCGTTTGCATGGGCATGGCGTTTCTCGGCAGGGGCCGATGCTACGTTGGTATCGCCAACCGGATGCTCGCTTTCGCTTGCCGATGCCAACACGCAGCTTCCTTCGGGACTCATCACCCTTCAGCGCGACAAGTACACCTACCTAAGTCACCGCTCACTGGCCACAGTATTGCGTGCTGGTCTGCAGCGACAAATAAGCTCCCGCATCGGGCTTGCGCTCGATGCACGATGGCACCATACCGCCTACACTGCGTCGGCCAATTCCAACCTTTTCGAAGCAGCACTGTCAGTCATATTCTAACTTAGAATAAACATCAATTAATCATCATAAACTAATGAGACTATCACGAATCCTGATCTCTGCCGCCGCACTCATGGGAAGCTCCATGATGCTGCAGGCTCTGAACCCTTTGCCCGTTGACCCCGAAGTGCGTACAGGCACTCTGCCCAACGGGCTCACATACTACATCCGACACAACGACACGCCTGCTAAGCAGGCCGATTTCTACATTGCAATGCGTGTGGGATCGATCAACGAAGAGGAGAACCAGCGCGGTTTGGCCCACTTCCTTGAACACATGTGTTTCAACGGGACCAAACATTTCCCCGGAAACTCGCTCATAAGTTACCTTGAATCACTCGGGGTGAAATTCGGTGCCAACCTCAACGCCTACACCTCCACCGATGAAACAGTCTATAACATATGTGAGGTTCCAACCGCCAGGACTTCAGCCCTTGATTCGTGTCTGCTCATTCTCCGCGATTGGAGCGGAGACCTCACACTCGACCCGAAGGAGATTGACGATGAACGCGGGGTGATAAAGGGAGAATGGCGCCAGCGTTCAGCCTCTGCAAGCTCGCGATTGCTTGAAAAGGCCCTTCCCGAAATCTATCCCGGCTCAATCTACGGACTGCGCATGCCAATAGGTAGCATGGAAGTGGTTGAATCGTTCAAACCCAAGCAGTTGAAGGATTATTACAAAAAATGGTATCACCCGCTGAATCAGTGCGTAATCGTTGTGGGCGACGTTGATGTAGACCGCACCGAGCAGCAGATTCGCAAAATGTGGGCCGATGTAAAACTCCCCAAAGGTGCCACCCGCTTTGAAACACCCGCCATCCCGGCCAACAGCTCGCCGATTGCAGTGGTAAAAACTGACCCAGAGCAAACAGCTTCTACCCTCAGCCTGTACGTAAAACACCCCTCTGTGGCCGATTCACTCACCAATACAATTGCCGAACTCCGAGCCGACGTGATAAGCTCGATAGTAACTGAAATGCTGGCCGAACGCCTGACAGACGTTGAAAATGCGCCTAATTCACCCATATCTACCACTGCTATTGGCGACATGCGCTTCCTGCTCTCCCGCAATCAGCAGGCGCTCCTGCTCCGCGCCCCTGTGAAAAAGGGACGTACGGCCGAAGCCGTCACCGCACTTACCGCCGAACTCAAGCGTGCCGCCCGTCATGGCTTCCTTGACACGGAATTCCAACGTGCCAAAATCAGCGAACAGTCCAATGCCGACAAAGCTTTTGCTGAACGTAAATCAACCACCAACACCGAATATGCCAAACGTTACGTGCGTCATTATCTTGACGGAGGAGCTCTCTGCTCCGCCGATCAAACACACAAGATGTTGAAAGGTGTGATCCGCAAGGTTACTCTCGAGGATTGCAATAATTACATTGCCTCTATGATCAAGGATGGCGGTGAGGATGTGGTGATGGTGGCTTATCTGCCGCAGACCGACACAACCACCGGAGCCGACCTAACAGCAGCTTACACAGGCGTGGATCCCATGAAGTTGGAAGCGTATGTTGACAAAGCCGTATCCGGCGATCTCCTTAAGGAAGAACCGCAGCCTGGCAAAGTGACTAAAGAGGAAGAACTCAAGGATTTCGACGCCACACTCTGGACCCTCTCCAACGGCATAAAGGTCTACCTGCGCCCCTCCACCGAACAACCTGACCGCATCACAGTAAGCGGCTACAGTCCCGGTGGTTTCTCTCAGGGTTATGACCCATCTCTCGCGCCGGAATACAAGGTGTTTAACGAAGTTATGGCTATCAGCGCCACCGGTGACTATACCGGCGAAAACCTGCGCCGTCTTCTTGTTGGTAAACAGGTGAAGACCCGTCTGTCAGCCGACAATATGGACGAAGCGGTAGCAGCAGCATCCTCAAAGGCCGACCTTGCCGACGCATTCCGCCTGATCTATCTCAAGTCGACCTCGATAAAGAAAGATCCTGAAGCATTCAACCGACTCATTGACAACTATCGCACCAAACTTAACGACAACCGCGACAATCCAACATTTGCCATGGGCGATTCCATCCATGCCTATGTCTATGGCCGTCACCCCCTCGGGCTGAAAATTACCCCGGCCCAGCTCGACCAAGTGGACTATGACCGGGTCATGGGTATTTACGCTGACCGATTCGGTGATATGAGCGACTTCTCATTCTTTATCACAGGTGATTTCACCCTTGACTCCATCAAGCCACTCGTTGAACGTTATCTGGCTTCTCTCCCCGGTGCAGGACGCATGGAGAGACCTCTTGATATAAATTACCGTTACGGAACCTCGCCGGCCAAAGCCCGCTTCACAATGCCTATGCAGACCCCGCAGACAATAGCTTATACTTTCTATCACGCTCCCTGCGAGTATAATCTTGAGAACCGCATACTTGCCCAAATTACCGGCACACTTCTGCAGAACAAGCTTCGTGATGACCTGCGCGAAAAACGCGGATGGACCTACGGTGTCAAGACTCACATAGGTCTCAACGCAGGATATAACGGCGACGACCCCTCACTGGCAATCGTGCCGGTATATATACGAGTCTCGCCCGAAAATGCCGACAGCACCTTTGCCATAGTGGACGCCACAACTCGCTCCATGGCTTCGATTGATAACATCTCCCCCGAGGAGCTTGCCAAAGTCAAGGAATATATGGCTAAGAATTACACTGCCGCACAGTGCGAAAACGCCTACTGGGAATCGGTAATGCGTATCTACGAGAAGTTCGGTATAGATATGAACCGCGATTATCTCGCAACCCTCCAAAAGGTTACACCGGAAGCAGTTGCCGAATTCGCTCAAAAAGTGCTTCTCCCTGCTCGCAGAATGCAACTCGAAATGTCGCCTGCCGACTGATTCTAAATCCAACCCAAGCACAATAAATAGTTAAGGCTGCACTCCCATTTCCGGGGTGCAGCCTGACTTATTTCTTGATTGCCTGCAATCTGCGGAAGCGCCTTCACTCCTGTAACGTGCAGATGATGTCCTGAGTAGTGTAAGCACTAAATGTGGAACCGGCTTGAATCTTAGGCATTCCGCCCTTAATCAGACCGCTCAATAACCCTAATGGGAAAAAAATAACAGAGAGCGCAATAACTGCACCAATATTATTTGATCCGTTCTTGCATGAGGCAAGATGCAAGGTTACCTGACGATTATCAACTGTACGCGTCGTGGCACTTGACAAGCACACTTCACCCGGTCGGCCCCAGGCACCATTGCGGACAACAGCTACGTTAATAATGGCAGGAGTGCCCTGCTTCACGAGAACAGTGCTGCCATCGGCCGAATATACATCCCCAGCCACTTCAGCCATAATCATACTCTGATCGGTGGTGCCGGACATAGGAAAGGTTTCCGTCACTCGTAAATTAACTTGTGTCCCCCCCGCCAATACCGGCTCATACCGTATGCTTGATTGTGCAAATGCCTCAAGGGGCGTACAGATGAGCATGGTTATGATAAGCATGGCCGAAATCACAGATTTTCCTAATTCAGCCAAATCGTTTCTCAAAGGTGTAAGAACTCTCATAACTAATAGTGTTGTGTTGGAGGTTTTGTTGCAATTTATGCAAAGTTAAACATTTATAACATATAGAAAAACAATTGCGGCAGCAATTACAGTTGAAACAGTAACAATGCGCCCACACAGCCAAAAATTGGTCATAATTTCTTATAACTGGTCAAAAAAGCGCGAATTAAGGTCAAAAAGGCTTCTACATTACGATTAAATGATATATTTGCGATGAAATTCACAAACGACATCCACCCGGCTCCAACATCTCCGGGCCTTAGAGCTTCTATTCATGAACACGTCCAAGATATTTTCTCCCAACCCCTCGCGCATAGAAAAATTCTCAACGCAATTCAGTAGTTTCGGCAACGATTACGTATTTTCCCGCGTGTCCAAGACGGAAAACTTTAGCGAGTTCACCTCCGAGTCAATGCGCATGGGGGGCATGATCATCGTGCTGTGCCTGAGCGGTACATTTCAGCTGGATGTCAATCTTGAAACTCACACCCTCCAAGCCAACGACCTTATCATTACCGGCCCTGACAGTGTGTTGAGCGTAAAAAACGTTGATTGGGACCATCTTGACACGTACGTGTTCGTCATCTCACCGGAATTCATACGCGACATTAATTTCGAGCTCAATCTTGTGGCCACCATGAGCATCAGCTCCAGCCAGCCCCCGCTCATCCGCCTCACACCCGAGGAGGTGAAACTCATAATCCGCTACTTTGAACTGATTCATTACAATACGGTTGAGAACAGCGATGCCCGCTATGTGCGTTCCATATCACGCTCACTGATAGCCGCGTCGGTTTATCAACTGATGCAGTTCTTCTCCATGCGCATGGAGCGCAACGATACGCCCGCCCTTTCGCGCCGCGCCGGTTACGTCAAAGAATTCCTTCATCTGGTCAATTTGCATCATCGCCAGGAACGCGGAGTTGCCTTCTACGCATCCAAACTCTTCATTTCGGCCAAATACCTCTCACTGATAATCAAAGAGAGCACAGGCCGCTCGGCTGCCGAATGGATCGATGATTATGTGATACTTGAGGCTAAGAATCTGTTACGGTTCTCAGGCAAAAACGTGCAGCAAATAGCCTATGAGCTGAATTTCAGCAACCAATCCTCGTTCGGCAAGTACTTCAAGCACCTCACAGGTATGTCACCCACAAAATTCCAACGCTCCTGACCATCTTCCAAACTTCCGCCAATAAAAACTGACCACCGAGCATTATTTTTTGGAAAAGCAGCAGAGAATGTGTAACTTGCGGGGGTAATGACACTCTCGCAATTACATGCGGTGCACTCGCGCCTCTGCAAACGTCCTCTCTGAACTCGCGCAGCTATCAGAAATAACGCCAGGACAACTATTAGGCAGGAGGGCAACGTCGCCCAAGCCATCAACTTCGGGTTTCCGCTATACGACTGTATGAAATCTCAGTACGAGTGTCAAAAGTCGCCTCCCGTTAGTATTGACCATATTGATAATAAAAATACAAATCAAGAAATGATTAAGATGGTATGAGAAAAGCGTTGATTACTATATTGATTCTGACGTTCGTGGGGTGGCCGGGGTCATCCCAGAATCAAGCAGTGCCTGATGACGAGTTTTTAGTAGGCCGGTACTTTTATATGTGGTGCAGCAGGATTGACGTTAGAAACGATTATCCGTTTGGAATGAGTTTCCTATTACCATTGGATTCCATAGTAAGGATTAATGATGCAAATATTTCAACACTCACAGAATCTATTATGGACTTTACAATGTACCATCCGGGAGAACTTAATGCAAATAAAAGATTAATGCGAATTTGGTCTGGTGGTAAGCAGTGTTATTATGAGACTTTAAAGGCTAATCCGTTGATTGGCGAAGATATAATTGCTGCATATGATCAGATAATATCAAAATATGCTGATAAACCTATAATGATTGAGGATCTTGAGGACGGCTCACGCTTTGCGTTCTATGGATTTGAGATGTGCGGTGTTTTGCAAAAAATAAGCACGAAAGATAATGGAAGCTGGGGAACAAGTTTGGAACCCTCTATTTTTGAATATCCTGAATTAAAGTGGGTATATTTTCCTCTGTGCATTTTTTATGATAACCCAGTGGATAAATTGCCATTAGAATTTGGCAGCCGCCCGTAAATTCGGCAAGAGAGATTTTTCGGTCTACAGCCAAATACAACAGCACAACTTCCATGAATATTAAAGAATTAAGCATCCTCGTTTTAATTGGCATTATCATGGCTATAAGTCATGGATGCAATCACGCGCGGCAGCCGCAAGAGTCCAAAAATATGGCAACAGGGACTGAAATTAACCCATTGAAGATGTCAGCAACAGAGTTGAAAGAGGTATACTTTGTTCCTCCTTATTTGCGTGCCGCAAGCCATGATCGTCACCTCTATGACACATGCATATTCGAGCGTGACACGATGGAGTTTAGAGGCCGCAAATTTGCATATGCCTGTTACTTTCTTTTTCCTGCTTTGTGTAAATGCGAAAATGTTAATTTTTCAATCTCTTCATACAAAAATCAGGATACTACATGGATAAGATTCGCTGTAACGTTCAATGTGATGTACATACGTCACACTAAGAATGATGCTATGTTTGTAGGGGTGGGAGATCAATTATTCCCGTATGAGTACGGTTTTGAAAGCGTTGAGGAAATACTGAAAATATTCAATGATGCTCCGGCATATTGTAATGCTCCATTGGATGAGGAGGGAGTTGTGAGAAAGTATCGTAGCCAACCGTGGCAGGTTCATTTTAACAAGATATATCGCGAAGACGGCCTTGAGTTAAAGAGCAAGGAATTTCCCAAATTCAAATTTTTCATACGCTATCCCTATCGGTTGGAAGGTTCTTCTTTTGTCAAATCTAGGAGAGAAAAGGCAACGATGTTACCTCCCTGGCTGTTTTGGGATCTTTCGGATTATTTCTGTTATTTTAGTCCCGGAAGTTGCATAGGGAGGAAAGTACCGGATTTCAGTAATTTCCCCGGAGCTGACACATCATCGGTTGTCCCGGTAAAATATAATGACCCCAATATATATGACCTTGTACCCTATGACTAAAAATAGATTTCTGTTGATCTGTTCGATGAATTTTACATTGCGGGAGAAAAAGAAAAAAGGAGTAAGATTTTGCACAGTCGGGCATAATGCTTAACTTAGCTGAATATTTCACGCAAATTTAAATATTCTATATAAAGAAATGGCAAAAGTTATCATTATCGGAGCCGGCGGCGTGGGAACAGTCGTGGCTCACAAATGTGCGCAAAACCCGGAGGTGTTTACCGAAATAGTACTTGCCTCCCGCACACGCAGCAAGTGCGAGGCCATTGCCCGCAAAATAGGCGGAGGCCGCATCACCACCGATTCCGTGGATGCCGACTCCGTTGAGCAGCTTGCGGAACTGTTCGAACGCCATAAACCTGATATGGTTATCAACGTGGCTCTCCCCTATCAGGATTTAACCATCATGGATGCTTGCCTGAAATGCGGTGTGAACTACCTTGACACCGCCAACTATGAACCGCGCGACGAAGCTCATTTCGAATACTCATGGCAGTGGGCCTACAAGGAGAAATTCGAGAAGGCCGGCCTTACCGCTATTCTTGGTTGCGGTTTTGACCCGGGTGTGTCCGGGGTGTTCACCGCCTATGCCGCCAAGCATTATTTCTCCGACATGGAGTATCTTGACATCGTTGATTGCAACGCAGGCGACCATGGCAAGGCTTTCGCCACCAATTTCAATCCGGAAATCAACATCCGCGAGATTACCCAAAACGGTCGTTACTACGAAGACGGCAAGTGGGTTACCACCGGCCCGCTTGAATTCCACAAGCCTCTTACCTACCCCAACATAGGCCCGCGCGAATCGTATCTTCTTTACCACGAAGAGCTGGAAAGCCTGGTGAAGAATTTCCCGTCAATCAAACGTGCCCGTTTCTGGATGACTTTCGGTCAGGAATATCTCACTCACCTTCGTGTGATCCAGGATATAGGCATGGCCCGCATCGATGAGATTGACTATAACGGAATGAAGATTGTGCCCTTGCAGTTCCTCAAAGCTGTATTGCCCAACCCGCAGGACCTTGGTGAAAATTATCATGGCGAAACCTCCATCGGTTGCCGAATCGAGGGTCTTGACAAGGATAAAAATCACCTTACCTACTATATCTACAACAACTGCTCGCATGAGGCCGCCTACAACGAAACAGGCATGCAGGCCGTGAGCTACACCACCGGAGTTCCGGCCATGATCGGAGCCATGATGTTCCTGACAGGAAAGTGGAAAAAGGCAGGTGTGTACAATGTGGAGGAATTCGACCCGGATCCCTTCATGGAGCAGCTCAACAAGCAGGGACTCCCCTGGCACGAACTGTTCAACCTCGACCTCGAGGTGTAACCATTCCGGGCCCCACGGCCCCACCATCTCCCTCCCCGCGCCATGACACAATCCCCAATGAAATATACCGACAGTCAGGTGGTGGGCATTGCCCGCCGCGTGACGTGGGTGGGCTTTGTGGTGAATGCGCTGCTTGGAGGGCTGAAGATTGCCGCAGGAATCATAGGCCGTTCAGGTGCCATGGTGGCCGATGGTGTGCACTCGCTCACTGATTTTGTCACAGATCTTATTGTGATAGTGATGATAGGAGTGTCGCGCTGGAAGGCCAACAAGGTGTATCAGTACGGTTACGGTAAATACGAAACCTTCGCCACGCTGCTCATAGGCGTGGCGTTGGCATTTGTAGCCGTGGGACTTTTCTGGCATGGATTACACGAAGTGTTGCGCGCCATTCATGGAGAGCTTCCACCGGAACCGGGAATGATAGCGCTTTGGATGGCAATAATCAGCATAGCGGCCAAGGAGTGGCTCTTTCATTACACCCGCAACTGGGGACGTCGCATTGACTCCACTTCGGTCATTGCCAATGCGTGGCATCACAGAAGCGACGCCATTTCATCGGTGGCCACACTGGTGGGTGTGGGCGGAGCCATTTTGCTCGGCTCCCACTGGCGCATTCTCGATCCAGTGGCGGCCATGATTGTCAGTGTGTTCATTGCCGTGTCGTCGCTCGACATTGCCAGGCCGGCCGTGCGTGAGCTGCTGGAAGTGGCACTACCGCCCGACGTAACCGAACCGCTAATGAAAATCATAAAATCCACTCCGGGAGTTATCACCTACCATCATTTCCGTTCGCGAAGAAACGGCCCGAGAATCATCATAGATGTCCATGTGAAAGTGGACCCCGACATTTCTGTCAAAGCCGGACACGAAATTGCATCGCAGGTTGAACGGAATCTTAAAAACGGCTTCGGCAACGCAATGATAGCCAACATACATATCGAACCCTACCGCAATCAACCTGTGCACCCCGACGGGTCATGCGATGATTAGAACCATTATCTAAAATGAAACATTACTCTACCCTGACAAGAAACACATTTCCGGGCTTAGCTCTGGCTTTCGCTCTCTTAGCGTGCCTCTTAACCGGATGCGCCAAATCCGAATCCCCCTCCCTATCCGACCTTCCGGCCGATGCGGAGTATGTGGTTATGCTCAATCTTGACTCAATAGGCCAGGAGGGCAATCTCCAACAAGGCATAAGCATGCTGATACCGGGCGACCTAAACGGCTTGCCTGACAATGCAGCGCAATGCCTGGATCTGTCAAACGTTATGGCCTACAAACCGACGGAAACAAAGATGGCCATCGTGGCAGTTGGAATAACTGATGAGGACATGTTAACGGAGGCTCTGGTAAAAGCAGGCTGGACCAAGCGCAAAGTGAACGGTGAGGAGATTTACGAACCGGACGGGTCGGGCGAATTTGGCCGTTGCATAGTTATTGATCGTGGCGCCGCATGGTATCTGACCACGCGTAACGATTTGAAGAACTGGCGCGAAAGCCTACGCCGCGCGTCTGACAACAATTTCAGCCAATATCCCACAGCCGATGTAATAGCCTCACGAGGTGTACTCACTGCATTTATCAATCCATCAGCTGTAGGCCTGCCGGGGTCCGACAAGCTTTTCACCGTGACAACGGCTCGAGCCTCCGGCTCCATCACATTCACCGGCCGCTTGATTGCTACGGATGAAGCACATCGGGGCGAGGAAGTGCCGCTTGACCTACTGTCGGATTTAGGTTCCGCACCGGCTGCGTTGTCGCCCATGCTGTGCGCAGGCCCAACCCTCACAATAATGGCGGGGATGACGCAGGCTATTGACTGGGGCAACATGGTTGAAATGGCCGGTGCCGACCTTGGTACGCAGAATCAAGGGATGCTCCAATCCCTGCTCCCCTACATCCGGAGTCTTAACGGCATCATGGCCATCAATGTAGGACCGCTTAGCACCAAATCACTTGAGGCCACAGATGTGGAGGAGCAAAGCCTAATGATATATGGACTCTTGGAAGGAAACCGTGCTCAGGAAGCAGTGGAAGAGATAAATACAAATCTACGACAGAAAGGAGTGAACCCTGCGCCGCGAGCCGACGGCGTTTATGCCTTCACCCTCGGCGATGCCCGCTATCGCTACACGGCTCGCGATGGTGCATTTATCTTCGCTCTAAACCGTGAAATAGACCTGCCGGAAGTATTGCGAGGCACCTCTCCGGAGATTGCGCCCACCACACGCCTGAACGCATCGCTCACCCTTCCCGCAGTGAATGGCGCGTCAGCCCCCGCGTTTTCACTCAAAATGGATGCAAAAGTAGTGACTTTCACCATCACCGCCCCCGGAGCGGACCCGCTCTCTGCCTTGGCCAACTACATGGCCACCTTGCAAAGCAACTCACGTTCAGCCCGCGAAGCGTCGGCTGACTATTACGATGATTACGACTGAACCTGAGTTATTTAAAACGAATTAACAAACACATCAATAACATGAAGAAAAACAACCTTTTCTCCTTCGCGACGATATGGGTCACTCTGGCAATAGCCACGTTGATAAGCTCATGTTCGTCGAACAAATCAAAACTATTGGAATCCGTGCCGTTTGACGCGGACATAATTGGCACACTGAATCTCATTGAGTTGGCCTCCAACTCAGGTGTTAAAATCGAGAACTCCCAAATTGTTCTTCCCGCTGAATACACGCAGCTTAAGGAGTCAATCCCCGCCGACATGCTCAAGATGGGCGCACAGTGGGCCGAGGCTGTGGATCTGGAATCCGTGGTGATTTTCGGATACATGAAGAGCAATGATTTCTATGGCACCGCGCTCATCAAGGATGCCGACAAAGTGCGCCAACTGTTGGAGGACAACGATTTCACATCCGAGATGAAGAACGGTGTGGAAATCTACGCCAAGGGTAGCAATTGTTTCGCATTTGACGACTCCTCTGACCAACTTTGGATTCTTGAAAAGCGCCGTGTGGACAAACTGGAAGAATTCGCGCTGGCACGCAAGAAAAACAACATCACCCGATATTCCGGGCTGGCCGAAGCGCTCACCGACGATAATATTGCCAATTGGGTATTTGATCAAACTTCGCTCGGCACCGGCCTTGACGGCCAATGGTGTGTGTTCGGAGTGAATGTGAAAAACAATGCCATTGTGGCCGAGGGCAAGCTCATCTCTACCGACGGGGAAGTTTATCGCACTGACGCCCTGCAGCCGGTGGATACCGACTTCCTGCGCTATATGCCGGCCAATTTCATCTGCGCCACAGCCATTGGGCTCAACCCCGCCAGTGGCTGGGTAAAACGGACCGAAGAAGCTATCAGCAAGTTGGGCGACCGAAGCACCGGCCGAGCTTTTGCCGAAATAGCTCCTTATCTCAAAGCCATAGACGGGACCATAGCAGCCGGTTTCGGGCCTAAAAATAAATCGGCGCTTCTCAACCCCATGTCGCCCGACCAATGGCAAGCACTCATCATGGCACGCATGAACCAGAGCAAGGTCAACGAACTAACCGAACTGCTGCGTAGCAACCTCCCCGGCTCCACCGAAGTGAGCAACGGAGTTTACAGCTTCAACTCCCGCGAATTTAATGTGACTTACGGTTCGGTCGACGGTAATTTCGCCATAGGTATGGGCCTTGACCTCAAACCCGACAAGCAAAACTCATTCACATCCGACTTCACAGGCAAACCTATGGGATTCGTGTTCCAGACACCTATGCTCAACACAATTGTGGATGATCCTAAATATGCCTTCAGCATCAAACTCAACATGGATTATAATGACGGCGTGACGCGCCTGCAATTAAACCTTGTTGGCTCCGACAAGCCCATCATCCCCACTCTGGTTTCCACCCTTCCCGAATTTATCGACTCTTACAAGCGAAAAGCCCGCGGATATTGATATGATCAAGGAAATTTGCATTGAGAACGCGTTGCCCAACGTGTTCCGTGGCATGGAGAAAGTGGCACCCGTGTGCAACTCCCAAGTGTGGTTGCAGACTGTGCGCTTCACCAAGCCGGACTATTACATGATAGAGGCTGAATCGGGCACCGGAAAATCATCGCTCTGCAGCTTCATTTACGGCAGCCGTGGCGACTATCAGGGGCGAATCACCTTTGACGGACGCGATGTGCGCAGCTTCACAATAGCCGAATGGTGCGAACTCCGCACCCGCTCGCTGGCATATCTCCCTCAAGAGATGCATCTCTTTCCGGAGCTCACCGTAAGGGAGAATATCCTCATAAAGAACCGACTCACCGACTGCCGCACCGGGCAGTGGATCAAGCATGCGCTGGAGCGGTTGGAAATCGAGGCCAAATTGGACTCACCTGCTGCATTGCTTTCAGTGGGACAACAGCAGCGTGTGGCCATTGTACGTGCCCTCTGCCAGCCGTTCGACTTCTTGCTGATTGATGAACCGGTGAGCCACCTCGACGCGCGTAACAACGCCATTGTAGCCTCGCTCATCGATGAGGCGGCACGTGAGTTCGGAGCAGGTGTCATAGCCACATCCGTAGGCAACAAAATCAGTCTAACCATCCAATCCACTCTTCTGCTATGAAACAACAGTCAGCAGTATGGCACTTGCTACGCCGCAACATATCCAAGGCCCAGCTTGCAGGCTACGCCGTAGCCAATCTTGTGGGGCTGTGCATTGTTATCTCTGCCATCCAGCTCTACCGTGACGTAAGTTCAGTGTGGAGCGCGGAGGACTCATTCATATCCCGCGACTATCTGATAATCTCCAAGGAGGTAGGAGGCCTTGGCTCGCTTCTCACCGGCAAGCAAGCCTCATTCGCTCCCGACGAGATCAAGGAGCTCCAAGACCAACCATGGGTGCGTCGCGTGGGCCAATTCACCGCATCCAATTTCGGAGTTGCCGCCTCTGTGGAATTAGGCGGACGTGGAGTGAACACGGCAATGTTTCTGGAATCCATCCCCGACGAGTTTTTCGATGTTCAGCCTTCCGGATGGCACTTCAACCCGCAGCAGGGAGGAGCCGTGCCGGTCATCATCAGCAAGGAATACCTTTCGCTCTACAACTTCGGATTCGCCGCCTCCCGCGGCCTGCCACAGATCTCCGAGTCAATGATAGGCATGGTGCCTTTGCGTCTTTCGGTGAGCGGTAACGGACGTCAGCAATGGTTACCGGCCAAGATCGTTGGGTTCTCATCGCGACTCAACACCATAGCTGTACCTGAGGATTTCATGAAATGGGCCAACTCCACCTTTGCCGACGGCCAGCAGCCTGAACCCTCACGACTTATAATAGAAACCAACTCGCCCGGCGATCCGGCCATTTCCGAATTCATGCGTTCACACCATTATGAAGTGGCCGGCGACAAGGTTGACAACGGACGGGCTGCTTATTTCCTGGCTATTATCACCGCTGCTGTAGTGGCTGTGGGCGTCATCATCAGTCTGCTTGCTTTCTTCATTCTGCTGCTGAGCATCTATCTGCTGCTGCAGAAAAACCGCGACAAACTGCGCCAGCTCATGATGCTGGGCTACTCGCCTGAAGCCGTTTCACGCCATTATTACGTTACAGTGGCCACAATCAATGGCTGCGTACTCATCGGCGCCATCGTGGCAATGCTGATAGGCAAACATCTTTGGAGCGCGCCTCTGGAGAACATAGGCGTAGAATCCGGCGCTCCGTGGGTTGCTATAGCGGTCGGCACCGCCATAATGCTGCTCATAACAGCGGGCAACATATTGGCCATCTCGCGCAATGTACGCAAGAATTTCCCGCGACCCTGATAAACAGGCTATCTATATC
>CAJUSN010000047.1:15184-15473 GCA_910589095.1 uncultured Muribaculaceae bacterium
ATCATAAGAAACCGGCGCACCCTTCATGAGGATGCGCCGATTTTTTATGGGTTGTATGTAAAGCTTACGGTTTATTTAAACACGTACTGCTTAGAGATAGACTGGTTGTTGTGGACACGACGGATGGTGTCGGCAATAAGGTGAGCCACAGAAAGCACATGCACTTTCTTGCACTCCTTGGTGAAGGGGATGGAGTTGGTGAACACCATCTCGGTCATGCCTGAATTGTCCACAAGCTCCGAAGCGGGATCGCTCATGATTGCATGTGAAGCAATGGCGCGAACTGATT
>CAJUSN010000048.1:0-1455 GCA_910589095.1 uncultured Muribaculaceae bacterium
CGGCCAAAGGTTGGAGAATCCCCACGCAGGTCCACAACCACATCCAGTACTGCGCCACGCGACACTCTTACCAATTTGGCCTGTGAGTGCTCACCCTTCTGATAATGCAAACCGCGGAGCACACCCATCGTTGACAGCGATTCATTATCCTGCACAAAGGTCACGTCACCAACCATGGATCGGAATTCATCGAGCTTGAACGACTCCATGAAATAACCTCTCGCGTCGCCAAACCGTTTGGGTTCGATCATCCACACACCGGGTATTGAAAGTTCTGTAAATTTCATTGTTGCGTTATTTGATGCAACAAAGTTAGGAATTTTTCAGCAATTATTTTATTTCAAATACTCACTCCAATGTTTAAACCACGACCACTCCGACGCTAATCCGGGAATGGTCCCACTTGCTCCATTGCATCTATTTCCATCTCGTCGATAGAGTAGGAAGCCATGATGCCGGTACCTCCAATTATGTTGGAGAACACCGAAGCCGGTTCCACCAACCCAATATTGACCATTCCGCCTGAAAGCGAATCGTCATAGCTGTCGGCACAGAGCATGCCCACCAGGTATCGGTAATAAGCTTCCGATATTGCATAAAGGCGGAAGCGCCTATGCATAACGGTCCACCGGCTGAAATCAACAAAATAGCCACCCTGCACAATCTCTTTCAGCACAAGAGTATGCGTGGTGCCATCGATACCTTGGTCCGAAAAGGGTAACCCTAACGGAGAATACGGCTCCCACCCGGGACGCGACTGCTGCACCCGGTGGGCCAATTGCTGGAACACATACTCATAGGTATAGTTCCGCTCCTCCATATTGCCGTAAAGCCCATCGCCCCAACCGTCATATTTCAGAAAATAATAGTTGCCGGGGCCCGGTGGCTCGGAAAAGGTGACATAATAGGTGAAAATGTAGTCATTGTGCCAGTAATACTGCGTCGGTCCCTGACGTTCAACCCTCACAGACTCTATGGAGACGTGCCTCGGCACACTGTCGGTTGCCGTCACCTCCTTGCCCTGCCATACAGTGCTCACCCTCACTCTATCGCCTTCGGAGGGTACCACGTCCGAGCGATAGAGTCGGGTTGCCGGATCAAAAGTGAGACGTCCCGCGGGTGTGTCATTCACCGTAAGCTCCATGTCGAGGCCGGGCACATATTCCCTCTCAGGCCGCCGGTCAGAATAAAAATATGTACGTGTGGCAGCAACCCTTACTGCTGAGTCGGGACACAGAATGGAATTTATCACCAGCAGATTCTCACCATCGGGAGTGCGGTAGGAGTCAAGGTCCACCTCGTTGTAACATCCTCCGAGCGAAATGGCCATAGGAAGTGCCCAGCCAATAACATGTGCGGTTTTCATAGTCAGAATTTATATGTGAACGAAAACGATGGTATCACCGGCAGCAGGCTGAAAGTGCGGAATGTGCGATGCCATCCCTGCCCCTGATA
>CAJUSN010000048.1:1465-15314 GCA_910589095.1 uncultured Muribaculaceae bacterium
TCATGTGGCAATAAGCATTGTAAAGCCCGAAATTCCACACAATCATCCGTCCTCCTTTCAGTGGCTTGAACAGGCTTGCGCCCAAGTCAAGGCGATGATAGGCCGGCAAGCGGATATTGTTGCGTTCAGGATAATACCCTATGCCGGTGAGCTGGTCATCGCCACCCACGTAGTCCCCGATATCAACACTCGGCGCATCGGGGAAAAAGCTTCCGGCCGAATCATAGTTGTACATAGCCAGTGTCAATCTATTCCCTGTCATGTACACCCATTGCGCGTTGAACTCCCAGCGGTCGGACGGACGGAACGTCAAG
The DNA here is from genome assembly GCA_910589095.1 of uncultured Muribaculaceae bacterium. Taxonomy (GTDB): domain Bacteria; phylum Bacteroidota; class Bacteroidia; order Bacteroidales; family Muribaculaceae; genus Paramuribaculum. The sequence continues at coordinate 1,780 of CAJUSN010000048.1, forward strand.
CCGAGGTTTATCTTGTGGCGGTTGTCGAATTTCGCCGGAAAGGTGCGGCCCTGGTTCAGATCGGCAAACTTTCGGCGATTCCACATAAGGCCATAGCCTATGGAACCGGTCCATTTTCCAATGTTTCGCGCCAATGTCAAATCCAATCCGTAGGCATACCCACGTCCGGAAGTCAGTTTTTCCTGCCACGACAATCCGGGATTCAAGGCCGACACTCCCTCACGATATTCAAGGAGCCCCTTCATGGTTTTCCACCAAAGCTCGGCAGCGAAGAATGAATCATAAGGTAGATTCCCCGAAAGCCCAAGCGACACGTTATGTGACCGCAACGGTGCAAATGGAGCCACTGTAGGCTGCCACAAGTCAGTGGGAAGTGATATATAATTGTTTGAGATCTGCTGCTCGCCCTGCGACATGGAGGCGTAGGCAGCCTTCAAGCTGAGATTGTCCGTGAGGCTCACGCGCATGGCGGCACGAGGCTCCAGATACCACCAGTAGTCACCTTTCGAACGGTAACCCGACACTCTGAGCCCTATGCTCACACTCACCCGCTCATGAAGAGTGAACTCATGATCGGTCCACACGGCCATGGTGTTCTGATTCACGTAACGGTCCGGAGAGTCGTCGGTGGTAAGGGTGCCGTCGGCCATTGTCCGGTTCTTCAATCCATCGGGAACGAAGCGCCTCAGCGTCCACTCCCCTCCCGCACTCAGGCGCCACCACGAATTGGGGTTCACTACGTAATCAGCCTTTGCCCCGAAGGTGGAAATGGAGTTGAATGTTTCCGAAAGTGAATAGCCATAGGTTGACGGATCCGACATCATGGTCTGATACTCATGTTCCTGACGGTAGCGTGAACTGTAGGCCGTCCAGAACACTCCGCCGTTCAACCGTCCCGGAAGCCCGGTCCATGTAAGAGACGCTGCCGCACCGGCATTGCCCCACCGGATATGGTTGGTGTTGTCATCGAAGTATTGCTTGTCGGGATCGGTCACCTTCTTCTTGTGAGTTTGCCGTTCACCAATATTCAATCGGTCCTCGCTGTAATAAGCGGTGAGAATTCCGGTCAGTGATGAAGAAAAGTGATGGTCAAGGCGCAGGTTCAGGTCAGTGAAAGCATAACCGGCACGTTTGGTCTTCCCTTTGTTGTTGTTGGCATTGATTATTGCAAGAGCGGGTATTGACACAAGCTCGAGCCATGTGCGCCGTATGCCCAGACTGAACCCGGTGCGCCCTTTCGCTATGGGCCCGCTCAAGTAAAGATTACCGCTTATAAGCCCAACCGACACCTGACCGGTGTAGCGCTCAAGTGAGGGGGCGTTCATGGTTATGTCCGTAATGCTTGAGATGCGGCCGCCGTAGCGTGCGGGATATGACGACTTGTAGAAATCGGCCCGGTTGACTGCCGCTACGTTGAACGAAGAGAACACTCCGCCAAGATGACTCACCTGATGAAGCGGCAATCCCTGAAACAGGAAGAGGTTCTGGTCATTCTCGCCACCATGCACATACAGGCCTGAGAACCCCTCCACTCCGTGAGTCACCCCCGGCTGTGCCTGCAACGCCTTGACCAAATCAGGCTCACCGAGCATCACGGGCAGCCGGCTCACGCGGTCGCCCGTAAGAGTCACGCGCCCCATTTCCGGAGCGATGAGATTGCGCACACGTTCACCGTTCACCACCACCTCATCGAGCGTTCCGCTCAATGAGTCAGCTCTCTCCTGAGCCCGGGCCCCTGCCCAACATGTGAGCAATAAAACGCCCGGCACTACCGACCGGCACCTCCACGCACCCATCTCTCCTCACTCCTCAGTTGGTTATCAGTTCTTAAGCGTCAGCGTCATCACATATCCGCTGCCATAAGGCGCGCCGGCAATGGCGCCGGTGCCATAATTGGTGGATCCCTCCGAAAGCTCAAAGTTGCATATTTCGCCATCGGTAGATGATGTGATCAACGGTACATTATTGAACGTCTTGGTTCCGCCGGTAAAAATACCTTTCACCGTGATGGTGGCCTTTTTCATGTCTGAACTGCGGAAAGTGACGGCAGCCGAAGATGATGCCAAGGGCTCACCGTCAAGAGTGGCCACCAGTGCATGCTCGGCCGATCCGGGGGTGTAGACCCCGTCGTAATAGGACTGGATGAAATCTTCGCGGTTGGGTTCATCGTCATCGCCGCAAGCAGTGAAGGCAGCTGCCGAAAGGATTGACACAATAATCAACAAAAATTTTTTAAAGTTCAGATCAATTGTCTGCATAGCAATAAATATTTAAACAGTTATTAGGTTTCAGTGGTGCAAGAGAGATAAAGTGGTGCTGCAAAATTAGACAGACATTGCAAACTAAAAGCATTTCAAATGTTAACAACCGCAAAGTTATCCTTACCGTCAGCGAAACTTTCCCAACGTATGTTACAGTCTGCTAATAATGCAGCACAACCATTAAATATCATTAAAAATCAAGATTCTTCCTCGGGTACAGGGAGAACGGCTTCTGGTTCCATTTCATTTGAGCCACAGGACACGGCAGCTACTGCAAGTGCCATCATTGACACAAGTTTAGTTAGATTGGTTTTCATAAAAATAATTAATTTGTTTTTAGTAGAATGCTTTGTTATAAGTAATCTTCTTCACTTCCGATGTAGCCCTCATATTCATTTCCTTTTGAGGTTACAATCTCAATCTTAGCTGTGTTAAGTGGTCCAACATAAACGGAAGCTTCGTCTGAAGAGTCAAAACTATAGCTTCTCACCGACCCTGAAGATAGATTGGTTACAACAAGTGTACATTCGCCTTCAGAATAAGTAAATACGAAATCTAAAACTTCTCCATCATAGACGCAAAAAATATTTTGACGCGATGGAGCCTTAGGCCGACCACTTAAAGACTGTTTTGCTCGGCTGATTCGCACATCACGTGCAGAGGGTCGTGGAGACCCATTTTCTTTTGCGGCCAACCCATCTGCTGAGCCGGAAAGAACGATAATGAAAATAAGTGTAATAATTTTTTTGAACATGATTAAACGTATAAAATTGACATTGCAAAATTACACCTAAATCTATGCTCTCATCAAACTTTGAAGCGTAATAAAATTCCCTTATAGTTACAGCTATCCCCTGATCTTCAGGAATTTACAAATTGCAACATGATGCATTTTTCCCTACATCACAAAACGCTATCTTACAACAACTTACGCCCTACACATTCGCAAATTATAACATATCAAGGCTTTAGCAGTCCACGTATCAACATGTTATCCTGATCAATCCCCATTTCCTTCAATTTAGCAAGCACACGCAGGCGTTTGTTAAAGATCGTCTTCACCGGGATATCAAGCACCACCGCGACCGTTTTTGGTAGCATTCCGGCGTACAACAGCGTGAAGACACCGAGATCTTCAGCTTTGGCTTTTGGGAAAAGCTCCTCAAAAGCATACAGCACATTATCTTTATATTTATTTACAGAAGCTGCCAGCTTATTCAACTCTTTTGGTGTAGCTATCCTCTTTATTTCTGTTTCAATATTTTTCAACAATAATGTTTGCATTTTTTTTGAACCTGCACATAACAGATAGTCCCTACACAGGCCATTCAATATTTCCCATTGCCCACTAAAAAGTTTGTTTATGCTTTCGTTCATGTCTTTTTCTTGACACAACTGCTCTTCAATCTCCTTTTCAAGACGCCTATTCTCATTTGTAGTTTGGGATGACAATTGTTGAAGAGAATCGTTCTTATCCAACAACACTTCATTTTCTCCCCTCAGTGTATCAGTCAATCTAAGCAAATCTGTAACTTGTTGGTCAAATTGTTCTGACCTTAACTTCATCCTTAGGCGCATTATATACACAGCTACTGAAAGAATCACCACTAATAATATACTTATGGACACGCTCCACCACAATTTCTTTCTATGCAACTTTTTTTCGCGCACAATTTCTCTATCAAGGTACGTCTTTTGTTCATTTTGCACAGTGTGTTGAATAGCATCTTTAAAAATCTCACCTTCGATTTCTCGTAAAGAATCAGTTAACTCATATGCTTGCTTCCAATTTCCGACTGCCTCCGCGGACGCTATTAATGTTAACAATGTTATGGAATTAGCTTGCTGATCATCTGACCCTGTGCCAACTTCACCCCGTTGTATAGAATCAGTGCACTGTATTGGCCTGCCGTCACCCTGCACCAGCGACATCATTATTTCCAATGATGGTTCCCGAACTATGTACTGATCATATCCTTCAAGATTCTGCAACGCTTCCTTAGCTCTGGCATAGGATTTCTTCATGGACTTAGCCTCCCAAAAACGTGATTGGAACAATGTGCGGTAGGCATAAGCGACCAACGCGCTATCTTCCATTGCCCTTTCATGTTTACTTATTATAGAATCCAATAGAGAATCGGCTTTTTCATATTCTTGAATTGTCACAAAATCCGCAGCAACATCAACAAGACAATAATTCCCATTCTTAACTAATCCCGCCTTCATATAATCTCCAGAAGCGATGGTCGCCATCTCTATCGCTTCATCATAGGTATAAGAAGAAGAATAAATAAATGACAACAATTCGGCCGTTTTTGCTGTCCATAATGGATCTCCATGGACAACTGCCAGATCATAAGCTTTCAGTGCAGGTATCACAGCACGCGAATTGTCATTCAAGCTCCACCTTACCCAACCCAAATAAAAGAGGGCGCGGAGGTTGTTGAAGTCGCGGTGGTTCTTATAGTAGGCTTCAGCAGTGGAGATCAGGGAATCGGACGGAATGGGGACATCACACTTCACCATGGCCTGCGTGAGCAGGAGGGCATGGCGAGCACGAAGGGCCTCCGTGGTGAGTGACGCGCCGGGAATGGAATCAAGTATCATCAACGCCGAATCAGGCCTGGTCTCCATCAAGTCATCAGCTTGGTCAAGCTTGCGGGAAAAGGGGGAGGAACAGGCCGTGAAGAAAAGCATCACAGCTGCAGCAATGTATATGGCTACGGTACGTACAGGCATAAGCAAAATCTTTTCGGGAGTGCAAAGATAATGCTTTTACAATCGGCGAGGAATTATTTTTAGGCTAAAAGCTTTTCGGATTTGGACTAAAGTGGCAGGAGTTGGCGATTTTTTTGTAAATTTGCAATTTGATACCGAACCCGGTTCGGACACGTTTAATTAAACTTATCATTCCACAACGATGAATATAGCTATAGTTGGTGCCAGCGGCGCCGTTGGTCAGGAGTTTCTCCGTGTGCTCGACGAGCAGAATTTTCCAATTGACAACCTGAAGCTGTTCGGGTCGAAACGCAGCGCAGGCCGTTCATACAAGTTCCGCGGAAAGGATTACACGGTGATTGAACTCACCAAGGATCCGGAACTGTTCCGCGACATCGACATAGCGTTCACATCGGCCGGCGCAGGGACCTCAAAGGAGTTTGCCGACACCATCACTGCCCATGGCGCACTGATGATCGACAACTCGAGCGCCTTCCGCATGGAAGCGGATGTTCCGTTGGTGGTGCCGGAAGTGAATGGCGACGATGCCTTCAACACCCCCCGCAACATAATTGCCAACCCCAACTGCACCACCATACAGATGGTGGTGGCTTTGAAGCCCGTCAACGACCTGAGCCCGATAACCCGTGTGCACGTGGCCACCTATCAGGCTGCATCCGGCGCGGGAGCCGCTGCCATGGATGAGCTCATCAACCAATATGCCCAAATTCAACGCGGCGAAGAGCCAACAGTGGAAAAATTCGCCTATCAGTTGGCCTACAATGTGATTCCCCAGGTGGATGTGTTCATGGATAACGGCTACACCAAAGAGGAGATGAAGATGTTCAACGAGACTCGCAAAATCATGCACGCCCCCAACATGAGCGTAAGTGCCATGTGTGTGCGTGTGCCCGTGGTGCGTGCCCATAGCGAGGCAGTGTGGGTGGAGACCGAGAAGCCGCTTGAGCTTAATGAGGTGCGCGAAGCATTCCGTAAAGCCGAGGGGCTGGTTGTGGTCGATGACCCCGCTTCCAAATCCTATCCCATGCCACTTGACGCCACCGGTACCGACCCCGTGATGGTGGGACGTCTGCGCAAAGACCTTTCCAACGAACGTGGCCTCACCTTCTGGGTAGTGGCCGATCAAATCAAGAAAGGCGCAGCTCTGAACGCTGTCCAGATTGCCCAGTACATCCTCAAACATAAGAAATAACTCCTCGGCCTCCCGGCCACACATAACCGATCATCCACATCATCATGAATTGTCAAGCTGCATGATTCTTGACATTGCCATACCGGCGGTTCATCCGCTCGTCTCGTCACCGGGACTGATTTTCCTGATAGTGCTGGCTATAATCCTGCTTGTGCCCATGCTGCTCAACAGGATAAAGATACCGCATGTGATCGGGATGATCATTGCCGGCATGGTTGTGGGCCCCTACGGTTTCAATGTCCTTGCACGCGACATGAGTTTCGAGGTGTTCGGACAGGTAGGGTTGCTCTACCTCATGTTTCTTGCCGGTGTGGAGATCGACATGTACCACCTCAAGCGCAATCTCAAACGAGGGATTGTGTTCGGGCTATTCACCTTTTTCGTCCCGCTCCTGCTCGGTGCAGTTTCAGCTGCGATTTTCCTTAAATTCAACGCCATAACAGCTGTGTTGATGGCATCTATGTTCGCGGCCCACACGCTGCTGGCCTACCCCATAGTGTCACGTTTCGGACTCACCACTAACCGCGCGGTGGTCATAGCCGTGGCCGGCACAATTTTCACTGTACTCGGTTCGCTCATGGTGCTTGCCGGCACAGTGAGCGTGGCGCGTTACGGCGAGCTGGGCATAGGCGAACTGGCACGGCTGTTGGGTGGACTTGTTGCCTACTGCCTTGGGGTGGTGTACGTGTATCCGCGTGTCACCCGATGGTATTTCAAGCATTATAATGACACCATAGCACAGTTCGTTTACATACTGGCCATGGTGTTTCTCTCGGCCGAGACTGCGGCATGGATAGGACTCGAGGGGGTGTTCGGAGCGTTTTTCGCCGGCATCGTGCTCAACAGGTTCATACCGGCCCGATCGGCTTTGATGGGGCGCATAGAATTTGTGGGCAACGCCCTCTTCATACCCTATTTTCTGATAGGAGTTGGCATGCTCATCAATGTCCGGGCCCTCGTGGCCGGATGGGATTCGCTTTATATGGCGGCCGTGATGAGCGCCACTGCTATGGCTGGAAAGTGGCTCGCCGCATTTCTCACCCAAAGGGTGTTCAAGATGCTTCCGGTCGAGCGCTCCATGATGTATCAGCTGTCCAACGCACACACGGCCGTTGCGTTGGCCGTGGTGACCATTGGGCTGAAGATAGGTATCTTCCCTGAACCTGTACTCGACGGAACGGTGGTGATGATTCTTGTCACCTGTACTGTTTCTTCTTTGGGCACCGCCCGCGCAGCCCAGCGACTGAAAGAGCTCACCATGAGCGACACTGCCATTGTGGATGATGAGGAGAACCGCAAAAAGCTTGCGGCTGTCAACACCCTCATTCCTGTGGTGAATCCGCTGAGCGCCACTGAGCTTGTGAGCCTTGCGCTGATGATGCACGATGTGCGTCCCGGCGGCCACAACCACTTCTTTGCCCTGCATGTGCGCAACGATAATTCGGCATCCTCAAGGGCTGTGGGGCAGAATTCGCTCGACATAGCGGAGCAGGCGGCCGCAAGTGTCGACGTTCCGCTGAAAACCATTGAGCGTTATGACCTAAACTTCGTGACCGGAGTGCTGAACACCATGGAGGAACGTGACATCAACGAAGTGGTGATAGGTCTTCACAGGCGCACTGCCGTGATCGACTCCTTCTTTGGCGAAAAGCTCACACAGCTGCTCAAGGCCACATACCGTATGCTGGTGATTTCGCGCTGTTACATCCCTGTCAACACCATGAGGCGTCTTGTGGTGGTGGTGCCCGACAAGGCACAATATGAAACCGGATTCGTGCGCTGGGTGAAATGCATAGGCAATCTGGGACGCCAGCTCGGATGCAAGGCGGTGTTCTTCACCTCGGCAGGGACACGCCCCTACATTGAGGCTGTGATAAAGAAATGGGGCTACGCATTCCGCCGTGAGTACCGCGAAATGGAGCAATGGGACGATATAGTATTGCTGGCTAATAAGATTATCGACGATGACCTCTTTGTGGTGGTCACTGCACGCACCGCTTCCATGTCCTACGATCCCGGAATGGCCTCGCTCCCCGAGTTTCTGCGCAAATACTTTGCCGACAACAATCTGATAGTTATCTATCCGGAGCAATTCGGACCGGAGGCAGTGGTTCCGGCAATTGGCGATGCCATCAGCGCCGACGTGGAAACTGTGCCTTCATTGCTGTGGCTTAAAGCCGGCCGTTGGCTCCGGAGGATCCATGAATTGAAACGACGGATTTTCTCCAATCCTGACAAACCGCGCAAACTGGATCTTTAAAAACCGCTTTACCGAAATTGCTCCGTAAGCTCATGGAGCGTGGCAAACAGGCGCTCCAATTCGGGGGTAAGCTCCATGTTGCGCCGGGACATTACACGCCGGGCTATGGCGAAGAACTTCGACAGCGGGACTTCAGAAAAGCCCATTGTTGCACCCCCTTCCGAAAATGATCCTACGAAATTGCGCGGGAATCCGGTGCCATGTATGTTAACGCCCACACCAACTGTCGTAGCGGTATTGAACATGGTGTTTATGCCGGCCTTGGAATGGTCGCCCATGATAAGACCGCAGAATTGCAAACCGGTACGAGCGAACCTGTTGGTCGAGTAGTCCCAAAGTTTTATCTCGGTGTAATCGTTTTTCAGATTGGAGGCCACACAACCGGCTCCTAAATTGCACCATGACCCTATCACAGCGTTACCCAAGAATCCATCGTGGGCCTTATTTGAAAAGTCATGCATCACCACATTGTTGATCTCACCCCCAACCTTGCAGTAACGCCCTATGGTGGTGGCACCATAAATGCGCGTCAGCATGTTGACGGTGGCATGATCAAGGATAGCAATAGGGCCGCGCAGACAGCTTCCTTCCATCACTTCACATCCGTGACCCAGATATATCGGTCCGCCCGAGGTGTTGAATGTCACACCTTCGGCTTTCGCTCCAGGAGCCATAAGGATCTTGGCCGAAGTTCCTATCACGGTACAAGTCTTGCTCACCGGTCGCCACTCCATCAGGTCGATCAATCGCTCGAAGTCGGAGGCGATTGCTTCGGCATTAAATTCAAACAAATGATATGGGCGCGTCACCATCTTCACCTCTCCCGGATAAGGCATGGCTCTATCGGCATTCTCCCCGCAGCGCGCAATCACCTCATCATTCACCGTCAGAGCTTCGCCAGGCATGAGTAGCGCAATTGCATCGGCCAATCCGGGTGAAGGTACAAGATGAGAGGCAATGAATAGCGTGTCGGGCGTTTTTTCGCCACAGGGGTACAGTTCCTGAAGATAATCGGCGGTGAGATAACTGTAGGTTCCCGGAAGCAGCGTCTCCCATTTCTGCCTAAGCGTGGTTATTCCGAGCAGAAGCTCGCTCGCGGGGCGCGTAAAAGTGAGTGGGAGCAGTTGGGCACGGACCTTTGGGTCATCAACGAGAATTACGTTATGGTGAGGCATGATAGATAGATTAATTGAGTGATTAGGGCAGATGCAAAGTTACACAATTTTTCCGACACTCACACATAGACGCACCGTTGCCCGACTTGGCGGCCGGGCAACGGATAAACATCTATTCAAACGAATTTATTACAAAGGATTTTTCTACATGATCGTTACTTGTCATTGGTTGGCGTAGGAAAGCACCGTAGGGCTCTCCACATCCACCCCGAACTGCTGTGCCCTCTGGAGTATTGCCTTGGCAAGCTTCGGCTTGAGCTCTTCCGGGCAGTAACGGAAGTAGGCTTCGGCAGCCCTGACATGTGCTGCGTCGGGCATGGGGTATTCACGTCGTTCGGGCAGCCCGAAAACCGAGTCGGGCAGTTCCTTTTTCTCTTCGTAGGAAAGTCGGTCGTTCATCATTGTTGAGGAGTAAGTGATTTAGTTTCTTAGAAATTCAAGCGTCCACCCACCTGAAGGAGACCTTGTGCTCCGAATCCGAGTTCGCCGAACAGTGTGAAAGAACGGCTTAAAGGTACATCGGCTCCGAGCGGAGAGATCTGATAGGCAAAGTAGCCCTTGTTGATTGCATCATGCTCTTCAGGAGCAATGTGGGTGATGTCGGCACCGAGTCCCAGGTGGGCATAAAGTGTCACAATGCCGTTTTTATAATAGTCATAGCGACCGTTGAGCATGATCACATGGTAGTAAAGATCTGTATCAGAGTGCTTGAATGAGCTGCTGGAGAAAGTGTAGGAAGGACCGATCCAAAAATTAGGCGCAACCTTGAAGTTCACGCCCACATTGAGCGCGCCCCATGCGGTGTTGACCTTGCCAAGACCGTCATGATAGTCGCAAGCATCCATCAAAGTGTAACCGCCGTAGCCGAATGTAAAGTTGGCTTTCTGTGCGTTAGCTGTGCCAAATAGTCCCACGAGGGCAACAAGTGCAATGAGTAGTTTTTTCATAATTGTAAGAGTTGTGAATAAGTAGGGGTATGAATACGTTGATTATTGTCGGAGGGGTGGAGTTTTATGCCTGCCGGAGATTTGTCGGAACAGGGATTGCCCGGAGGGCCCGGGACAATCCCTGTGACTTATCAAACAACAATGGCAATAAAAAAACTAAGACTTCTAATTAATATGAATAAATTGTTTTTTCGATGGAGAGCTTTTATGCCTTGAAAAACATCAGGGAGCTTATAATTGTTCGGAAAAAAGAGAGTAACTTTGCAACATAACCACTTACCTCCTTACGCTTATGGCAAGCAAAAACCTGAAAACCAACGCAGCACGGCTCCTTGACCGTGCAAAAATAAAATATAGGCTCGTGCCCTATGAGGTGGATGAATCGAATCTGGCAGCCGATCATGTGGCCGAATCGCTGGGCGAGGACATCCGGCAGGTGTTCAAAACAATCGTGCTCCATGGCGAGCGCACCGGCCACTTCGTGTGCGTGCTTCCCGGCAACCGGGAAATAGACCTGAAGAAGGCCGCCAAAGTGGCCGGTGACAAGAAGGCTGAGCTTATAGCCATGAAGGAGCTTCTTCCGCTCACCGGCTACATCCGGGGAGGATGTTCCCCCATAGGGATGAAGAAACCGTTCCCTACGTTTTTCCATACCACAGCGTTGGATTTCGACCATATCTACGTAAGTGCCGGTGTGCGCGGCCTGCAACTTGAAATGGCGCCCTCTGACCTCATAGGCTATGTGGGCGCACAGGTAGCCGACATCTGCGCCTCGGACATTGATGAAGGGGGGGACGGGGAATGAACAGTTTCGGTGAACTTTTCCGGCTCACAACCTTCGGGGAATCTCACGGCGCAGCCATAGGTGGGGTTATCGACGGAATGCCGGCAGGCATGGCCATTGACACTGTGGCCGTGCAGCAGGAGCTGGACCGACGTAGGCCTGGGCAGTCGGACATCGTGACCCAGCGCAATGAGAGCGACCGAGTGGAATTCCTGTCAGGAATCTACGAGGGAACGTCGACCGGCACTCCCATCGGATTCATCATACGCAACGCCGACCAACGGAGCAACGATTACGAGAACATGCGTCACACTTGGCGGCCATCGCACGCCGACATGACTTATACACTCAAATATGGTCATCGCGACCACCGTGGCGGCGGACGGGCTTCGGCTCGTGAAACAGCGGCACGAGTGGTGGCCGGCGCGCTTGCCAAACAGATACTGCTCAAAAAAGGGATTACGGTACATGCCTACACCTCACGCGTTGGCGACATCGCGGTGCCGCTTCCCTACTCCGCTCTCCCCCTCAACGATATCAATTCCAATCCCGTGCGTTGCCCTCATGCCGAAACCGCAAATAAAATGATGGAACTGATCCGCAAGGTGAAAGGATCCGGCGACACCATAGGTGGAACAATCCAATGCGTAATCACCGGCACCCCCGCCGGATTAGGTGAGCCTATATTCGACAAATTGCAGGCAAGGCTTGCAGCCGCTATGCTTTCCCTGCCTGCAGCCAAAGGATTTGATTACGGCTGCGGTTTCGATGGCTGCGGTGAACTCGGGAGCGCATCCATCGATGAGCTGGAACCCTCTCCCGAAGGCGACCGTCCGCGATCCGTCACCAACCATTCAGGCGGCATCCAGGGAGGTATAAGTAACGGTGAGGACATCTACTTCCGGGTTGCCTTCAAGCCGGTGGCCACGTTGCTCAGACCGGTACAAACAGTGACTGACCAACTGCAATCGGTGACGCTTCAGGCGCGCGGACGCCACGACCCATGTGTGTTGCCTCGTGCGGTACCTGTGGTCGAGGCCATGGCTGCCATGGTTATCGCCGATGCCCTCCTCCTTAACCAAACCACCCATCTGCTATGAACCGATTTGGCAAGCATGATGATTTCGCGGGATTCCTTTCACGACATTTGCCGGGAAAGGTGCAGAAAATATCAGTAAACACCTCACTTTCATGCCCCAACCGCGACGGGAGCAAAGGACGCGGTGGGTGTACCTACTGCAACAACCGCTCGTTTTCGCCCTCATACTCCACTGCACCCGCCCGCATCACGGAGCAGCTTGAGGAGGGCAAGCGCTTTTTTGCCCGCAAATACCCCCACATGAAATATCTTGCCTATTTTCAAAGCTATACCGCCACCAATGCCGCCACTCAACGTCTTATGGAGATGTTCCGGGAGGCTCTTGAAGTGCCCGATGTGGTGGGCCTTGCAATAGGCACGCGCCCCGATTGCATGCCTGCCGACCTACTCCATGAGCTGCAATCACTCAGCCGCGATAAGTTCGTGATGGTGGAGTACGGGGCGGAGACAGCCTGTGACGACACTCTGACGCTGGTGAACCGGTGCCATACCTGGGCCGATACGGCCGATGCCGTTAGGCGCACACATGAAGCCGGAATTCCGGTAGGACTGCATCTCATAATGGGGCTACCCGGAGAGGATACCGACACAATGCTCACCACGATAGATGAGGTGAACCGCCTGCCGGTGGATATTGTGAAATGTCATCAGCTCCAACTTGTGAAGGGCACACGCCTTGCAGCTCAAGTTGCCGATGGAAGCGTGGACTATACCCCTTGGGAGCTGGACGATTATATTGACCTTTGCTGCAAGATTGTGGACAGGTTGCGCGATGATATAGCCATTGAACGCTTCGTTTCGCAATCGCCCGACAACCTACTCATATCTCCGCGCTGGGGACTGAAAAACTATCAGTTTGCCGACCGCCTGCGCGCTCAATTGCGAAATTTATCACAGGAGTGAACGATAATATTTATTATTTAGCTGAGAATTACTATATTTGCAATTTAAAGCTTTAATTCCACGTTACTCATGCCCAACTCAAGCAACAGTCCGCATACGCCTGAGAGCGCTGTTAAAAACCAGTGGCTTAAAAAGTTGCTGCGTTATGGAGTGCCTTTTATCATCTCCATAGGGC
>CAJUSN010000049.1:0-5020 GCA_910589095.1 uncultured Muribaculaceae bacterium
GGTGTTGCCGTGGGTGCCTGTCACACCCACGAGTTTGAGCTTGCGGGAGGGGTTGCCCCACCATTGCGAGGCGAGGAAGCCGAGAGCGCGGGCTGAGTTTTCCACCTTAATATATGTGACGTTTGAGTCAATGCGTTCGGGAAATTCCTCGCAGACAATTGCCGCCGCTCCTGCCAAAGTGACAAGGGGGATGAATTTGTGTCCATCCACGTTGTATCCGCGGACGGCCACGAACAGTGATCCGAGCTTTATTTTCCGGGAGTCACATTCGAGCGAACTGATTTCTTTGTTTTCGCTTCCTATGATTTCTTCAACCTTAATGGCCGAGAGCAGGTCAGACAATGATTTCATAAACGTAGAGGTTTCAATATATTGAAGATGATAAGCTTATTCTTTTAAAGTGAGATAAATGGTTTGTCCCTTTTTGAGCTGCGAACCGGGGGCGGGGACTTGGCCGGTCACACATCCGAGGCCTTTTACGCTGACGCTGTAGCCCTTAGGTTCGAGTACTTTCAAGGCATCGCGCAGGCTGAGGCCGAGTACAGAAGGGACTCCTGATTCAGTTTTGGCAGGGGGTGCCATTACGGCCTTGCGTTTACCCAGTCCGAGCGCTTGCTGCACGCGGTTGTTACGTTCGGGGTCGGTTGCGGCGTAGAGCGTAGGTACCGGAGTATTGTTATGGTCGCCTTTAGTGTAGCTGTCGTCGTAGTCCAGCATGCCGCGGGAGTAGAGAGCCTCGGCAATTTTGCGCACCACCATGCCGGAGTTGGAAGGTGCACCCATGGCGTTGCGTGTGGGATGGGAGATGAGTACCATGCAGGTGTAACGCGGATTTTCTTCGGGGAATATACCGCAGAACGCGAGGCGGTTCACGCCTTGGGTGTAGCCTATGCCTTCACGATTGATGTTGGCGGTGCCTGTCTTGCCTATGATGCGGACCAGAGGAGACTGGAGATAATGCCGTGCGGTGCCGTGCTTGCCCCACACCACAGCGGAGAGCATTTTGCGGAGTGTGCGGGCGTTTTTCACCGAACAGATGCGGTCACGGATGTTGGTGACGGGGAAAATGGTGTCAATTCCGTTGCCTATCAGTCCTTTTACCAGTCGGGGCCGCACATAAACGCCGTCGTTGGCTATTGCATTGTAGAGCGACGCGGTGTACAGGGGCGAGATTTCGGTGCAGTATCCGTAGCTTTGGCGTGACAGCATCTGACGTCCGAGGTCGGTGTTGGGGAGGCGCTTGAACATTGGAGTCGCCTCGCCGGCAATCCCTGAGTTCATCGGTTCGAGGAATCCAAGCTGCTTCACGCGGTCATGGAACGCGCCTGGATTGGGTCCGAAGCGACGGGTGATGATTTTTGCCATGCCTATGTTGGATGATTGCTCCAGGATTTCGTTGACGGTGAGGGAGGCATTATAGTGTGAGTCCTTGATGGATTTCTTGCCATAATAGAACCATTCGTTTCCGAGCGGAATCACTTCGTTGAGGTTGGTGACAATTCCGTCCTCGAGGGCAATGAGCATGGAGAGCGTTTTAACCACGGACCCGGGTTCGAATCCGAGCACTGCACGGTTGCGGCTCTCGATGTAAGTTTCGCCTTTGCCTGGATTCAGCTCAAGGTTTGCCACGGCTTTGATATCGCCGGTGGCCACTTCCATGAGAATGGCTGTTCCCCATTCGGCTGCGCAGAACTCGAGCATTTTGTTGAGCTCGTTTTCAACGATGTCCTGCATCTTGATGTCGATGGTGGTGCGGACGGTGTAGCCGTTGACCGGAGGGATGTCGTTCCATTGGACAATTGCGTTGGTGAGGGGCACGCGCTTGGAAATTCCGGGTTTTCCGTAGAGGAGGGAATCGAGGGCTTTTTCCAGACCGTATTTGCCGTGAACTCTCTTAATGGAATCCGTTACACCGACGGCGCCGATGCTTCGGCGTGCCATTGCGCCGTAGGGGCGCACGCGGACGGGGCGCGATTCAACCTTGAAGCCTATGAGTCGGCCTTTGCCTTTCTTGGATTTTGTGCGTGGGAAAGGGAAGTCCTTGATCATTTCCGACTCGAAATATGACACGTCGCGCACCACGGCGAAAGCGCGTGAGCGTTTGTTGGCGGGGCGTTCAAGGGGTGAGAGGAGGTATTTTTCCCATTCCTTGGCCGAGCGCGAAGGGAAGTGGAGGGCCAGACTGTCGGCCACCTTTGGGACGGAGGCGCGATAGGAGTCCTCATTGAATTTGGGGTGACGCAGGTCGAGGCAGGGAGTGTAGAGAATCATGTTTGTGGCGAGCACGCTTCCGTCGGATGCGAGGATTTCGCCACGCACGGGCTCTACGGTGTCAGTGCGGGCAAGCTCTTTCTGGGCCAAATCGTTCCAGTGATGTGCGGAGAGGATGGTGTTGTCCACCAGACGGTACACGATGAAGCCCGAGAGGATGAGAATCATCCCCACGATAAAGGCGTAGCGCAGCAGAATGCTTTGTCTGTTCTCTTTCTTCATCTGTTATCGTCTTTGAGTCTGTAGGGCGGGTTTTCCTGAACGCGGAGGCCGAGGTTCAGGGAGTCGACCATTGCCTGCATGGAGCTTTCGCGGATGCGTCCCATGTAGCGTGAGCGGCAGCGTACGAGCTCGGCATTGATGATTTCATACTGATGGGTGAGGCGGCGCACCTCCTCCATCTTGGTCTGACAGCTGTATTTCCCGGATATGTAAGCAAGGATCATGAACACACCGAGGATGAGAGCGAGCCAGTTGCGAGCGAAAATATCGCTGCTCACAACCTGACCGAAGAGCAGGCGACGCATCACTGAGCCGGAACGCTCCAGTACGGTGCGCCCGGTTGAGGATGAGGATTTGTCAGTGTTCTGTACCATTGCTCTGTGTGTGTGAGTGGGTGTTGAGGTTTAGAGTTTAACTGCCACCCGGAGTTTGGCACTTCGGGAGCGGGGATTGCGGGTCACTTCCTCATCGGAGGGTGTGATGGGTTTGCTGCCGAGTAGCTTTATAGGTGTCTTTGACACACCGAAAAAGTCTTTTTCCACACGTCCGGCGAAGTTTCCTGATTTCATGAAGTTTTTCACCAGGCGGTCCTCAAGTGAGTGGTAAGTGATGATGGCGAGGCGTCCGCCGGGACGGAGCACTTTCAGGGCAGCATGAAGGAACTGCTCGAGAGCGCGCATCTCACCGTTGACTTCAATGCGGAGAGCCTGGAACACCATGGCCATCTCTTTTTTCTCGCGCTTGGGGGAAATGAATCGGGAAGCCACAGAGCGAAGCGCCTCTATGGTGTCGACAGGGTTTCCGGCATCGCGGGAGTCGACGATGGCTTTGGCAAGGCGTCGTCCCCATTGGAGTTCGCCGTAGAGGGTGAAAATGTCGGCGAGCCGCTCCTCGGAGTATGTTTCGAGAATCTTTGCGGCGGTGAGGGGGGCGAGTCGGTTCATGCGCATGTCGAGCGGACCGTCGAAACGGAATGAGAATCCTCGCTCCGAGTCATCGAAATGATGGAACGATACGCCAAGATCGGCGAGTACGCCGTCAACGGCTTCCACGTTGTAGAAACGCATCCAGTTGGCCAGGAAGCGGAAATTGCTGTAGACAATTGTAAACCGCGGGTCGGAGATGGCGCGGGCCACAGCTTCGTCATCCTGATCGAAGGAGTAGAGATGGCCCTGAGGAGAGAGGCGTTCCACTATGGCAGCCGAATGTCCACCTCCACCGTAGGTGGCGTCGACGTAAATGCCGTCGGGGCGGATGTCGAGGGCCTCGAGCGATTCAGGGAGAAGTGCGGGTATGTGGTAAACGGTTTGCTCTGACATGTGTGGGTTGGTGCGTAAGGGATGCAAAAAAGTGCCAAACTTGCCCAAGGGGGCGAGTTTGAGCACGTAAAGTTACGATTTTTCAACCGAAATTTACATAATTAAACTCTGTTTTTTGCAAAAAAATGTGTGTGAGTTATTAACATCTGCACAAGTTGCGGACGCTCAAGGGTTTAGGGGTGGGGTGTGTGCGAGTGAGCTACGTTTACATTTGCAAACGTAATGGCGCCCTGTCAGGGGAGGGAGGGGATGGTGAACACGAAGCGCGAACCTTCGCCCGTGTAGGTGGTATCGATGTAGAGTGAGCCGTTGAGCTGGATGGCTATCATTCGGCTGATACTCAATCCGAGACCATTGCCTTGAGAGGAGGGGGAGAGCTTCTCGAAGCGTTCAAAAATAATCTCTTCCTTCCCTTCGGGCACACCGATTCCGGTGTCGGTGACGGTGAAGGTGGTGGTGCCGGCTTCGGTGTCGACGGTGTAGGCGAGTTCAACGTAGCCTTCGTCGGTGAATTTAAGACCGTTGGAGAGCAGATTTACGAGCACTTGTTCCACGCGGCGAGCGTCGGTGAAGATCACTTGTGTTGGCTCCTTCTCGTTGGCCCAACGGAGTTGCACTCCCGGTTTGGTGTGAATGCGCATGCTTTGGAGAGCCGCGATGCAGATGGTGTTGAGAGGAATGGTGGCACGCTGGATGAGTAGAGTTCCGCTGTCAAGGTTGTTCATTTCAAGGACATCATTGATGAGCGTTCGGATCATTTCGGCGCTCACGTCGATGGTGCGGGCAAAGCGGTCGAGATATTTTCGCTTTTCGCTGCTCACGTTGTCAACGATGAGATGCGCGCTCTCCACCAGTGCATTGAGGGGAGTTGTCACCTCGTGGGTCATGTTTGAGATGAAGTCGCTCTTGTGGCGGTTGGCCTGTCGGGCCTGGTCGCGGGTTTCGATGAGTGAAGCCTGGATGCGCCGGAGGTTATCGCGTTCCGATTCAAGGAGTGCGTTGGTTTCGCGGAGCTTCATGGAGAGGCGGCGTGAGCGGAGGATGTGAACGCTGAAGGCCACCACAATGGCTATGATGATGGCAAGTGCAATCCAAAGGATTATGGTGAGTGTGGTGTTGCGGTTTTCGGTGCGTTCGGCAAGCGAGGCCTGATTGGAGTCGGGGTCAGTGATTTCGGCCACTTCATAGAGGGCGCGAAGCTCTTTTCC
>CAJUSN010000049.1:5030-14964 GCA_910589095.1 uncultured Muribaculaceae bacterium
GCGTTCCTTGAGCGTTTTTTCAAGAATTACGGAGTATTCGCGTGCCACGTTGTTGAGTGTCTGGGTGTCGCCGGTTTCGGTTGCGGCTTTCACGGCCAGTCGTAGCAGTTGGCGTCGGTTGTGTTGCTGGCGTTCCTTGTCGAGGCACTCCATGAGCAGAGGGAGGGCCGTGGCATAGTTTTCCTTGGCCATGTTGTAGTAAGCTTCGACGCGGGGGTTGTGGGCCATGTCGTCGGCTACGGCCTCGTTGGTTTTCTGCAGTTCGAGCACTCGGCGGTAGATTTTTTCCACCTCTTCGTCGGAGAGAGCGTCGTAGTTGCTGAGCATGCGTCGGTAAACGGAGTAACGGAAGCGGTCGTAGTTGCGATAGATACGTCCCTGCTGAATGCGTTCGTTGTCGAGGCGGTTGATTACCTGGAGGAGTTCACGGTCGGCGGCCACGGCGCGGGCCGGTTGGTCGTTGGAAGTGTAGACCATTGCGGAGTGGAGATAGAACATGTTCTCCAGGCCGTTGAGCTTGTAGGGCATCTGCTTGATGAGACCTTCGAGCTCGTTGAGGTAGGATGTGAGAATTTCACCGGGCACGGCGGCATCGAGGTAATTGCAGAGGGTGAACATCATGACCACGCGGTCATAGATGGGCTGGTTTTGGGTTCGGGTGTCGCGGAAACGTTGCAGCAGATGCATGAGCTGGTTGTAGCGCATGTCCTCATCGAGGTAGTGGGCCTTGGCGGTCATGAGCGAGAGGTAGAGGAAACATTCCGTGGCGTCGCGCTCGGGGCTTTTGGGGAGTTTGGTCAGGCCGTTGATATAGGACTCGATGCGCAGAGTGTCGCGTCCGATGTTGAATGAACCGAGGCGGCGGTACATGTCCATGGCCGAAGCGTAGTCTTTGACCTCAAGGGCGGCTTCGAGCACACGCTCGCCGGTGACGGTCACGCTGTCGTGGGGAGCGAGGTCAAACAGGTCGTAGAGAATCTGCAGACGGTGGGTGGCGGCTTTTGTTTGGGATAGCTGCCGGGCGAGTGTGTCGCTTATGGCTTGTTTTTTAGCTGCATCCATGGCGCTGAGTGATGGCGTCATGAGGCAGAATGTGAGAAGCAGAGAAATTACTATGCGTGACATGATTATAAGTGCATGGATTGGGGCGGACGGTTGTCGCCCGACGGCTGCAAAGTTAGCATAAACATTTCAATCCACCTCGTTCGCAACGCTAAAATAGTGTATGAAACGGTGAGATTCTGTCCTCGCGGGACGCCTGAGCAATCAATAGTCGCTGAAAATGCGGGGCTTGATCACAATGCCCACGCGAAACATGGAGTGGAAGCGCTTGTACTCGAGTAGGCCTTCGCCATAGCCATTATAGTACTGCGCGAAGAGATATTGGTTTTCGCCCTTGAACAGGCGGTAGTTCAGCTCGATTATGGTGTTGTAATTAAGGTTCCATCCGCGGCGTTTCACCAATGTGACGGAAGCTCCGAAGCGCCGGTTGGCCGAAAACACTTGTGTCCCCATCTGATATATGCCGGCATAGTCCAGGATATCGCGGTTTTCGCCGCCATCCACAATGGGTATCCAGAATTTGCCGTGGACAATGAAGTTGGGGTCAATCATGATGTTTGCGCCGAATGAAATCTTGTTCCAAGAGCGTGATTTCACTCCGTCGCGCCCGTTGCTCTCATGCTCAAGAAGCATTTGAAGCTTCCCTATGAAACGGTCCTTCACGAAAAGCGGCTTCACAAGCCCAATGCCAGGATTGAAGTTGAGGTCGGTCATGGGCATGGAGTTTTCAAGCACGTTCCAAAACACCTTTTGCGTGTAGAACAGAAACAGATACGTGTTCCAAGGGAGCACGCTCTTGGTTAGTCGCTGGGCAATTGAAATTTGGAATTTAACGTTGGAGTTTTCCTTTGTGGGGCGAGAGCCAATGGGGACGCCGAATGTGAAGTAATTGTCCTTGTAGAGCCCGAAGTAGGGGCGGCGATCAAAGTCGCGCCTGAGGCTGTCGGTGTCGAATGTGAGGCTGTCGGGCGCCACGATCTGTGCGTGTGTCGCACCGGGCACAAACAAAGCAATGCAGCAAAGCGCAAAAAACAGCCAACGTTGAATCATGGGGGCAAAGTTACGCACTTGCGGCCTTATTTACCAAAAATTATGCAAAAAACTGCACCAATGGACTCTCAGTTTTTTTAACGCGGCTTATGGATTTTCAAATAACAAGCTTATGCCAAAGTTAAACAGCAAAGGTGAACGTGTTGAAAGTTTTATTTTCGGCTGAAGCAATTGGCCGGAATAGCCGTCGCGTACGGTAATTTCTGCGGTGGGCCGGCCGGTGAATCGCCAGTCATACTCTGCACCGCAGTAAAGCATGATTTGGGAGATCGGACACCACCCTAATCTAATGCCGGGAGCAAGAAACGGTGCCCAACGCGAGCCGTAGGTCAAATCATACTGGATTATGTCGGTAGAGATTCCATCGCTGTAAAAAAGTCGCTTGTTGGATGATCCTATTCTTCGTCCTATCCCAATACCGAGCATTGGATGCATTTCAAATTTTCCGAAGTGGAATTTAGCTACTGCACCAACTTGAATTGTGTTATCACTGAATGTTACTTTAATGTCGTTTTTATCCTGATCCACAAGAAAAGGAGCTATGTCATCTTCCCGTGAGGTGGTTCCGAAGCTTACGTTGGCAAATGCTCCAAAACGCGAATTGAAAAAGTGTGCTGCCTCAAATCGGAATTTCGCGAAATTGTTGTCAGCGCTCACCTTTGGATTGGTCATTAGATTACCGCGAAGAAGATTTGTTTCTATAGTTAAACCGAATTCCCAGCGGTGTCGAGCCATGACGTTGTCGCTCTGAGCCGAACAGCTCAAAGCCATCAAGGTTGCGATGGTGAAGAAAAGAATGTGTTTCATTGCCTAATTCAGGGTTACTTCCGGGGTTAATGATGAAAGCACTCTGCCGTTGGAGAGTTCGAATTCCACGCGAAACTGGGCTGCCCCGGGCTTTGCAGGGACGCGGATTGCAAAAATGAAGGGAACAGGGTCGAAATAAGCGTGAGTGATGAAAGCATCTTTTTCGCCTTTGTCGGGCCAGGGTATTGGGTCGTAGAAGTTCATGGCATCAACCAGCCCAAATGCCGTATTGACCATGCTCCCGGCGGGGTAGTCTTCTGACAGATCATAGATGGTAAAGATGCGTATGTCATTCACTGGAACTGACAATGGGTGTATAGGCTCTTTCGAGAAATCACAACCGTTATACGAATATAAATCCTTTGGGGTTACCGCGATGCAAAGGCGTGACGCTGCTATTTCATCAGGATGGCTATTGTTGGGTGAGAAATGGTAGGAAAATCGAGAGTTGAAGTCTATACATTCGGCATTGATTTCCGCATAGGAAAGATCGGCAATTATGGGTCCGCATGAATAGAAGATAAGGACTATGAATATTGAGAAAAATTTGAGAGGGCGAATCATGAGAAGATGGATATTTTAACTCAAAGAAAAGAACGGGACAAAAGAGAAGGTTCTTGTTATGTATAATTTATTATGTATAATTTATAATTGTGGTAGAAAATAGGGCTGATCAGAGGTGACAGGATACCCCTCATTTTTGCCTCCATCGTTGTTTGGCTTTTCAGTTCGGGGATTTGTGTACTCGGATTTCTTATATCCTTTAAAAACCTCAATATCAAAGTAATTAGCCGGATTAAATGCGCGATTATCAGAAGGCGGTCCGTAATGCCTGCGGAAATGACTTGCACCTCGGCTGCTTGCGTTCACTTCATACCATCTTTTGCGGTGAGGGGAATAGTCTCCCACGTGAGGGCTTTTTATTCGGTGCTGTCCAGCTCAAAGTCATCGGGGTAAATGATTTTCCAGTTGCGTTTCTCCAACTCCGCCACGCTCATAAACAGCACACCGTCGTAGATATTACCCTCTACAATCTCCTCCCAGGAGTATCGTTGCAACGTGGACGTTTTGAAAGCATAAACGGTGAAGTAAGTCGGGTCACTTTTAATAGCATCTGAAATAAAAGAGTCAATAATCTTATCGGTTGCAATTGGTACGAGTATTGGATTATGATTATTGGCATGGCCAACAGGATAATATGTGTCGGAGTTCGGACGTTGGGAACTAATTATAGTTATTGCATGAGCTGATGAGTTGCGCAACGACAACTGACGTTCATGAAAATCAACACACCCAATACAAAGCAGTGAAAAAAGGATGATAATTATACTGGTTCGATTGCTAATTTTAACTGAGATTATAGACATAAAGTGATTCAATTAGTAGCGTCGGCTTTCAATCCTTGAAGTCAAATTTAAGCTCTGGATATCTTACATTGGCATAGCGCGAAAGATATATGGTATAGCATGTATCGTACATGTTGTTGCTGATGATTTGTCTTAATGAAAAGTCATCAAAATAGGACTGTTTAGTGACAAAAATTTTATGTACCATTCCGCGTTTGTGAAAAGGTGTTAGATCTGGGTCGTCGCCAATCCCTACAGAGACGGAGTCGGAAATGGGGAGCGAGTATATTTTTTTAAAGTCGCTGAGAGATTGCTCAAAATCATTGTCTGTTTCTAATCCTGAGTAAGTTGAGATGACAACCGGATAGGTTGAGCTATTGGTTACGTAGATGAAGATATAATTATGGTCATCTTCGCAATTCATACCGCACAACACAAAAAATAGCGAAGTAAATACAAGGAACACCTTTCGGTTTATAGCTTTCCATGCATGACGAATTGTAATTGGTTGAATCATCGTTAAAAAAGTTGTTATACAGTTGAAGATGAGAAAACAGTTTTTCGGAGCACCATTTCAAGTAAGAAAAAGTCAGCTTTGATATCCTTTTGGCCCCAGGGAAAAGTGTCCTATTGTCATGGGTTGTGCCGTATGGCGGTTTGCTGCCGGCCTTGCTGATAGCCGAGATGTGGCATGGAGAAGCGTGAATGCAGGGAGGCAGGCGTTCATGTGGAAGGATTTAAGGTTGGATAATAGCTATTTGGCAAAGATAATATAAAAAAATGGAGCTATTTTGGGGGAAATGTTAAGAAAAGCTAAATTCAATCTTTGCAATAGTTAAATGAGTTGGAGGTGAGTTAGGGAGATGTCTTCGGGGTTAAAAAGGATAGTGATGCAGTTTCATGGGGAGGGTGGGTGAGGGGAGGGGAAAGTTTTTTTGGGGATTTGCGAGGGAATGTATAATTTTGTTGGAAACAAGAAAAAGTCCCCCCCCAAAGAAAACCGGCAAAAGATTGAAGCAATGAAGATAAGTGTAAGAAACTGTTTAAATATATTCCGAAGAATGAATTTAATGCTTCTTTTCAGTAATTTTCTAAGATATGGGTGCGCATTGGCGTGCGTAGCTGCGGTTCTGACATTGGCCGGGTGCAGCAAAAAGAAGGCATTCATGATTCAGGGTGAGATTGAGGGTATTGGAACTCAGTTGGTTAATGCTACATATTATTCACAGGGCGGCCTGAAGCGGGTGACTGTGGTGGCAGCTGAGAACAAGTTTGCCCTGAAGGGAGAGGCTCCGCGTCCCACATTGGTTACGCTTACGCTTGCCGACGGTACACGCCTTGGGACGCTTGTGGCCGAAAATGGCGACAAACTCAAGCTCAAAGGTGACATTGCGGAGCCCTATGCCATAGAGGTGGAGGGGAACGGCGATTCAGAAAAAATAGCCCGCTGGGTAAAGGAGAATGCAGGGCTGTTGGAGAGCCGCAATGCAGCGGCGATAAACCGCTCGTTGGCCGAATGGGTGGGAAAGAACCGCTCTTCGAAGGCAGCCACTGCTCTTATGGTGACATATTATCAGACTCCGGGCTATGAGCATCAGGCCGACTCGCTGATGGCTTTGCTGAGTTCGGGGGCCAGGGCTCAGGAGGTGGTGCAGAATTTCACGGGTACACTGTCGGCCCAGTTAGGGGAGGCTGCTTCGGGTCAGATAGGTCCAATGAGCTTGTATGACGTGACGGACTCAGTGGTGACGGTGAATCCTCATCAGCGTAAAGCCTTGGTGTACTGCTTTCTGTCGACTGATCGCACGGCCCGCGATACGGTGACCGCTCGGCTTCGCGCACTCACGCGCGAGTGTCCGCTGCCAAAGGTTGAGGTGGTGGAGATTTCCTCGGCATCTGATTCTGCCACCTGGAAACAGTCGCTTGCGGGCGACTCGGCTCGCTGGCGCCGCACGTGGGCTCCGGCCACTGTGGCCTCGTCGGAGCTCCGACGTCTTGGCGTTCCGCGTTATCCTTATTTCATAGTGGCTGACTCGGCAGGCAATCAGATTTACAGGGGTTCATCGGTGGGCAAGGCTGCCGAAGTGGCCAAAAACAAGTTCAAAACATCAAAATAGAAGCAATATGCTTGTCAAGGCTTACGGCGCAGCGGTCCAGGGGATCGACGCCATAAAGATAACCATTGAGTCGGTGGCCTCGCAGGGGGCAGTGTTCAGCATGGTAGGGCTTGCTGACACGGCCGTGCGCGAGAGTTATCAGCGCATAATGGCGGCGGTGACGGAGAGCGGTTACCGTTTTCCACGGTTCAGGATTGTGGTGAATCTTTCGCCGGCGGATGTGAAGAAAGAGGGTGCAGCCTATGACCTTCCCATAGCCTTGGCTATACTTGCATCAGGTACAGTGATAAATGTGCCGGCGATCGGCGACTATATGATAATGGGTGAGCTGTCGCTCGACGGGTCGGTGCTACCTATCCGCGGCGTTCTGCCCATGGCTATTCTTGCGCGCAAGCTCGGGTTCAAGGGTATGATTGTTCCGGAGGCCAACGCAACGGAGGCAGCTGTTGTGAATAATCTGGAGGTTTATGGTGCCACTTCGCTGCGCCAGGTGATAGAGTTTCTCGAGGGCACTTCAACCATGGAGCCAACAGTGGTGGATACCCGAGCTGAATTTGCAGCCGAAGCCGATGCGTTCGACTATGATTTTTCGGAAGTCAAGGGGCAGGACACCGTGAAACGTGCTTTTGAAGTGGCATGTGCGGGTGGCCACAACATTCTGTTGGTTGGTCCTCCGGGGAGCGGGAAGTCAATGATGTCCAAGCGATTACCATCTATATTGCCCCCACTCTCGCTTTCAGAGGCGTTGGAAACCACTAAGATACACTCAGTTGCCGGTAAGCTCGGACGCGGGTCGCGGCTTATGACGCGCCGTCCATTCCGCTCGCCCCATCACACAATTTCGCCTGTGGCGTTGGTGGGCGGCGGGGTTAACCCCATGCCGGGCGAAATTTCATTGGCCCATAACGGGATTCTTTTCATGGATGAGTTTCCGGAGTTCCCTCGGACGGTGCTTGAGGTGCTCCGTCAGCCATTGGAGGATAACCACATATCCATATCCCGCGCCAAATACTCGATTGATTATCCGGCGTCGTTCATGCTTGTGGCTTCGATGAATCCATGTCCGTGCGGCTATTATAATCACCCCACGAAGGCGTGTGAGTGTCCGCCCGGAGCTGTGAGGAAGTATCTGAGCCGCATTTCGGGTCCGCTGCTTGACCGCATAGATTTGCAGGTGGAGATTCAGCCGGTGACTTTCGACGATATGGCAGCCGCGCCCCGCGGGGAGTCGAGTGCCGAAATCCGGCGTCGCGTGATAGCAGCCCGCGCCATCCAGCAGAAGCGTTTTGCCTCGGAGCCGCATGTGCATTGCAACGCGCAGATGAACTCGCGTCTGCTGGCCGTCCATGCGCCCCTGTCGCAGGAGTGCCTGGCGATTTTGCGGGAAACAATGACGCGCTTCGACATGAGCGCGCGAGCTTATGACCGAATCCTCAAGGTGGCGCGTACGATTGCCGACCTTGAGGCCTCGGCTGATATTCGGCCTGAACATATGCGCGAAGCCGTTTCGTACCGTAATCTCGACCGCTCGTCGTGGGGCGCCGCGTCCTCCACTCCGCTCCCCTTCTGAAAGGTGAAGCTTGAGCATGTGGATTTGCAGATGAGACGGGAATTTCTTATCTTTGCGTAAAATTATTGAATTCAATCATTTACCATGACTCTAAGAACTTTTATCGCCTCGGCTATGACGCTGGGTGCGCTCACGGCATTGGGTGCTCAGACAAAAGCTCCGGCCGAATGTGTTGAACCGGCCGATACCTCGACGGTAGATACCGCCGGATGGGACTCGGTTACCTCGCCGCTAACATTCACCTGGGCATCGAAAGATGTGCACTATCGTCAACGCGCCACACCTCCTGCAATTGCAGTGAAGGACACCACGGTGTCGGCTTGGCGTGGCGAACGCATTGGACTCGAGGCGCTTGTGGTTGCCTCCGAAGCTCAAGCCCCGCTCCGGGTGGAGCTCTCATCGCTTACGCTCGGTGGAAAGAAGGTGAAGACGCCCGACAGTTATGCAGCCTTCATGCGTTATGTCACCACTACAGCCTATAATACTTGTGGCTATCCGGCGGCCGACCTTCCCACTTATACAGTGGCGGATATGATTGACCTGCCCGGAACGGCAGCAGCAATGGATGCACGCACGGTGCGCCCCGTATGGTGCTCCATAGAGCTTCCCAAAAGTTTGAAGCCGGGGACTTATCATGCTACTCTTGACCTGCTCCCTGCCAATGGTAAGAAGCCACTGGCGTCGCTGGGGCTTGACATAGAGGTGAGTCAGCGTGAACTGCCCGCTCCGAAAGATTATGAGTTTTATCTTGACCTGTGGCAGCAACCTTATGCCATTTCGCGCTATTACGGTGTGGAGCCCTGGAGCAAGGAGCATCTGCAACTGCTGACACCTTACACCAAAATGCTTGCACGCGCCGGACAGAAAACGGTGACAGCAATCCTGTTCTATGAACCTTGGGGCGAGCAGAGCAACGACAAGTTCGAGCCGATGGTGGGCACGACGCGTAAGGCCGACGGCTCATGGAGCTATGACTACACGGTTCTTGACCGTTATGTGGAGCACATGGCCGCCAACGGTGTTGATGCCAACATATCTTGCTTCACCATGGTGCCTTGGGAGCCAAAGTACCGTTATTTCGATGAGGCGGCGGGTGAATACCGATTCCTTGAAGCAGCCACGTCGTCGGAAGAGTATGCCGAGCTGTGGACATCGTTCCTGCGCTCCCTGACCGATCATTTGAAGAAAAAAGGGTGGTATGACAAGACCATGATAGTGATGGACGAGCGAGGACTTCCCCAGATGCTTGATGCCCGCCGCGTGGCGCGTGAGGCAGTGCCTGACATAAAGATGTCGCTTGCCGGATCGTATCACCCTGAACTGGTTGATTCGCTTGAAAGCTATACGCTTATCAAGGGTGATTTCTTCCCGGCCGATGTTATGAAACGCCGTCATGACAAGAATTTCATTACCCTCATGTACACATGCTGTGCCACCCCGGCGCCCAGCCAGTTCTCCAACTCGGCGCCTGCCGACGGTGCTTACCTTCCCGTGTATGCCACGGCGACAGGTCACGATGGCTATCTGCACTGGTCATTCTCTAACTGGACCGACAACCCGCTCACCGATACCCGCTTCCACATGTTTGCGCCCGGCGATACATATTTCGTGTATCCTGACGGACGCAGCTCTATCCGTTACGAGCGCCTGCTTGAAGGGATTCAGCTGAGTGAAAAAATACGTTTGCTCCGCGCCGACCTTGAAGCTGCCAAGGATCTTGAGGGACTTTTGCTGCTTGAAAAGGCATTGGAGCCTATACGTTCGGGTGCAATGAACGCATGGTATCCCACCTCTACTGTGGTGAATGACCTCACACGAGCCATAGAGACGCTCTCGGCCCGATAAATAAAAATAGTAAACCTTCTCTTAGCGCACTGCTATCATCGGATGACAGCAGTGCGCTTTGTTTTATCGGTATGGATAGATGCTTAGAAACTGTTTAAATTTATTCTAAAAAAAGATTTAAATACTTCTTTTCAGTA
>CAJUSN010000050.1:0-9037 GCA_910589095.1 uncultured Muribaculaceae bacterium
CCACGACCTTTTCGTTACGAATGAAATGCTCTACCAACTGAGCTATTGCGGCTTGGAAAACTTGGTCGTATTTCTACTTTGCAAAGTTACTAATTTTTTACGGATTGCTTGCTATATGTGAAGCGAATTTTTACTTCATCGAGATTCAATTTGCACATAGCAGGTCCGCTTACATACGGTTGGATACCGGTGACGTAAGTGGTAGAAGTCCCGTAATAATATTCAGAAGAAGAGCTTTCGTAGGTTACATCGACAGGTATGAGAAGGAAGGTCACATCCTCTTCAGTTATAGCATCCTTTTCAAGAAGTGAAATCAAATAGTCTCTCATTCCCGAGAAGACGTAACGCTGATTTACCGAGTCATAAGTGGAGAGAAATGATGTTTTCTCATCGTTAATCTTGTTCTCGGCGAAGAAGGCTTCTTTGTCTTTTTCCAACACCAAAAGTACATTAGCAGGCGGTGCGATAGAGTAGGGGTTAGAAATGCTTTCAACAGGTATTGTCATGTTGAGTGTATTGATCACTGACATGTCTCCACCATCTTCGCGATACTTATTCACAATCTCACGTCCTGGGAAAATTATTCGTGCGTTATAACCCGTAGGCGCCACAAGCAAAGTCTGTCCCTGGGCTACCATATCCTCAAGCATGGAGCTCATGGAGTAACGTATGATATTGTTTGAAAGGATCTCAGGTGTGACGGCAAGGTAGGTGTTGTACATGAAATATGTAGTGTCGCGCTCTACATCATCCACCGTTACCTTCGCATGTTTACGGTAGTAGAAATTAATCTTGGTTTGATTGAAATCTGTTATTCTACCGGTTCCGAAAGCGTTTTTTACATATAGTCCGGGAAAGAATTGCGCGAAGGCTTGCGGAGAGCTGAAAGTGGATGGATTATTGAGATACTCAGTGAAGACTTTTCTTCCGAATTCAATAGGAAGTTTATAAATCAAGCGTTTGTAGATTGTGCCGTCTTCCAGCGTATCATTATACTGATCATGAGCGGAGTAGATAAATGGCTGTGATGACCAGCAATCGCCCTCATTATAATATTCAGCTGGGTTGAAGTTACTGTAAATCGGAGACTCAAGCTGACGTGTCAAAGGATATACCTTAAGCCCCATTGGCACAAGCGAATCGCCCGTAAACCCATTCGTTTGATAGAACATCAGGAGTCGGACAGAGTCAATGTCGTTAACGGTGACCCCAACTGTGTCAAGCTGTTGAGAAGGCATAAATTGCGTGACAAAGTCAGCAGAAATAGAACCGAACTCCTTCGCATCGATTTTTCCGAGAAGTTGATTGGTTGTTCGTGACAGTACGGCCTCTTCTCGTAATGAACTTCCTTGAATTGTGAATGCGGAGTCAACTACAACTTCCGCACCCGAAGTCACAAGAGAGTTTCCTAAAGTTGAAGTGCTGTCCTCACAGGCCATAAACAGGCACGATGAAAGACAACTCAAAGCTATATATGGAAAAATCTTCATTTTATTTTTTATGGTGGCCATGCGTATTAGTATAATACGTCATTGCGCAGTAATACATGATCAGTAGATGGGGGAGGAGTGGGACTTGCTGATTTTACGGTAATATTACGCCATTAACTATCACTAGATAAGAGTGGAGTAAAATTCAACAATGTCGGACGACATATCTTTCTCCGATTCAGCTTCCGGGTTATAGGGAAGAAATGGCTTTCCGCTTGCTTTGGCATATTCCACCAAACTGGGATCCACATCAGGAGAGGATTGCACGATCGCATCAGCGTAGTCGATCGCTATTTTGTTAAGCGTTAAGAAATCAACAGGCTCATTTCCCAGAACCGCCACATCATCAGATGTGAACTGAGCCATTTTGAGCTTTTCAACAAATCGGGGATCAAGGGTGCCATCAAAATTCTCAGGACGAAGGTCGTAAACAATCTTTGACTTTTCGTATGTGGGATCTTCTTGGAACATTTTGCGCAGATACATAGGCACGAGAGCTGTTATCCAGCCCATGCAATGAATAACTGCAGGTTCCCAACGAAGTTTTTTTACGGTTTCAATGACACCACGCACAAAGAACATTTGGCGCTCGTCGTTATCTTGAGGCGAGGAAACGGTTTCCAATAGTTTATCCGGGGAAAACTGGAAATAGTCGTCGTTGTCGATGAAATAGACCTGCATGCGTGAAGGCTGCAGGGTGGCTACTTTAATAATAAGCGGATGGTCGGAATCATCAATCACCACATTCATTCCTGACAAGCGTATGACTTCATGGAGTTGATTTCGGCGTTCGTTGATACATCCGTACTTAGGCATAAAGGTCCTCACTTCATAACCGTTCTCCTGTGTTGTCTGAGCCAAATGTCGCCCAAGGACTGAAAGCGGTGTTTGCGGAAGGTAGGGTGCGATTTCTTGGGAGATGAAAAGTATCTTAGGTTTTCCCATTCGAGATGAAAAATTGTTGTCGGAATAATAGTTTAAACTGTGCAAAGTTACGATTTTTTTTCCACATATGTGGCCTGCGAGTGCAAAATAATGCGGTTGAGACGGCAGAACGTTGTTATTTTTACATCGGGAATGCTTTTTCTATGCGGTTTTTTGCCCTCAAGGGTAAAATTAAAGCCGAAAGTTAACAGAAATAATAGTTAACAGAAATAAATATGCCCCAAATCATAAAAATGTTAAAATTCTTCTGCTCAAACACCCGATATACCGAAATCATGTGCTATCTTTGCATAAAAATTGAACTCATGAAACGCTTTATATCACTTT
This sequence comes from uncultured Muribaculaceae bacterium, assembly GCA_910589095.1. GTDB lineage: Bacteria > Bacteroidota > Bacteroidia > Bacteroidales > Muribaculaceae > Paramuribaculum. The sequence continues at coordinate 2,763 of CAJUSN010000050.1, forward strand.
TTACAATTCTCATAGGTGCTCTAATTATGTTTGGAGCTTCTGCACAGCGGGCAGAATCACCCTTTGCGTGGCGCGCTAATGTAAAGATGCTTTCTGCTACAGAAGGTGAAGTAATAGTAAAGGTTACCATTGCTCAAGGCTGGCATCTGTATGGCATGTCATTGCCCAAGGGCGGTCCAAAACCTACCCAATTCAATTTCTCAGCCAGTTCGGGAGTCAAGTTCATAGGCAATGTGACAGCCAGTGAAAAGCCGGTTACAAAAACCGATAAGATGTTTAACCTAACCCTTAACTACTGGACTGACACCGTAACATTCCGCCAGAAATTCAAAGTTACAAACGCCTCATCGGCAAAAATCGAGGGCACCGTTACCTATATGGGGTGCAACGACAACTCTTGCTCTCCCCCTTCCACATTTAAAATCAGTAAAGCCGTACCCGTAAAGAAATGAACACTCGTAATTTTAAACTCATCTTCGCGCTGCTGACATTACTGTTCGGCAGCGTTGCTGCATTTGCTGAAATTGTATCGCCCGTAAAGTGGCAGCAATCCATAAAACTTACCACCGACACTGATGGTGAAATCATTTTTATCGCATCGATGGATCCCACATGGCATATCTACGGATTGCAACTTCCCGAGGGGGGCCCACGTCCTACGGTTATCGACCTCTCGCATGTCAGCGGTGCTGAATTGGTAGGGGAGATATCCGCAGTGCCCGAAGCTACCAAGGAATTTGACAAGACATTCAATCTTGATCTTAGCTGGTGGGACGGCAGCGTTACCTTCACTCAGAAGTTCAAGTTGCTTCCCGATAGCAAGGGGGCTGCTTTTCGGGGCTCTATATCCTATCAAGCATGCAGTCTTGAAGACGGGAGTTGCATAGCTCCATCTAAAGAAACCATTGATCTCTCTGTTGGCAATCCACCCGTAGAAACCAACTCTGAAAAGGATAACCAGGAAGCCGATCAGTCTACCCAGGCTGTTTCTGCTAAAACTACTACAGCCGGACCGGGTTCGAAGCTATGGGCTCCTGCCGATTTTTCACAGGTTGGCGACTCAAATGTTTCGGAAATGGTCAATGCATCTTGGCTTTATATTTTCGTATGGGGATTTATCGGGGGACTGCTCGCACTACTTACGCCCTGCGTCTGGCCGATGATTCCGCTTACCGTAAGTTTTTTCCTCAAGAAGAGCCAATCACGACGTCGCTCTATTCTTGACGCGCTCACCTACGGATGTGCCATTGTAGTCATCTTCCTGGCACTCGGGCTCGCCGTAACCGCAGCGTTTGGGGCAGGAAAGCTCAACGATCTTGCAACAAATGCCATATTTAATCTCATATTCTTTGCGCTTCTCGTTGTTTTCGCGATTTCATTTTTCGGAGCATTTGAAATAAAATTGCCCGCATCATGGAGCAATAAAATGGATAGCCGCGCCGACCGTACAACAGGTATGCTCAGTATATTCTTCATGGCGTTCACTCTTGTGCTCGTTTCATTCTCATGCACCGGCCCCATCATCGGTACTCTTCTGGTTGAAGCTGCTTCGCAAGGAAGCATTGTGGGACCTGCAGTAGGTATGGGAGCTTTCGCCTTGGCGCTTGCCATTCCGTTCACCTTGTTTGCAATCTTCCCATCGCTTCTTAAAGAGATGCCCCGTTCCGGAGGATGGCTCAACTCGGTTAAGGTAATCCTTGGCTTCCTCGAACTTGCTCTTTCACTCAAATTCCTATCCGTAGCTGACCTTGCGTATGGTTGGGGCATACTTGACCGCGAAGTATTCATCTCATTGTGGGTAGTGATATTTGTGCTTCTTGGAATGTATCTTCTCGGCAAAATTCGATTCAGTCACGACTCACCGCTGGATCATGTCAGCATTCCCGGCTTTTTCCTCGCAATGATTTCGTTAAGTTTCGCCGTGTATCTCGTTCCCGGTCTTTGGGGCGCACCATTAAAAAGTGTCAGCGCTTTTGTCCCGCCTCTTTATACTCAAGATTTCAATCTCTATGGATCTGATGGCTTCAAGAGTTTCGACAACTACGATGAAGGCATGGAATATGCAGCCGCTAACCACAAGCCTGTACTCATTGATTTCTCAGGTTACGGATGCGTTAATTGCCGTAAGATGGAAGGAGCCGTTTTCGACACTGAAGAAGTCAGCGGATTGATAAAAGATAATTTCGTACTCATCACTCTTATGGTTGATGACAAGCGTAAACTTGAGTCGCCTGTAAAAGCCACTGAGAATGGCAAAACAATAGAAATTGAAACCATAGGTGAGCTGTGGAGTTATCTCCAGCGCACCAAATTCAACGCCAGCACACAGCCTTATTATGTGATGCTTGGTGCGGATGGGCAGCCGCTCAATGCCTCCTATTCCTATGATGAGAATGTAGCTAAATTCGTGGAGTGGCTACAGGCCGGCCTTACACGCTATAAAACGAGTTCCGGAATTTAAAACTACTTGACATGCATACAAGAGAAGAAAAAATAGAAGCACTCGGACGTGTCATAGACACACTCGACATATTACGCGTAAAATGTCCGTGGTACGCTAAACAAACCAATGAGTCTCTGCGTTCCAATACCATTGAAGAGGTCTATGAACTGGCCGATGCTCTAATCCATAGCGACAATGCCAACATACGCAAGGAACTTGGAGATGTTCTTCTGCATATCCTGTTCTATAGTAAGATTGGAGAAGAGAAAGGCGAATTCGACATTTGTGATGTTGCAAACGCACTAAACGAAAAGCTCATATTTCGTCATCCTCATGTATTTGGAACCACCGAAGTGCACTCCACCGGTGAAGTCCTTCAAAATTGGGAAGAGCTCAAATTGAAGGAAAAGGGCGGCAACCGAACTGTTCTTGCCGGCGTTCCTCAATCGTTACCCGCACTTATAAAGGCATACCGTATTCAGGAAAAAGCAGCCAACGTTGGTTTCGACTGGGAAGAGCGTTCGCAAGTATGGGACAAGTTTTTGGAAGAAGCAACCGAATTCAAAGCTGAAGTTGAAAGCGGCAACAAAAAGAATATGGAAGCCGAAATGGGCGACCTTCTTTTCAGTCTTGTGAACGTAGCTCGCCTGTACGACATCCATCCCGACGATGCTCTTGAATTAACGAACCAAAAGTTCATACGCCGCTTCAACCACATTGAACAGCGCTCCAAAGAAATTGGTAAATCGCTTAAGGATATGACACTTGCAGAGATGGACTCTCTTTGGAACGAAGCAAAACAGAAATAATTGGAACTATGAAACGATTCTTGAGCATTTCCCTTCTATTCTTTTTCGCCACATGTGCCATTGTTGCCGTTGCAGCAAAAGTAAGTGGATTTAAATCAACCAAAGGCGAATCAACGGGCTACATCACATTCCGCGTCACTTCTATCGACTATCGTCCGGACCTTACACGTGTTTACGGGACCCTTGTTGGACGCCCACACACATCCGAACGTATCGATGAGCTAACCATAATGACTCCCGGCGGTAAAGTTATCTCTTCAACCGATATTGACGGCGTGGATATGAAGCGCTGGTTTCAGTGGGAAGATGACGGGGCTATAGAAGTAGAGATTGACTTCCCGGCAATGAAGCAGCTCAAGTCGTTTACAATTATTTCTAAAGGCCCAAAAGGTGAGAGCCGTGCAGTCATAACAAAGACTAAATAAGTTTACATAGGAGTGAAAGTTTGCATCACTGAGAAACCGAGCGTTGCCCGCGACATCGCTCAAATAATTGGCGCCCATGACAAGCGCGACGGTTATTATGCTGGTGAGGACTATGCTGTGACGTGGACCTTTGGGCATCTATGCACATTAAAGGAACCGGCCGACTATACCGACCTATGGAAGCGGTGGTCACTTGGTTCGCTCCCCATGATACCTCCACGCTTCGGCATTAAACTAATTGATGACGCAGGAATTAAGCGACAATTTGGCGTCATTGAATCACTTGTGAAAAATGCCGACGAGGTGATAAACTGTGGTGACGCCGGCCAGGAGGGAGAACTGATTCAACGGTGGGTAATGCAAAAAGCCGGTGTAAAGTGTCCGGTGAAACGTCTTTGGATTTCATCACTTACAGATGAATCCATCCGCGACGGATTCAAGGAACTTAAACCGCAGGCAGACTACGACAACCTCTATATGGCCGGTCTTTCCCGAGCCATTGGCGATTGGTTGCTCGGGATGAATTCAACCAGGTTGTTCACGCTTAAATACGGGCAGCCGGGCAACGTTTTGTCAATAGGGCGCGTGCAGACACCTACTCTTGCTCTTGTGGTTAAACGCCAACTTGAAATTGATAATTTCAAACCTGAGGACTATTGGGAGATCCGCACCACTTATCGTGAAATTTCATTCTCTGCCACAGCTGGCAGATACTCATCGGAAGAGGATGCCCGAAAGGTGATGGAAGCCATTTCAGGAATTCCATTGACCGTCACTGACATTCAGGAAAAGAAGGGAAAAGAAGCACCTCCGCGACTTTTTGATTTGACCTCGCTGCAAGTAGAGTGCAATAAAAAGTGGGGATGGACGGCAGATGAAACGCTAAAACTCATCCAATCACTTTATGAAAAGAAGGTGACTACATATCCACGTGTGGACACCACGTATCTGCCCCTGGATGTTTATCCTAAAGTCCCTGATATACTTCGACGGTTAACACCCTATGCATCCCTCACATCGCCACTGCTGTCGCTTTCAAAGTTACCGAAGAGCAAAAAGGTATTTGACAATGCAAAAGTCACTGATCACCATGCCATAATTCCTACCGGAGTGCTTCCTGACCGACTTGAAGGCAACGAAAAGTTAATGTATCATTTAATTGCCAGGAGATTTATTGCGGCTTTCTATCCTGATTGCACATTTGCTTCAACTGCAGTAATGGCCAAAGTTGCTGACTTTGAATTCAAAGCTACCGGCAAAACCATTCTTGAGCCTGGATGGCGTGCAATTTATGCCAATGATCGTAAATCAGATGCCGACAAGGATAAAGATCAGGAAACGACACTGCCCCAGTTCACAGTTGGAGAGTCAGGCCCCCATATCCCCGACCTGCAGAAGAAAGCTACCCAGCCCCCCAAATATTACACCGAGGGTACACTTCTACGCGCTATGGAAACGGCCGGACGTACAATAGATGATGAAGAGCTTCGCGATGCTATGAAGGAGAATGGCATTGGACGTCCTTCCACCCGTGCTGCAATTATCGAAACGCTCCATAAAAGACGGTATATTTATCGCGACAAAAAAAGCCTGCGTGCATCAAAAGCAGGAATTGAACTGATTTCGTTGATCACCGTTGAGCTGTTAAAAAGTGCAAAACTCACAGGAATTTGGGAAAACAAGTTGCGTTTGATTGAACGCGGTGATTATTCCTCGTCCCGCTTCATCGCTGAGCTTAAGGAAATGATTTCAGAAGTTGTAATTGCAGTGTTAAGCGATAATAATTACAGAAAAATCATTACCGACCAGGAGACGGCATCCTTGCCCACTTCATCAAAGGGAGCCGGCGCTGCGCCCGCTTCCAAGCCAAAGAAACCGCGTGCTGCGGCTGTAAGAAAATATGAGCAGATAGTATGCCCTCATTGCGGTGCCGGCCACATAGTCAAAGGCCGCTCAGCATTCGGATGCTCCGGCTACGCCACAGGATGCCGGTTCCTGCTCCCATTTGATGAATATCCCGAGACACTTACACCCGGACAGCTTAATGCAAAGATAAAGAAATTAAAAAATGGAAAATGAAGAAATACTCCCGGTGGTTTCTCCCACCGGCCAGACCATTGCTGCAGCATCCCGAAGCAAATGTCATGGACCAGAACGTCTGCTTCATCCGGTGGTTCACCTTCATCTCTTTGATAAAGATGGAAGGCTGCTACTTCAGTTACGTTCTCTCACAAAAAAGATACAGCCGGGCAAATGGGACGCGGCGGTAGGTGGCCACGTATCCTTCGGTGAGTCAATTGAGGATGCTCTCATTAGAGAAGTGTCCGAGGAAATTGGACTGACCGAGTTCACTCCCCATCACTTAGTCAGCTATCTTTTCGAGAGTCCTGTAGAGCGGGAACTCGTTAATTGTTTTAAGGCCGTGGCGCCGGAAGGCTACACTCCAAAAGTTGAAGAGGGCGACATAGAAGAATTAAGATTCTTTACGCCGTTGGAAATTGAGCATCTTATAGCTCAGGGGGGAACTACTCCGAATTTTGCAATGGAATATGAAAAACACATCCGACAATCATGAATCTAAACGACATCCTTCAGTGT
>CAJUSN010000050.1:9047-14935 GCA_910589095.1 uncultured Muribaculaceae bacterium
ATCATATTGTTAATATATTGCTGCATTTGGATAATAAAACGCATCCGCGGCCACAAGGGTAGCGGATGCTGTTCGGGTGGATCGAAGGAGTGTGATTGCGACGCAAAAGCTAAAACATCGACGGCAGGATGCAACGATTGTCCGCTATCTTCCAATTGCCACAAGAATAATAATCATTAAGATGAATCCCTATGGTTTATCATAGTCGCATTCAATGGCGAATTGAGATGTGAATTGTGGTTCGTTATTGTTGGAGCTCCGCTGGATTGTTCCTGCAAATTGGGTTGATAATATCTCAAGCTTGTGGTTAATGAAATATTCAGCATCGGCAAGCGCTTTGAGTCTATCAACTTTCTGGTATGCTGTTTTGCTGTAAATCGGTGTCAACTCTGAGCCGCTCTTCTCCACACCGGTGACGATGAATCGGAAATTTCCTGCGCCATCCGCCTCAGCCTCCATAATAAGTCCCGGCAATCCACGCAGTTTCCACGGGCCGAATCCAACAGGTATTTCAGGAGTGAACCACGCACGCCATTTCCGTCCGTGGTAATCGCTCCGGGCCATAACACACTCGTAACCAAGAATAGTTTTGACTGAGTCAGCCTCAATCTCCCATTGCTGTTCAGATGCAGGCTCTGAATAAGTTGACAAATCAGTGGCAAATTTATCATAAACCACAACAGTTTCCGGCGTACTGAACACATACAAGCCTACCTTTTTTCGGGGCGCGTTACCCTTGCGCATATCTATGGTCACACCTTCTGGTGTCTGCGTCATCCATGCAGCCACTTGAATCTCCCGCAGTTTCTTTTTTCCTTCGGGCGTAGACGTCATAGAATCACAATACTCACTCATTTCATTAAAATACTTTGAGTTTGTGGCGTTGCAAAGCAACGTCATTTTTTCCGTGTTTGCTTTTGTCGTGTCTTGGTAGCTGACATAGCTGAAGTTGTATCCGGCCTTAATCTCGGCCCGCTCCGCTGCGCTTGCCACGACTGACGGCGCAAAACAATAGAGCGCAACGATTAACATCTTAATTTTCATATTCATACTGTTTCAACAATCCGTTAAATAAAGCCACAAATAAGTACTACTGCCGTAAGTTTTCTGTTCAAATCTTTATCGGTAGTCGGTTTCAAGAAAATCGAGGTTCTTATCCACTTTCACCCCGTCCTTCACTGTGATTTTGACACCAAGAGCTGCACTCAGACCAGCCTCTGGATTATCCTCAAAACGTCGTAAAGCCTTCAACATTGAAATACGGTCGGTTTTCTCGTAATGGTCTTTTCCTAAAACTGGTGTGATTTGTCGTTGAGTTGGTTGAATTCCTGTTGCTGTAAACCCATGTTGTCCTGTGCTTTCAGTCGCTTCAAGAATTAAACCGGGTAGTCCTGACAGTTTCCAGGGGCCATCTTGTATGGGAACATCGACGGCAAACCAAGCAGTCCATTTGCGGCCTCTGTACTCACAGGTTGCCATTGTACATTCATATCCAAGTATTGTTTTTGTTGAATCAGCAACCATCCAGTTTTGCGCCTCATAAGGCTCCGTATATGTAAACATCATAGCAATTTGTCCATCATATACTTCAGTAGTACCCGATGCCCTTGATTTTAGTATGTACATTGGAACCTTTCTGGACGGTGCTGATTTGATATTACCGGAAGTGAAAGCAGCCATTTTCATCTGATTATAGACCTCCTTACCTTCCGGAGTAAATTCCAAAGAGTCCACATATTCAGTCTCAGGACTATAAAACTTGGATTCGGTTGGATTGGCAAGCAACACTAATTGATGATTTTGTTCCTTGCCGGTTCTATGAAAATGTTTGTAATTGTAGCTGACTTCTATATCGGCTGTATCTTGAGCGACCGAAGCTATTGCCACAAAGCACAATGCTAATGTGATTATTGATCTGTTCATATTAAATTATTTGTAATCAGTTTCAAGGTAATCCCAGTCTTTGTTGATGCTTTCTTCTTCGTCCTCATCATCCTTTAACTCTTCAACAGATTGCCCCGTTACCGCAGCAAGATAAGCATACGGATTATCAAGAATATACCTGGCCGCTTTGAGCATCTCCTTGCGGTTGGCTCGGGGATAGTCTGATTTTGAAAAAAGGGGGGCGATTTCTTTTGAACATCTCTCCAAGCCCGTAGCTTCGAACATATACATATTGGCTGCATCGACCGATTCAAGAATCAGACCGGGCAAGCCATGGAATTTCCATGGACCGAATGACGCAGGAATTTCGGGAGTGAACCAAGCAGTCCATTCCCGACCGTGGTAATTACTTATTGCCATTAGACACTCATAGCCAAGTATGATTTTTGTTGAATCTCCGATTGTCCATTCCATCTCATCCATAGGTTCGGTATATGTATAGTAGTCACTGCCCGATTGGTCAAAAACGTTCACGCTATTGTCCGTGAGAGATTGGAATACGCATAACGTTGACGAAGGACTTAAAGGTGTAGAACCTGATTCGATTGCTTTTGTCAACATCATATTGTATTCCTCTTTCCCTTTCGGAGTTGAACACAAGGAGTCAACGTATTCTGCCACTGGATCACAAAATTTAGAGGTCGCTCCGTTGGTGTAGAGGATGTATTTCTTCTCAATGTCGTAGCCCGTGTGATTTTTATATTTTTGGATATAGCTTACTCGGATATTGGCTTTATCCTGGGCCACTGCGGCTATCGCCACAAGGCACATTATTGTGATGGTGAGTAACTTTTTCATTTTCTTAAGGAGACTGTGAACAGCAGTTCGCGTCCGCGGAGCCACCGTTGAGACTCGAAGGAGGAGAGCTCACTGTAGGTTGTGTAATTGTATGTGCGTTGATTGAAGATGTTGTTGAGCATCGCGGAGAGTTCGATGCGCTTGTTGAGTTTATAGACCAACTTTGTGTCAAGTAGGAACACGTTTTTATATGTGTCGGAGGTAAGCTCATTGCGATAGTGTTCACCCATAATGCGCCATTCCCATTTAGAGTGAGGCATGATATTGATGAGCAGGGAGTTTTCCATCCCGCTGAGCCATGAGTTCTTGACTCCGTTCATTCGAAGCTGACTGTTGGAGAAGTCTATCGAATAGTCGAAACTCAGCCACTTGATCGGCGCGCCATTGATTTTAGCACCCACACTCCAGCCAAGGCTCACGGAATTGATATCGCTGTTTTCAGAGATGCGCTGGGTCTCCCTGCGGTTGAATGAACCGTTGACGTTTGCCGAGCCTCGCATGAAATCGAGAGTCTTTCCGAGGTTAACCATGGTCATCAGATTCTTTCCGTCGCTTTTGGCATCTGCGTAGGAATACACGATGTAATCGCCGTAGAGCTGTTGCACCATTGTGTAAGGCAGGTGCGACCATGACTGCGACACCATAGCGTTGGCAAACAGACCGCGGCGTGTGTGCTTGTAAGAGAAGCTTGCCGAAACGCGCTGAGTGGTGGAGTTGTAAAAATCATCCACGCCCTGCTTGAATGTGCGGTAGTTAGTCATGATATAGCCGGGCTGAATCATGTTGAGATTCATCGGCGAACGACCTGTGGCCCCTCGCAGCGTCATCGAAAAGCGGTTGTTAGGTTTCCAGTTCATGCTGAGCGAGGGTGAGAAATACACCTCGGAGCGGTTGGCAAGAGCCTTATAAAATGTGTAATGCGCGAAGCTCACGGGGGCGTTGAGAGTGAAATTCACTCGCTTTACCCAATATTCAAACTTCGGGGTGGCATAGACTGTGAAATAGTTTGTATTTAGCACATTCTCCGTCACTCCCGGGAGCTCGGCCGGCATATCAGGAAGGTCAGTATTGAGCGAGCGCAAATATCCTTTCACTCCACCTTCAAGACTAACGGTAATTCCCTTGATTGAGAAAGCATAGGCTGCACTCTCATGGGTATAGAAGGCATGGTCGCCCACGTGTTGCCTTAAATTGTTACCGTCCAATGAAACATTAAGCGTCTGAGGTAGCGACTCCCATTCGTTATTGCTCTGAAAGGTAACCAAATGTTTGCCGTTAAACCGCTTGATCATCTTAAATTTGTTGGCAACGTAGTAGTCAGGCAATTTTGCCGATTGGTCGTTTGGCAACGAGCCGGTGACACCGAGCTGAACGTCATCCCAGTCAATATTTGTAGAGAGGGTGTTGTTGATGAAAGTTGTCTTTTGATTGACCTCATAAATAAACTTGCCGGAAAGAGAATGTGATCGGTCGCGTCCATCGCGATTCTCGGTAATCACTCGGTCCCCGCTTTCGAGAAAATATGTAGTGATGTTGCCTGCCTGGGCTGTGACACGGTTGAACGAGTAGTCAACCTGTGCTTTAAACTCGCCATTTTTCACTTTCCAAAGGGAATTGGTCGATACCAAAGCCGAACGGTTGAACAGCGTGCGTTTGCGGCTAAGATTTGGCACTCCGGGGAGCGACACACTGACGTACTGGCTCAATCCGGTCGCACGGCTCGACGCGAAAAAATCAGTGGCGCTTGCCGAGAGATCCTCGCCTATATTGTTGGTCTTGAATGTAGTTATGCTTTGGAAGCCAGGCATAACTGCCATTGCGAACAGTTCACCATCCCACACGGCACCGTCAGGTTGCCAGGAGTAACCGCCTCCGATATCGCCATGAAAAGTCCATGTGGCTTTGGCCTTGTTCTTCAGCTTGAGATTGATTGCTGCTTTATCGGAGAAACTGATACCCGACAGCACCTGCATGGGCTGATGATTCTCCATCACCTCCACCGCTCCCACATCATCATGGTTAATGCCGTTGGTGGCTATGCCGTATTTTCCACCCAAGAGGTCGGAACCCTCTATGTAGAACTTGTTAATATCCTCGCCCTGATACTGGATTTTGCCGGAGTTCGACACTTCAATACCCGGCATGCGTTTCAACACATCGCCAATGCTGCGGTCCTGCGACTGGGCGAAGCTTCCTACATTATATGTTATTGTATCGCCCTGTTCGCGTATACGGTCTGCTTTAACCGCAACTTCTTTTAGTATTGTAGCCGAAGGACTCAATGCAACGGTAACCGGTAACTTGACGCTGTCAAGCTTTACGGTCTGCTTCGCAAAGCTCATCATCGACACGTCAAGAGTGTAACCCTTGATCTCGGGTGTGGAAATTGAAAACTTGCCGTTGGCGTTGGATGTGGCGTATTTTTTTATTTTGCCCTGCGGATTGCGCAGAATCACCGATGCTCCGGGCAGCGGCTCCTGCGAGCCTTCCTCAACCACAACGCCCGACACATTGATCTGTGCCACGCCCGTCAGCGCAGCCAAGGCAAAAGCTATTATGAATATCAATCGGCTCATAAATCGTGGGGATAATTGGTTTCCTCTTTATCGTACATAATAGGCTTTGGCTTTTCGGTGGGGCTGGCATTACCCACTCCGTAGGCTGCCTGCATCTTTGCCGCAAAATTGGAATTTTTGTATTTCCACCAGTTGTTGAAAAACTTGTCGCGGTTCACTGTAGTGTAGCCCCGTTTGTCATCATAAGTGAAAATCCCGACTGCTGAATTGGGATTCTGCACAAGGCCGTTGGCTTCAAAAATATATTCATTATTGGCGTCGTGTGCTTCAAGAATCAACCCCGGCAGGCCACAGAGTTTCCACGGACCTTCCTGAATAGGTATCTCAGGGGCGAACCATGCAGTCCATTTGCGGCCGCGATAATTGGCTGAAGCCACAACACATTCATACCCTAATATTGTCTTCGTGTTATCTCCAATCTCCCATTCGGGGTTCTCCCAATCTTCTGAATACTGCCAACTATTCATATCGAAATAGCAGCGTTCGATGACTTTGCCATCAGGAATATTCTTATAAATATAACTCCAATAATGACCACAAGCCAATTGTGTATCATCGCGCTTGCCACTC
>CAJUSN010000051.1 GCA_910589095.1 uncultured Muribaculaceae bacterium
CGATAATCTTGCCGGAGGCAAGAGCAGCAGAACCGTCAAAGGCCTACTATGAACTTGTGGGCAAAGCCGACAAAGCCATTTCCGATACAAAATTCGAAGAAGCGATAGAGTATCTGCGCGATGCAATACGAATGGAACCGGAAAATCCGATGAATATATTGCTTCAATCGAACATAGGCATGGTACAATTCTATGCAGGCGCCGATACACTTGCCATAGAAACACTCAGTGATGCGCACCGAAAAGCGCCCGCATCCGTTACGGTACTTCAAAACCGAGCCAAAGTGTACACGGCTATGGGCCGACCGTTGGATGCACTCCATGACTATTCGCGCATAATAGCTCTTGACAGCACATTGGTTGAGCCTCTATATTATCACTCTATGATAAGTTTCAGTTTGGGCGATGACTCCACATGCGTGGCCGATATAGAAAAAATGAAGCATCTCTTTCCTGACAATAATGCCACTTACCTTGCCGAAGCCAACTTTTTCACTTACTCCGGCCATTATCACGAAGCTATCCCCTTGCTGAGTAAAGTTATAGAGGCTAATCCAACTGCAACAGATTACTCGGCACGTGCCCTGTGTTACCTCATGACCGACCAACTTGGAGAAGCTTCGGAGGATATCGCTCGCGGAATCGAGCTTGATCCAACCGACGGCGAACTTTACCTTTACCGCGCCATGCTGAACAAGGCTCGCTATAGACCTGACGATGCACGCGCCGATGCCCAGAAGGCCCGAATGTACGGAGTGGCATCTGAGCGCATAAAAAGCCTCGGGCTTGACTGAAACTCCCTTCTATGAACATTCCACAGAAGAGGGAAAACGTCCTGTTCAATGACATTTTTTTAATAAAACCGCACTTTTTTAGGTCAATAGAACCAATTTGTCCGCTAAATTGTTATCATTGGTGATTGTATTTTACGTTTTTTTCGTACATTTGCAAGCAACTATAACCAAACCTATATATTGTTTAACAAACTAATAACATTAAAAATGACAACAGACATCATTGGATTTTGGGCAGGAGAAGTGTGGAATGCACTCAACGAAGCAGACGTTTTAGGCATGAAACAGCTCAAAAAAATCACCAAACTTAAAGAAAAAGAAATTTATGCAGCTCTCGGTTGGCTTGCCCGCGAAAACAAAGTGGCCTTCAGCGAAACCGACGACGAAAAGAAAGAGATTCTCGTGGCTTTGGTTGACTGATTAATCTGAGCCACTTCTATTTGCAACTTTAACAAAGTCCCGACACACAATTGTCAGGACTTTGTCATGTAAAACCCCATCATTGAATCACCACAACATGGACGCTCTTGTAATAAGAAACACCGGCAGCAGCTATACCGTGGCTACGGATGACAACCGCGAAGTAAATTGCAAAATTAAAGGACGCTTCCGACTCAAAGGGATCCGAACGACCAACCCGGTGGCCGTCGGCGACCGCGTGGTGATAACCGAAGGTCCCGACGGGGCCGCTTACATTACGGATATCCATCCCCGTAAGAACTATATTATACGCCGTGCCAGCAATTTGTCGAAAGAGGCTCACATCATAGCCGCCAATTTGGATCAGGCCATGCTGATTGTGACGCTTACCCATCCTGTAACCTCAACCACATTCATCGACCGCTTCCTTTCAACGGCCGAAGCTTACCGTATTCCCGCCGTTATCGTTATAAACAAGACCGACCTCCTGACGGATCCTGACTCGCAGGAGCTACTGGAAGCGGTGACATATCTCTACACATCAATAGGCTACAAGGTTATCCATTCCTCAGCAAAGAATCATCAAGGAATAGATGAAATCCGAGATGCACTCAGGGGAAAAACCACATTGCTCTCGGGGAACTCGGGAGTTGGGAAATCATCTATAATCAACGAAATAATCCCTACGCTCCAATTGCGCACCGCTGAAATATCAGCCACGCACTTGACCGGAATGCACACCACTACATTCTCCGAGATGTTCCCTCTCCCGGAAGGTGGCTACATTATTGACACTCCCGGAGTGAAAGGTTTCGGGACGATAGATTATGATCGGTATGAAGTGGCTCACTTCTTCCCGGAGATATTTGCCGAGGCTGCCCACTGCCGTTACAACAACTGCACACACACTCATGAGCCGGGATGCGCTGTGCGCGAAGCGCTGGAGGAGCAACGCATAGCGCAGTCGCGCTACGCATCATATCTGTCAATTCTTGAAGATATCGACCACGAAAAATACCGTCAGGGATATTGATTCTCACTCACCAAGTGAATTAGCACGAGGAAACTTCTCATCCCTCAATCTCGGAGAGCTCCAGCCAGCGGAGTTCTTTCTCGTCAAGGAGTTCAGTCAACTCATTATAGCGGCGTGAAACACCATCAGCATCCTCAAGAGGCGTTCCGGAAGCAAACATAGCTTCAATTGACTTCTTCTCTTCCGTCAGACGGTCAATCTCCTCAGTGAGTGATTCAAGCTCTTTGCGTTCCTTAAACGAGAGCTTGCGAGGGCGTTCCGCACGCCTCTCTTTTTGTTTTGAATCCGGTTGCTGTTCACGCTTTGCCTCGGCGGCCTCGCGCGACTTCTGCTCATTGCGCCATTGGCGATATTCGGTATAATTTCCAGGGAAATCCTTTACATACCCGTCGCCTTCCATAACAAAAAGATGGTCAACGATATTATCCAGGAAGAAGCGGTCATGCGAAATCACAATCAAACACCCTTGGAATTCTGACAGGTATTCTTCAAGAATGCCGAGTGTAACGATATCCAGATCATTGGTTGGCTCATCAAGGATGAGGAAGTTAGGACGTCGCATCAGAGTCACAGCCAAGTGCAGGCGCGCACGTTCACCACCGGAAAGGGTATGGATGTACTTCTGCTGATCGGCCGGCGAAAACAGGAAGCGAGTCAGAAACTGCATGGGGGTATAGGAATGTTTGTCGTCAAGCACGATATGCTCGGCTATGTCGCTGACCGCATCTATCACCTTCTTACTCGTGTCAAAAGATATACCTTGTTGGCTGTAATAACCAAAGCGCACGGTTTCGCCAACGTTCCACTTCCCTCCATCAACCGGCTCTATACCCTGAAGCATCTTGATGAAAGTTGATTTACCAACACCGTTTGGACCGATTATTCCCACTCGTTCGCGTCGGGCAAACGTGTAAGTGAAGTCACGCAGAATCACTTTTTCACCGAAACTCTTGGTTATGCCCTCGGCTTCAAATATCTTAGAACCGATATAGGAAGCCTTGACGGAGGACAGTTCTACATTATTCTCCGTGTAATTGGCTCGCGAGCGCTCTTGAAGTTTATAAAATGAGTCAATTCGGAACTGAGCTTTACCGGCACGCGCCTGAGGCTGCCGACGCATCCATTCCTGTTCGCGACGGAGGGTATTTTTCACCTTGGCAAGTTCAGCCGTAAGAGCCTCTATACGCTCGGCACGACGGCGCAGATAGTAATCATAGTTGCCATCGTAAGTGAATGTTTGCTGCATGTCGATTTCAATAATCTTGTTGCAGACCCTGTCAAGAAAGTAGCGGTCGTGAGTGACCATGAGGAGTGTGACATTCTGCCGGGTAAGATATGCTTCAAGCCATTCTATCACCTCAATGTCCAAATGGTTGGTGGGCTCATCAAGAATAAGCAGGTCGGGCTGTTCAAGAAGGGTGCGCGCAATGGCCACACGCTTCAGTTGCCCACCTGACAGTGTATCGACCGAGGCTTGCAGATCCGTAATCTGCAAGCGGGTAAGAAGCTGACACAGACGGTCGTCATAATCCCAAGCTGCAGCCGCATCCATCTCAGCCATCGCCTTTGTGATTCGCTCCTCATCGCCTGACATCACAGCCTCTTCATACTGGGCTGTAACTTTTGCCGAAAGGGTATCAGGAATCATGCAGGCCTCAAGCACGGATACTCCCTCAGGAAAATGTGGCGATTGCTCCACCCACCCCACACGTATGCCTGAGCGAAATGTTACAGAACCGCTGTCGGGGCTTTCGTGTCCGGCTATGATGCTGAGCAAGGTGGTTTTGCCTGTACCGTTCTTGGCAATGAGACCAATCTTGTCGCCCTGATTGACACCAAAGGTTACATCCGCAAATAGAAGGCGATCGCCATAACTTTTGGTAATATTTTCAAGTTGCAAATAACTTATCATATCTTTTATGGAGGCGAAGAGGATGAATTAACGTGATAATGAGAAATTGAATGAGATTCCGAACGCAGTGTTGGTGGTGGGATAAGCGGTTGATGAAACCAGAGGAGTGTTGATCTGATGCTCGAAATAGAGCCCGAGCGTCATGCGTTTTGAAAGAATATAATTTGCAGCCACATTAACCGAAATGGTGCGGTTACCGGAAGTGGCTTGAGTAAATGCGTTTTCAATACGACGGATCAATGCTGTGGTTTCAGCATACGAGAAGTCGGCGTTAATCGACAAGTCATTGCTTATCCCCTGCTGTGAGCCTTTCATCTTTAGCACAGTGTTGAAGCCAACAATCTTATAACCGAAACCTGCAGTGAGGCCCTTCTGATTAGCCTCGACGATCTGACCCGCCGAGGTGTTGAGGGTGAGAGTTCTGGAATCGCGATACTCGGCATTGAAGGTCATGTTGTTGTAGAGTGTTGCGGTTAACCCGATAAGCGGAGCGAAACGCTCGGTGATAGCTACGGATGAGATGTTGTAAGGCGAGGATGGAATGGGTTGTCCGGTGATTTCATCAAGGGTAAAACCAAGACGGTCGCCCGACGCCGAAATCCAGTTGAGATAAGAGGAGTAGGAACCCACTGAGTAAGTACACTGATAGGCGTGCGAGAGCGTGAGGCTCTTGAAGATTCCGGCGATGGGAGCTATCTGGGTAAGGCCATCATAAGTCACGCGCCAGTTTGGCAGAATCTGAGCCAAGGAGGGGAACGGATCGAGATACTGCGTGGTGGCATTGGTCCCTGTGTAAGCTGCCATGAAGGCCGGAATGAGGACATCTGAGCCGGTAGCGCTCACGGTACCCACTTCCGGATTGAACAGAGCGCCTGCATTGGGATTGCCTTCCATGAAGCCTGTGGTGGGATAGGTCATGCCACGGTATTGGCTCTCCACTCTTTCGGCAATAACAGGAATGTTTTCAAGGAAGCGGTTGAACGTAGCGCTCTCGTAATTGTTATTGGCCGATGACGATCGCAGAGCCGTGGCAATGGCGCAATGTGTTTTGGTGTAGCTTCCGGCCAATGTAGTGGGCATGTCATCGTACATGAACTGCACCTGACGCGTACGGTTGTCCGTGCGATTTCCTGTTAGTTGGATCTTCAAACCTTTAATAGGTTCAAGTGCCACTTCAAGGTTGAATTCCTGAGTGTGGGAATACATTGCAGGAGACGTCTGTCCATCAGCACCCATGAGCCAACCGCGATCTTTGGCTCGCTGGATATAGGTCTCATCAGTGAATCCGAATGCGAAATCAAGTCCGGGCGCCATGGGGCCATAGCTTCGTGTCTGACCGAACACGTTGCCAATTTCCGGAAGGAAGAGTGGGAGAGACATGGAACGGGTATCGCGCCAGCGCACTGTGAGCGAGCGAGTCGACATGAGGAAACGCGCGGTGTACTCCCCTGCTTCATCCCATAAAGTTTTCTGCTTGATTACCTCCAGTACTGTGAACTTTACGTTGACCGAGT
This sequence comes from uncultured Muribaculaceae bacterium, assembly GCA_910589095.1. GTDB lineage: Bacteria > Bacteroidota > Bacteroidia > Bacteroidales > Muribaculaceae > Paramuribaculum. Next base: position 5,674 of record CAJUSN010000051.1, read on the forward strand.
CACGATTGAGAATCTCCACTGAATTCGCATCAAGAATCTTAGTCTTGACGGGATAAGGTTGATTTGTTTTTGCATCCACTGCCGTTACTTTCACTTTCTTATTTCTAAGATTGTGCTTGATGACAATAGAAGTGTCGGGCTTGAGAGCAAAAGTACGTTCAAAACGCTTAGGTTTCGGAGTATTGGATTTCTGTTTAGCGTTTGTCTTGGCATTTTTAGCACCTTTTTTAGGTGGAGTAGCTCGGCGCGAAGCCGTGAATCGGGTGTTAACTTTTTTAAGGTAAGGATTCTTGTTGTAGAGCCCTTCCAAGTTGATACGACCATCTACATTCCATGCAGCCTGATTAGAAATGGTGTTGCCCATGTTGACATCCTCCACCGTCGCTCCGCGATCCCACCGATATGTTGCGTTATAGGTTGCATTTGCCGAAATGAAGTCAAGCACCGGGATGCGATTGAAAGGAGCGCGGTAGGTACCTGTAAACGTCTGGTTATAGGCCCAGGGTGTACCCATGTGGAGAATACTTTGCCAAACGGTATCGCGCCATTCGCGATACTTGTCCGGGAACAAGCGACGGTTGACGGCACCGACCGGTTCCTCTATTCGGGCCTGGGTGTTGGAATTGAATGTGAGTTGCAGTGTCTTTGTTAGGTTCCAAGTGAGCGCGAGCTGACGATCCCAAAGGAAATTCTTGCTCACTGACACCGGAAGTTGGAAATCCACGTCGGTTTCGCTGCGGGTCTGCTGCTCGTAGTAATATCGGCTCATTGTTGTGAGGAACGAAATGGAATTGGGCAGCCAATTCAGTTCCCAATCGCGGAAGAATTGCAGATTCTTGTTCTTGGTGCGTATGAACTTGAATGGCTTAAAACCCTTGACATAAGGTGTGTAGGTGTACTGGAAGCTGCCACGGTAATCGTTCAGGTTCTCATACTCGGTGGTTGGATCAGATTTAGCCGATTTGTTGAACGAGAAATTGACCGAGAAGTTAGCCGGGTCCCAAGGCATCGGATTGGTGCTACGCACATCGAACTGCAGACCCGAGATACTGAAATTTTGCTGAGTGGAGCGCTCGAGAGCAAAACTCTTTATTGAGTCCTGCTCTTGTTTGGAAGCACCCTCGAGAGCATCTTTCAGCAACACATCCTGATCAAGCGGATTGTACTTCGGGGTGGTGGTCTCTTTGGTCATGGAGTAGAATATGGGGGCGCGTAGCTTAACCTTTTCAGGGAGGAAACGTCCCATGTCGGCCTGCACAGCCATCGAATAGCGAGAGTAGTCGTCCATACGACGATCATTCAGACCTTGATCTACCCCGCCGAAACCTGCCGACTCATGATGGTAAGTGAAATTAAGGGTAGCTATATCGGACACGGCAAGTTGTGCCGAGCCATCGGCGGCCCATCCACCCGAGCTTTCAAAATCGGTGACCTTTAACTCGTTCACCCAAACCACTCCATCTTTAATGGCAGCGGAATTATTACGCACACCAACCATAATGACGCGCACATCGCTGAGCGATGGATTACCGACCACTGCCATTCGGTTATTCTCGTTGTCAGGGTCACGATCGGAATACAGAGTTGCAAATCCAACGCCTTCCTGACCTTCGCGCTTAGCTTGGTTACGTTGCTTTTTAAGATCAACGAGGTTTTGAAGCTTGAAATTAAGGAAGTTGCTTTCAGGCCATACAATGTAGCGGTCCGATACTCCGTCGCTGTAATGACCGAATGGAGTCAGGCGAAGTGGCACTTCATATTCATAGAAATTGTTCTTGACGTCAGTTCCAAGACGCACAAATACCGAAAGGTCACCATTGGCAAGCGAACGGGTGTCGTCGATGAGCGGCTCTGCATGCACCCACATCTGCATACGTGCGTAATTGCGGAGGTCCTGCGAGGTATTGCGGTAAACGGCACGGGCATCGCCTGCGCGCAAATCAGTCACCTTTAGAGAAAGAGATTGCTCATTGAGCTGCACCACCTGCGACTGGCCGGGGTCGGAAATACGGGTCACGCCCGGAGGCAACACATAGTTGACGGGAGTGCGACCCGAATTCTCTTCAATGTTCACCACCGAAACGTCAAGCTGTCCATCGGCGGGAGTATCACCTCGGTTATTAAGGTTGAAGTCATACACACGCCAATCACCGCGCACAAGTTCAAGAGTGGCGAAACGCAAGTGAGTGGTTTCTTTGAACCCGGTCATGAACATGCGCACAAAACGTATGGTTGAAAAGCCGCTGATAGAGCCAACAATCTTTTCATAATCGTCCAAAGGAATTTTGAACTGGTACCATTCCACCTCCAGTTCACCGCCGTCGCGGGTGGGAACGACTGAAACTTGCTTGTCAGTAATATAGTTTTTACCCACCACAAGATCTTCCGGGCGAATTGAAACCTTATACTGGTAATAGCGCTCATACTCGTTGAGCGTGTTGTCCTGATTGATATCTTCCACATCGGGAAGGGCGCGTGATGACTGGTAAAGAGCATCCCCGGCATCCTCCGGAGACAGGGAGTTGCCCTCCACTCCATTGTAACGCTTATAACGTTCAAGGATAGAAAGGCGTTCCTCATCGTAATCATATCCGCGGTAGAAATGATAGTTATCGCCTGCGGGGTCATTCAGAGGTGAAAACTTGTCGGACTCCATGCGAGCCACTGCATCAGGCGAAAGCTTACGTTTCAGGTCGTCGAGATAGCGGGAATAGGAGTCGAAGGTGAACTCATCATCATTGCGGAGACCGTCAAGACCTACATCCTGGTTGAGACGGGCATCGTTGCTGTTGTCAAAAGCATAGGTCAGAGAGTTTTCGGAGCTGACACGCCCCCATACAGTGGTGCGGGTGTTATCGGTGGATCCGTTATAAGGCAATCCGTTTTCGTAACTTTTCAAACCGTCCTTGAGGATATCTTCCGACACTTCTCCGAAATTGAAATAAAGGTCGCCGCCCTCCCTATTTGGATTTTCCGGATCCAGGAACGGATTAAGAAGCCAAAATTGAACGTATTCAATATTGCTTTGCTCAAAGTTGGTGTTGTCAAGTCGGCGCATGATACCACCCCATCGTTTCTCAGGTTGAGTGAGATATCCCTGATCATCGATGTTGACGGCATCAAGATTGTAAGGACCTCGCTCCTTGGGATAGAATGAGAGGTTGAGAGTCTGGATAGTGGATGACTCACCGTAAGTGAGCTGGCGGTCAGGATAGATTTCACGAGAAGTGATTTCGCGCACATATGGATTACTCTGCTGCTTGAGGTCGTTGCGAATATAACCGGGCGCAAGCGATGAGTTGCGAGAGGTGAACATGCGGTCAATGTAGTACCAGTTGAGCAGGGCTCGGTTTTTACCATAATCCACATTGTTGGAGAGAGCGGCTTCGGGGAAAAGCGCCGACCCGGAATTGTCGTAAGGCGTAGAAGCAAGGAACCAAGAGTATGGAGAGCGGAGGTCGATACCTGACTGGGCGCTTTCAAAATCGTCTATATATGAGCTACCCTGATTGCTGCCGCTTTTCTGCTGATGGGGAATGAGCTGAGCAAACTCACCCTGAAGGGAAAGGCGTGAGGGAGCTGTGGCATTAACAGTGGGGATCTTGCTAACAAGATTCGTGAGCCACATAAATTCACTGTTATAAGCGAAGTTAAGTCCCCACATGGTGTTATTAACCGTTTCTTCACCAATATTGACCTTTTCAGTCAGCGCTTTCTCTCCATAATGAAGAAGGGTACCTCCAATATTGAAATTGTCACTGAATTTATAATTAAGATCAAGTCCCAATAGAGTTTTCCGTTGGGTAGAGAACATGGACTGGTTTTCAAGTGTGACGCTGATGCTTTGCCCGGAGTCAATTATGCTCTGGTTGGTTATGGTCACTATACCCATAGAGTAGTCCACAGTATAGTCGGAGTTCTCCGTGAGGGTGACACCACCTGCGGTAACCACGACCGATCCGCGAGGCACATTCATGGCATTAAGGCGTATCTGAGATCCTGAGGATGCCTGATACTCTCCTGTGAGCATGAACTTGTTCTTGTCGGCAAACTGACGTGCCACAACGAGCGTAGAGTCATATAGCTCTTGATAAACGTATTGCTGGGCAAGCGCCGGATTTCCTATTTTTTTGGCAAGATGTTCACCAAAGGGCTCCACAACAGGGAATATGACCTTACCTGTAGAAGAAATAACGGTGTAGCCCTCGACATAGTCAAAGAATCCATCGGAATTAGATTCCTGATTGGAATCCAATCGGTCAAGATTCAGGACTTGAAGCAAAGGTTTATCTGAGATGCCGGGAACGGGAAGATAATTGATCTGCGTGCCGGTTGTATCCGAAAGGTACTTTATTTGTAACTTGAAGTTGGCCTGCTGAAGTTGGTAAGCACCAAGTGAGTACACATTCTTCATCATGAGGTCCCAGGCGGGAAGCGATGTGGAGATAGTGGTTCCCTTGAGCATCTTCACATAAAGCGACTGTGCCGTAGAAGTGATGTCGCTTGAGAACTCGCCTACTTGATAGACCTTTCCATTGTAAGTGTATTCGAACGCCACACCCACCACATCATCGCTGTTCATCTGACTCTTGAAGGAGATATATCCGAGCGTTGAGTTGAGTGTGTACTCACTCTCGCCAAGGAGGCGCGCGCTTTCTACCTTTTCAAAATCATGCCCCCCTTCAATTCCGAAGGCAGCCAAAGGTTGGAGCACTTGGGTCACTTCGCTGATGTTACGTGCATCAGGATATTCCGTCTTGATGGTTGAGAGAAGATTGTTGGACGAGTTGCTGGGATTGGGATAAGCCTGATCACCGTGCCAATATGAATTGGCAAGATGAGAGCTTTCACCAAGGTCCATGAAGGCCACCACGTTGCGGCTTTGATTGAAGTTGCCCGTCTTGTTAGTAACCCACACCTCCACACGGGTTATTTGCACCCCGGAAGCTACATATGGCAGCTTCGAAGCCCAGTTGTCGTAATTATCACGGAAGAAATGCGCCAGGAAGAAGTGCCTGTTCTGATCATACTCATCGGCATTGACCGAAAAAGCTGTTGTTTGTACGCCACCCTTCGTTGAAACCGAGCGTGACTCGGAGTTCTGCTGCGAAACGAGAGCGGTAGCCGTGAGTTTGCCGAACTGGAGCTTACTTTTGATACCGAACAAGGCTGTAGAACCGCGTATGAGCGAGGAACCGGTAGTCATGCTTACGTTACCAGCCTCGATACTTTTCACAATATCATCCTCTTTTCCTTCATACTGCAATTTTATATTCTTGGAATCAAAATCGAAAGTAGCGTCCGTATTGTAAGTCATGTTGAACTTCATTCGGTCACCCACCGAAGCTTGTACGGTTGCCTGAATCTTCTGGTCAAAATCAAAGAATGTGTGCCGGCGAGAGTTGAGCGACAAAGCCGGATTGTCGGTTTTGGTTGACTTTATTCCCATGTCAATCTGCACCGAACCTTGAGTTTTCAAACTCACTCCACCAGGCCCGAAGATTTTCTCCAGCGGACCCAATGCGAAATTCATGTCAAGAATATCAAATGGCTGCTTCTCTTTCTGTGTCAGCGCTTCAGAGTTGCGTTTGCGGTAATACTCCTGCATTGACTTGCGTGTTTGCCAGTCATTGTACTGCTGCGGAGTAAGTATGAATGGAGTTGTGATGTCCATATCGCCCACGCGCGTGCGTATAACATAACAACCTGTCGCTGGGTCATAATCCGTAACGGTTCGCACATTGGAGGGTGTGGCCAAGTCATTGGCAAATTCCCTTGCCATTAGCTCTTCGTAACCCTGAGGCACAGTTTGCTGCACAGGCGAAGGTAGCATTATAGAGTCAATCGGTGGAAGAGGCGGAGGTGGAGGTGCCGGCGGTGTGGGGTCAGTCTTGATATACTGTGCACCTGCAAGCATGGAACCGACAATGACTGCAGCCAGCATAAAAGCCAGCATGAGCCAACGTCCAAATTCAAGGCCTCGACGTGAGGATTTATGTAATTTTATGTCGGTATCTTTTTGAGCCACTGCAATGTAATCGGATCGCAAATGTCCATCAGTGACAATTGCGGAGATGAACGCGCAAGGCGGCAGTCCTTGCCGAACATAAATTTAACGTACCGGCAGGTGTTTTATTGTAAGGAAAAGGCCGGAATCACATCATGGCAAGTGCGCGCTTTATGGCGGTTTCAACTTTTACAAGAGGATCGGCGTCAAAGATTTTTTTCAGAGTTTTCTGGCTCTGAGGACGTGGGAAACCGAGCATTGTAAGCGCGGCCAAAGCTTCTTCATATACTTCGGAAACCACAGCCGTGGCGGGGAGCACCGCGTCGGCCGACGGCTTAATCTTGTCGCGGAGATCCACAATGATGCGTTGCGCTGTTTTAGTCCCTATACCTTTCACATTTTTCAATCGGGCATGATCTCCGCTAATTATTACACCTTCGAGCTCGGGAGCAGCTATGGACGAGAGGATCATCCGGGCAGTGTTGGCCCCTACTCCAGATACGCCAATGAGAGCGCGGAACAACTCCCGTTCCTGAACGGAAATGAAGCCATACAATTGATAAGCATCCTCACGGATGGCCTCATGAATGAGAAGTTTGGCTTCAGTTTGGCCGGTGAGCGCTGTATAAGCAGGAAGCGTAATGCAAATCATATATCCTATTCCCGATGCCTCAATTACAGCATAAGTAGGGGTAAGTTCGGCTATGGAGCCGCGTATATATTCAATCATGGAATAAACAATTTCTTGGATTACAAAATTAATAAATACTCCGCCATGAGAGTACATGCTTGAAGCGAGCAGGCTTGTTTTTAACATTTATTTTGAAACATGACGGAAAAGCATTAACTTTGCACTCCAATCGGACCAATCTGTTGGACGGACCAATCCGATTCATGACCAAATTACTCATTTCCAACATTTTCAATAGGTTTTTCACATTTCTATTTCTAAGGTAATTTTATGACATTTTCCGGACCAATCGACTTCAAGCCGAAACTCTTCGGGGCCTTGCGCCATTATTCTGGAGCGCAATTAAAGGCCGATTTGATAGCAGGCATTGTGGTTGGGGTTGTAGCCCTTCCCCTTGCCGTGGCATTTGCAATAGCCAGTGGTGTAAGTCCGTCCATAGGCTTGATTACAGCTATAATCGGCGGCTTTTTAGTATCGGCACTTGGCGGATGTACTGTTCAGATAGGTGGCCCTACGGGTGCTTTTATTGTAATAGTATATGGTATCATTGCCAACTACGGACTGGAGGGGCTGGCTATAGCCACCCTTATGGCTGGACTGATACTTGTGTTGCTTGGATTGTTTCATCTCGGCACTGTCATCAAGTTCATCCCCTACCCTATTGTGGTTGGGTTCACGGCAGGTATCGCGCTGACCATTTTCTCCACTCAGATCAATGATTTTCTGGGACTAGGACTGACGGACGTTCCCGCGGCTTTTGTACCTAAATGGGGCACTTACCTGAGCAATCTGGATCACATCGATCCTATGACCACGGCCGTTGGAATCATCTCTCTCCTTATTATAGTAGCCGTGCCTTTCATTTCCAAGAAACTCCCCGGAGCATTGATAGCCATTATTGTTGTGACCGGAATAGTATGGTATATCAACGGAAATGTAGAAGGTGTGCATATCACCACCATCGGAGACCGTTTCGGCAACCTCTCCACCGACATTCCCCTCCCCCATGGATTCGAGCTCTCGATGGATACCATCAACGAGCTGCTCCCGTCGGCTTTCACCATAGCAATTTTGGGCGCTATCGAATCGCTGCTGTCGGCAACCGTTGCCGATGGTGTGACCGGCTCTCGCACAAACTCAAACACTGAACTGATCGGGCAGGGAGTTGCCAACATTGTGGTACCGTTCTTCGGAGGTATTCCGGTAACCGGAGCCATCGCCCGCACAATGACAAACATCACCAACGGTGGCCGCACACCGGTGGCCGGAGTTGTACACGCAGCTGTACTTCTGCTCATATTCCTTTTCCTCATGCCGCTGATCAATCTTGTGCCAATGGCCTGTCTGGCCGGAGTGCTCATAGTTGTAAGTTACAACATGAGCGGCTGGCGCACCATCCGTGGCATCATGACAAATCCCAAGGGCGACGTTGCCGTTCTCGCAGTTACATTCCTGCTTACAGTGATATTCGATCTCACAATTGCAATAGAAATTGGTCTGTTGCTCGCCATAATACTGTTCCTTCGCCGCGTGACAGAGAACACGCAGATACGGGTTTACGGTGAACAGCTTGACGTGGCCGAGGGTTCAGAATCGACTCGTCACGAAGTGCTTGACGTGGCAAAGGGCGTGGAAGTGTACGAAATCGACGGTCCGTTCTTCTTCGGAGTGGCCACAAAGTTTGATGAACTTATGCGCACCACACCCGGTGCAAAGCCTGTGGTTAGAATCATCCGTATGCGCAAAGTTCCGTTTATTGATGCCACAGGCGTACATAATCTCGAGATTCTTATCAAAGAATCAATGCGTGCAGGCATCCGTGTGGTGCTTTCAGGTGTAAAACCCGAGGTTCACACTGTGCTTGACAATGCGGGCATTGACAAATTGGTGGGAGCAGAGAATGTGTGTCCCCATATTACAATAGCGGTTAAGAAAGCCAACCGCATAGCTCTTGAAAAAGAGATGCATTGAAACACAAGGGATTTCCCGGATTCTTGCAGCAAGAATCACATGCGGCCATGGTCCGCATAGGAGTAGAATCCCGACGCAGTCACAACGATGTGGTCAAGCAGTGGTATATCCATAAGCTTGGCCGCATCTTTTATTCGCTTGGTCAGATTGTCATCGGCTGTCGATGGATTAAGGTTGCCTGACGGATGGTTATGCCCCACAATCAGCGCATCGGCCAGGTTGTCGAGGGCTTTCTTCAAAATGAGCTTCACATCAACATAGGTCGCGGCCGTGCCGCCCGATGCAATCTGTTCCACTGAAATAACCGTATGGTTCCTGCGCAGAAAAATTGCCCAAAACTCTTCATGAGGTAAATTCACAAGATGTTCAGACAGGACTCTGTAGGCATCGGAAGAGGAGCTGACAGGCGATTCCTTTATCTCGGCAGCTGTGCGTCGCGAGCCCAATTCAATAGCGGCAGCAATGGTTATGGCTTTTGCCGGTCC